>JALZKH010000156.1 GCA_030859345.1 Acidobacteriota bacterium | reverse complement strand
CAAAAGTTTTTCGTTCAACGCCGCAATATCGTTTAAAATTAGCGGCGGACAATTTATCAAGTTTTTCGTAGAGCATATTATTGATAGCTCTACCATTATTTACGTTACTTTTGCAAGAGTTCTATTTGGCTGTTTTCTGTAAGTGCGTTTGCTCAGTCGGCAGAATTAGTTGACCAATTCGCTAATATTCAATGTGAAGATTTAAGAAGTCGTTTAGATAACTTTATGATAAAAATTCAAAATCGTCCTGATACATATGGCTATGTAATTATTTATGACGGTAAATATGCTTATCGTCCTTACAATTTAAACGAGAAAATCCCTTTAAAAACTTATCTTCCCTTTTTTGGAGAAACAAATTATCGCACTCATCAAATAATGCGACATTTTACTTTAAGAGCATTTCCTTCTAATAGAATTTTATTTATAAATGGAGGCATCAAAGAAATTTACCAAATAAATCTTTGGATAATCTCAAAAGGGGCAACTCCGCCAAAACCAATGCCTACTTTAGATAAAATGGCATATCGAAAGGGCAAAATTGAAGGATGGGATTCCATAGGAAACTGTTTGTAATTTTGGATTAGGAATTTTATGAAAAAGCAATTATTTAGTTTTCTACTTTTATTTACACTAGCTTTCAGCGTTTCGGCACAGAAAGCTACAAAGCAATCGAAAACTGAGAAGAATCTGCGGTCGCACGTTTCTTATCTTGCGTCGGACAAACTCGAAGGCAGACGGACGGGCGAAAAAGGGGCGACTTTTGCGGCGGGTTATGTGGCGAATATCTTTGCACGTTATAAGTTGAAAGGCGGAGTTGCGAATGCTCAAAATGCGAAGTCGAAGGGCAGTTATTTGCAGTTGTTTGAATATGTTTCGGGCGTTGAGTTGGGCGAAGATAATTCGCTTGGAATTAACGGTGCAAAGTTGAATTTGAAAACGGATTGGATGCCGATTGGTTTTACGCCGAATGCGGATATTTCGGGTGCGAACATTGTTTTTGCAGGTTTCGGGATCGAATCGGAACGCTTGAAATATAACGATTATGAGAATGTAAATGTAAACGACAAGATCGCTTTGGTTTTTGAAGAAAATCCCGACAAAGACAATCCGCACAGCGAATTCGGTTTGATCGGGACACACGCAAAGGCAAATATTGCCAAACAAAAAGGTGCGAAAGGACTTATCATAATTGCCGAAAATGAAAAGTTTGCGGATGAAAGACTTGCACAATTGAGTTTTGACCAAACACTCGGCGAATTGGCGATTCCGACCATCGTAATTTCCCGTGCGGCGGCGGCAAAACTTTTAAGCACGGACAGTAAAGGTTTGCAGGAAATCGAAAAATGGTTTGCAAAACGAACCGAAACTCCCGAACCGATTCAGATAAAACTTGCCGAAAAAATTGATGCAAAAGCGGAACTGAAAATAAATCTCGTCAAGAAAAAAGCCGAAGCATACAACGTCATCGGCATCGTCGAAGGACGCGATCCGATCTTAAAAAATGAAGTGATCATTATCGGGGCTCATTACGATCATTTAGGACACGGCGGCGATGGAAGTTTGTCGCCGAATTCAAAAGAAATCCACCACGGAGCAGACGATAACGCTTCGGGAGTTTCCGCAATGCTCGAACTCGCACGGCAATTCCGCAAAGCTAATAATAACAAACGCACATTAATTTTTATCGCATTCGGCGGCGAGGAAGAAGGACTTCTCGGCTCAAAGGCTTACATGAACAATCCCGTTTTTCCTCTCGAAAAAACCGTCGCAGTGATAAATATGGATATGGTTGGACGTTTAAACGGCGGAAAATTAACCGTCGGTGGAATCGGCACGGCGAGCGAATGGGAAACGATTGTAAATCAAAATCAACCGAGAATTATTGGCAAAACAAGAGTTGAAAATCAAGAAATCACAAAAGTTAGCGGAAATAATGTGCCGATTTCCGTTGGAATAAACGGAAACGTGATGGCTTCTAAAAGTTTTGACAGTAAATTATTCAATCTGCAATTAAATCAAGACGGTTTTGGTCCGAGCGATCATTCATCATTTTACGCCAAGAAAATTCCCGTCCTGTTTTTCTTCACGGGAACGCACACGGATTACCATAAACCTTCCGACACAGCCGATAAAATTAATTATGTCGGCTTGGAAGAAATCACCGAATTCGTTTCGGAAATTGTCAAATCAGTTGACCAAAATCCGAAGCGTCCGACTTATACGGTTGCCAAAAGCTCAAGCACAATGGGCGGCAGAACGAGTTTTAATGTGTCGCTTGGAACAATTCCGAGTTATGCCGACAGCGACAATACGGGCTTAGTTTTAGACGGCGTGCGGGACGATTCTGCGGCGGACAAAGCGGGAATCAAAGGTGGCGACAAAATTATAAAAATCGGCGATAAGGAAGTCCGCAACATTTCCGATTATATGTTTATGCTCGGCGAAATGAAGGCGGGCGAAACTTACGATGTCGTCGTAATGCGTGAAGGAAAGAAAGTTATGCTGAAAATTGTTCCCGATCCAAAAAAGTAATTCGAGAAATTAAACCGTTGCAATAAATCAATACCTTCGCCAAATTTTTTTAGGGTAAATTGTGTTGCCATATTTTGTGGTTGTCATTTTTTTACATACAACATATATACACTATTTCGCCGATTTCAGGCTAGATTTAGAAATTGGCGAAGGTATTGAATAAATAGCAGGTAATTATTGAAAAAAATTTAAATCCAATTCTCCGACTTTAACGAAGATAAAAGACAAAGCTAAAAACTTTTGTTTTAAAACAAAAAATACATTTAGGGAGACAAGGATTCATGAGAAAATTTATTACGTCAGCATTTAGTCTGGCGATAATGGTTTCACTTTTTTACACATACACAGTGCCGACGGCTTTGGCATCAAGCCACCGCGAAGCACCGCTTATTACGGCTGATCCGTTAGCTGATAACACAGATGTTTATGCTTTCCGCAGCCCCGAACAGGGACGCGAAGGATTTGTAACATTAATTACGAATTTCATTCCATTGGAAGCACCGGGTGCCGGTCCGCATTATTACAAATTCGATGATTCGGTTTTGTATGAAATCAAAATTGATAACACCGGCGACGGCGTAGAAGATATAAGCTATCAATTTCAATTCAGCAACCAGATCAAAAATCCCGATACCGTTTTAGGTATGGCAGCACCGAATGAGGCTCTGCAAGGCAAAGGCGGCATTGATCCGCTGATCACATCGCTGAACGATCCGGACATTAACGAATTTCAAACTTTCAGCGTTAAGCGAGTTGACCGGAAGACGGGTAAGAACGGCAAATTCCTTTCCAGAGTTCTAAAAACTCCGCCGGCAAATATCGGTAATCGCACGACACCGGAATATGAAAAACTTGCCAGAGAAGCCGTTCAGGAACTGCCGAATTCAAACGGATCAAGAGTTTTCGCCGGACAACGCGATGAAGGCTTTTTTATTGCCGTTAATGAAATTTTTGACACACTTAATTTAACTTCGATCAAAGAAACGGGCGGAAAAGATACGCTTGCCGGACTGAATGTTCATTCGATTGCAATCGAAGTTCCGATCAAAGATTTAACCAAAGCAAACAACACTCCAACCGATCCGACTTCATCTGATGCGGTTATCGGCGTATGGTCAACCGCCAGCCGTCAAACGACGAATGTGCTGAACAACAGACAAAAAAGCGGTGCAAAAAACGGCAATTGGGTTCAAATTTCGCGGCTCGGAAATCCGCTTGTCAATGAAGTTGTTATTCCTTTAAAATTAAAGGACGCTTTTAACGGACTTTCGCCGAAAGACGATGCAATTGCCGCACCTTTCGTGCTTGATCCGCAACTTGCTAAACTTTTGAAGGTTGTTTTCAAAATTGATATTCCGCCGACACCGCGTAATGATTTGGTTTCGATCTTTGCAACCGGAATCAAAGCCGGTTCAGTTCCGGGTGCACCGACGTTCAACACATTTCTCTCCGACGGAAAACCGCACGAAATGCTTCGTTTGAATGTGGCGATTCCGCCAACTAAATCACCAAATCGTTTAGGTTTATTAGGCGGCGATCCGGCAGGATTTCCAAACGGACGCAGAGTTTTTGACGATGTTACAGACATCGCATTACGTGCTATGGCAGGCGGAACACCATTTACGCCCGCGACCAACAAAGCACCGAACAACACACTCGGCGACGGAGTTGCAGACAATGACGTGCCGTATTTAAGCACGTTTCCGTATCTCGGAACACCGCATTCGGGAAATCCGAAAAAATAATCAGTTCCCTCACCTCAAATAAAAAACTGCAGAAGAAATTTTGCGGTTTTTTTTATCTTTAAATTGGCAAAAAGTTTTGTAGTTTCAAATTCAAGCGAAAAAGTTTTATTATCGAAATCTGTTTTAAAAATCGAATTTCGTAAAAATCTTTTATGGACAAAATCAATTTCTGCAAATTTCACGGCTTCGGCAATGATTACATCGTTGTTGAAAAAGATGATTTATCGCAAGTTTCCGACATCGGCGAATTCACAAAAAAAATCTGTCATCGAAATACCGGAGTCGGCGGCGACGGCATCGCATTGTTAGAAAAACTTGACGAAACAGAAGCCGATTATGGATGCCGCATAATAAACCCCGACGGAAGCGAAGCGGGATTTTCGGGCAATGGAACTCGTTGTGCTGTCGCATATCTTTATTACAAAAATATCTGGACAGACACAAAATTAAAACTCAAAACAAAAAGCGGAATTAAAAACTACGATTTTCTAAGCCGTGAAGCAAATACATTCTGGTATCTCGCCGAACTCGGCAAACCGCGTTCAATTACGAATTACGAATTACAAATTACGAATTACAAATCATCAACGATCACGCTTGATGTTGGCAATCCTGTTTGTGTAATATTTGTTGAAGATTTTGAATTTGATTGGCGAAAGATTGGAAAAGAAATTGAGTCGCACGAACATTTTCCCGAAAGAACTAATGTTGTTTTTGTAAAAGTTTTGGATAAAAACAATGTAGAAATTCGCATTTGGGAACGCGGTGCGGGCGAAACTTCTTCTTCGGGAACTTGCTCGATTGCGGCTGTTGTCGCTTCGGCATTTGTTGGGAAAACCAGCCAAGAAGTTTCCGTCCACGCAGAAGGCGGAACGACCGAAGCACTTTGGCGTGAAGATGACGAAATGATGATTACGGGACGAGCGGATTTGGCTTTTTGCGGTGAATGGATTCACAAAGTATAGTAGATAAAAATATTTTCGCCCACGAATTACACAAATCTGCACGAATAAAGAGCAGAATAAAAATAGTTTTTTCTATTCGTGTTCATTCGTGTAATTCGTGGGCAAACTTCTTAAAATCATTATGAAAAAAATAATCACATTCGCATTTTTACTCGTCTTTTCAATTTCAATCTCCGCCCAAAATCCATACTTTCCCGAACCGCTTCCGATGCGTGAACGGGCGAAGGTGATTGACCGTTTGCTTGATGAAAGAATCGAAACCGTTTTGCCGAAAATTATGCGGCGAAGCGGGATTGATATGTGGATAATTGTTTCGCGTGAATACAATGAAGACCCCGTTTTAAGAACTTTTCTGCCTTCAACTTGGCAAAATGCCAGAAGAAATACGATGCTTGTGATTTATGATCCGGGCGTTGGAAAAAAGCTGGAAACTTATGCGATGGCGAGATACGGCGTTGGAAAAATGTTTGTAAAGGCTTGGGATGCGGACAAACAACCCGATCAATGGAAGGCTTTGGCGGATTTTATTGTGGCGAAAAATCCAAAGAAAATTGGTGTTAATAAATCGGAAAATTTCGCACTTGCGGATGGGATTTCTTCGATGCAATACGATCAACTGATGAACGCTTTACCAAATAATTTCAAAAGCCGCGTAACCTCGGCGGAAAATGTTGCTATCGGTTGGCTCGAAACGCGAACGGAAAGTGAAATGGCAATTTATCCGCGAATTGTCCGAATGGCGAAACAGATAATTGCCGAAGGTTTTTCCGAAAAAGTTATCCAACCGGGCGTAACGACAACCGATGATGTCGTCTGGTGGTATCGTGATCGCATCAACAAACTCGGACTCGATACGTGGTTTCATCCGTCCGTTTCAATCCAACGCAAAAACCCCGAATCTTTTGAGCATCTGCGGGCGTTTTCCGACCGTCCCGAAGATCAAATCATTCTGCCCGGCGATCTGCTCCACGTGGATTTCGGCATAACTTATTTACGACTTAATACCGACACGCAACAACACGCTTACGTTCTAAAACCAAACGAAAAAGCACCACCAAAGTTCTTGCAAGATGCGTTTAAAACAGGAAACCGTGTCCAAGATATTTTGACAAACAATTTCAAAACAAACAGAACAGGCAATCAAATCTTAAAAATGTCGCTCGACAAATGCAAAGCTGAAAAGATCAAATGCACAATTTACACGCATCCAATCGGCTTCCACGGACACGCCGCCGGAACGACCATCGGACTTTGGGATCAACAAGGCGGAGTTCCCGTAAACGGCGATTATCCGCTTTATGAAAATACGGCTCATTCCATCGAACTAAACGCCGCGACATTTATTAAAGAATGGGATAAAGAGATCAGAATTATGCTCGAAGAAGATGCGTTTTTTGACGGGACAAAAACTTATTATATTGACGGCAGACAAACCGAGTTGATGACAATTCCGAGAGATTTGAAACCGAATAATTAGCTTAATTTGCGGGGATATAGAAATCGCATTGCATCATAAAAGCGTCGTCCGTAAGCAACTTCGCTATGAACTGCACAATCTTCGATCAAGACTTTTAGGTTTTTATTGTCCAATTTCTTTGCCTGAAGAATTGTTTTGAGTTTCAGAACATCTTGAACTGCTTCGTGGCTTTGGTCGCCCGGTTTGCAATTTGGGAGATCTTCTTCGTTTGTGCCGACTCCGATATAAACTTGATTCGGAAGTTGTTCCATTTCCCCGGCTTCCTTGAGAATCTCTCCATCACTCACATAAAAAGAAGGACTTTCAATTTTATTGGATAACATAAAATTCACGAAAACAGTTTGGGCAGAAATGAGAGTGTAGAGAAGAAGTCATTTCTTGTCAAACTTTTGCCGAATATAGAGCATTTGACTACCGATTTCGCCCGTATTTTTCGTGGCTCGAAACCCAATCGCTCGAAGATATTGCCGAACCAAGCGAAATCTCGCCCGCTAAAACAACGCCCGCAACGATCTCGGCTAATTTATTCACGCCGCCTTTACCGTAACAACCCAAAACTTCCAAACATTCTTTTTGTGTCGCAAGTCCAACTCCTCCGCCGTAAGTTGCGACGATTAAAGAAGGAATTGTGATCGAAATATACAGATTTTTTTCGGGCGTGATTTCCGAATAAATTATTCCGGCGGAACTCTCCGAAACATTCGCAACGTCTTGTCCGGTCGCAATAAACATCGCCGTAATTCCGTTTGCCGAATGAGCACCATTGTTGTTTGCACCTGATAAAATCGAACCGATATTTGCAACTCCGGCGTGATATGTCAGCGATTCGGGTTCGACACGCATATGTTCGATCAAAACTTGTCGCGGAATCGTGCATTCCGCTGTAACACGTTTTCCGCGTGTTCGCATAATATTTACTTGTGAGGCTTTTTTGTCTGTTGCAAAATTTGACTCCAGATAAAAATGCTTGATCTTGTCCGCTTCGTAATTATCAATTATCCAACTGCACGCCGCAAAGGTCGCACGTCCGACCATATTTTGTCCCGCCGCATCGCCCGTTGTGTAATTAAATCTCGCAAAAACGAATTTGTTGGAAGTGTATTGGTCAATGTCTTTCAACTTCGCCACGCTTGAAGTTGCTTCGGCTTGCTCTTTGATCTCATCAAAATTATCAATTATCCACGAGACAAACTTTCGCCCTTCGCGTGCGTCTTCAAAAACAAAAACGGGAGCTCTCTGCATCGCATCGCTGACGACGGTTGATTTCACGCCGCCCGACAAATTCAAAACCTTCATCCCGCGATTATACGAAGCGATCAAAGTCCCTTCCGAAGTCGCCAAAGGAATCAAAAACTCGCCATTCGCATATTCACCATTAACTTTTAACGGTCCCGCAAACCCAAGCGGAATCTGTGCAACGCCCGTAAAATTCTCGCAATTTCCCTCTAAAATATGCGGGTCAAATGAATAATTTTTAATGTGTTCAAGTTTCGCTCCCGAATATTCCTCAACAAATTCCTGACGTTTTTTTATAATTTCTTCCGAATAATCATTCGCCCGATCTCTCGGAATACTGACCTCATAACTTTCCGTTTCGGCAATCGCATCTTCAACCTCAAACTTGAGCGAACCGTAACCTTTTGCTTTGACGGAAATTTTTATCTTGTGTTTTCCATGTTCGAGATTTTCCGTTTCCGCAAAAACATCAATAACTTTGCGAAGCGGGAAATCAATCGGATTATCTTCGGAAATGTCGGTTGCAGGCAATGTTTCGCCATCGCCGAAACCAAATGTAATTTTGTCTTTCGGAATTTCATTTCCATTAATTTTAACTGATTGAAGCTCGGAAAATTTCACATCCGTTAAACGATTTTTGATCGAAAATTTGATACCGCTGTCGGTGTTCTTCAGGCTGTTAAATGTATAAAGCTGCTTGAGCAGCATACTCGGAATCGGAAAGAAAGCCATATATTTGTTTTGTCCTTTTGTTTATTTGGAAAGAATTTTGCTGAATTTTACTTTTGTTCTTGGATAAATTCAAATTTCAACGGATTTAAATTAAGATAATTATTATGAAAATTTTGGGGACTGTATTTTTATTCTTAATATCTCTTGCAACTGTTAATGCTCAATGGCAAAAAGTTGATACCGAAACGGATGCAAGTTTTCGCGGGCTTGATGTTGTCAGCGAAAATGTGATCTGGGCATCGGGGACGGGCGGAACTGTTATACGGACTGTTGACGGTGGCGAAAACTGGGACGTTTTCAAAGTCGAGGGTGCTGAAAAATTGGATTTTCGAGACATCGAAGCGTTTGATGCAAATACGGCTTATGTTTTGAGCATCGGCAACGGCGAAAGTTCAAGGATTTATAAAACTAAGAATGGCGGGAAAAGTTGGAAATTGCAGTTTAAGAACACGGATGAAAAAGCATTTTTTGATTCGATTGCGTTTTGGGATGAGAAAAACGGAATGGCGATGAGCGATCCGGTTGATGGCAAATATGTTTTGTATCGCACGACCGACGGCGAAAACTGGATGCAAGTTTCAACCGACAAAATGCCGTCCGCAAAGGAAGGCGAAGCCGCATTTGCCGCCAGCGGAACTTGTATAATTACGGAAGGCAAAAACCGAATTTGGCTCATCACGGGCGGAATGGACGCGAGAGTTTTCTATTCAAAAGATCGCGGTAATTCGTGGAAAGTTACCGAAACGCCAATCATCAACGGCACATCCGGTAGCGGAATTTTCGGGATCGCTATGCAAAATAAAAACCGGGGTGTAATTGTTGGCGGAAACTACGAAAAGCCGGAAAGTAATGTAGATAATTTAGCTTATACATTAAACGGCGGAAAAAACTGGACTTTATCAAAAGGTTTAAGCGGCTATCGTTCGGGTGTGGCTTTTGTTAATAAAAACACGATCATCGCCGTCGGCTCAAGCGGTTCGGATATTTCATTTAACGGTGGAAAAATTTGGATGAATTTAGATAAAGAAAATTACAATGCCGTTCAATCATCGGGCAGAAATTCTACCTGGGCAGTTGGTGCAAAGGGATTAGCGGCTAAATATTTAATTAAATAACCCGGATTGCCGGTTGTAAAAATTCCGGTTACGCGATTTTAAGCCAATGTTTTTGGTTTGCCGACTGCTGCAAAATAAATTGCCAGCAAGAATGCCGCAAACATAATGCCCGCCGCCGTCCAAAAAGTGCGGATAAGTGTGTAATCATCAATCTTTTCAGCGGCATTGATTATCAAAACTCCGCCGATAACAGGTCCGATCGCACGTGCGAGACTTGCTCCTGATTGCAGAACGCCGAGTGCTTTGCCTTGTTCATCTTCGCTGGCGACTTTTGATGCGAGACTTGTCAGAGCCGGCGACGAAAGCGAATTTCCAACCGAGAAAAAAGCCATACTTAACAATAAACCGGCAAGTCCGCCCCAGGCGGGACCGATGAAGGGAAAAGTTATCAAAGCACCAATCAGCAGAAACGAACCGACGACAACCAGATTTGCTTCACCGAATTTTTTTGCCAGTTTGCCGAACAGAAATCCCTGCATAATTATTGCCAAAACTCCGACATAAGCAAATAAATAACCATTCTGCTCGGCGGTATAATCGAAGCGGTAAATCGTGTAGAGTGCAAAGGAAGCGGTCATAATTGAAAAGGCTGTGATGACGAGGAAATATAAAATCGTGATGACCGAAAAACGCGGATCGCGTAAGGCTTCAAAGGCTTGGGCAAAACGGTTTTGGCGGGAAAATTCGTCAATTCGTTTTCTTCGTGTTTCAGGCAGGAAAAAATAGAGGGCGGTTGCATTTGCAAAGGATAAAACTGCCGCAAATAAAAAAGGCGTGGCGAGTCCGAAACGGCTTAAAATTCCGCCGATTGCGGGACCGAAAATAAAACCTAAGCCAAACATCGCACCGAATAATCCCATCCCTTTCGCACGATTTTCCCGTGTTGTTATATCGGCGATATAAGCCTGTGCGGTCGAGATATTTCCGCCCGTGATGCCCGCAATGATTCTGCCTGCAAAAACCATCCACAAAGCTCCCGCAAAACCGATGAACAAATAGCCGATTCCCGAACCGATGATGCTTAAAAATAAAACCGGACGGCGACCGTATTTGTCTGATAACCCGCCCAGGATCGGTGCAAAAATAAACTGCATTGCCGAATAGACCGCGAAGATTATTTCGACCTCAAATGGTGTCGCCTGAAATACGGGACTTTCCGTGTAATAGGGAAGAAGCGGAATAACGATGCCGAAGCCGACAAGGTCTATAAATACGGTCAAGTAAATAATTATTAATGGTTTGGTGAGAAATTTTTCGGGCGTTTCCTGACGCGGGATTTCTCCAAAATTTTCTTGATTCATCTGAATTTAAAGTTAGAACTTTGAAATGGAATATGCAATTTGGGAAAGAAAGAATTAACTACAAAATATTCGAAAAAAGAAAGACGAAAGAATAAGAAAAAAACTAAAGAAAAACGGGACTTGGGCAGGATAAGAATTCTTGTAAAATTTTATCTTTTCGTTTTTAAATTCCTTTTCGTGCTTTTTCGTATTTCCTTTTTCGAATATTTTGTAGTCAATTCTTTTTATTTCAAATATTTCTTACCTTTCAATTTATCGGGCAGTAAACCCTTTTTGCCGTCGTCTTTGCCGTAACCGAGTTCCTTCATCAATTTTGTCGGAGCGTTTCTGAGTTTTAAAGGAATCGGAAGATTGCCGTGTTTTTTTGCATCTTCACGAGCGGACTTATAAGCGTTATAAGCCGAGCGGTCTTTTTTACAGTTTGCTAAATAAGCTACTCCGTGAGCGAGATTTATTCCTGCTTCGGGCAAACCGATGGTTTCGACGGCTCGGAAAACCGCGTTGGCGACGACGAGTGCGGTCGGCACGGCAAGCCCGATGTCTTCGGATGCGAAAATTACCATCCGGCGGGCGATAAATTTCGGGTCTTCGCCGGATTCGATCATTCGGGCGAGATAATAAATCGCCGCGTCCGCATCGCCCGCCCGCATAGATTTTATAAACGCACTGATCGTGTTGTAATGCTCCTCGCCTTTTTTGTCGTAACGCAGAGTTTTTGATTGCAAAGTGTTTTGCAAAGTTTCGAGCGTGATCTTTTCGTCGTGCAATTGAGCGGTGTTTTCGATCATTGTTAAGGCTTGCCGTGCGTCGCCGTCCGACATTTGAATCAGCCATTCGCTTGCCTCGTCATCAATTTCAAAACCGGTTCGGTCAATAATAACCGCCATTTCATCGGGTTTTAATTCTTCCAAAACAAAAACCCGCAAACGTGAGAGCAAAGCGGGAATTACTTCAAAACTAGGATTCTCCGTGGTCGCACCGATTAAAGTCAGATCGCCGTTTTCGACAAACGGCAATAAAAAATCCTGCTGTGCTTTATTAAATCTGTGAATTTCATCGAGAAATAAAACTTTCGGTTTGTTTTCATCTTCCGGCGAATCAACGATTTTACGTATGTCGTTTTTACCTGTGGAAACTGCGGATAGTTCATAAAAATCCGCATTTATCGCATCGGCATAAATTCTTGCAAAAGTCGTTTTGCCGACTCCGGGCGTTCCCCACAAAATGAACGAAAAAATATGTGAGTTTTCAATCGCCAGACGAAGCGGTTTGCCTTTGCCAACGAGGTGTTCCTGCCCGACGAATTCGATTAAATTTTTTGGACGGATTTTATTTGCAAGCGGATTCATAGTTTGGTGATTAGTAAATATGCGTCAAAAATATGCTAATTTCTTCTTTGTATTAACTTTTCGGCTTATGCTCCTTTGCGGGAGATAATTCTAATTTGCAAAGAAATTTCTCGCAAAGCCGCAAAGCACGCAAACTTAAAAGTTGAGTCTTAGTTTAGATGCTCAAATGATAAATAGTAACTGGTCAGTTGTAAATAGCCATTTATTACTAAAACGTCTTGATTTATTTTGTTTGAAACATTTATGCAGAAAATTGAATCATAACGGTTAGATTAGAAAGTGATTTTTAAGTGAAACTCTAGTAAGATAACGAAAAAACAAAAGGGGTAAAAAAGAATTTATGCAGAAAGTATTCAAAACCAAAGTTTTATTATTAATAATGTTCGCGTTTGTTCTGACGGGTTCGCAAGGTTTGTTTGCTCAGAAGAAAGAAACGACGACGGTGCGTATTACAAAAGGGGAACAGGTTACGCCCGATATTAGTTATACCGTTTCGATGCCGAAACCCTGGACGCATCTGCTCGAAGTTGAAATGACTTTGAAATCTTCGCAGATGCCCGCGATGGCGGAAATAAAAATGCCCGTCTGGACACCGGGAAGTTATCTCGTCCGCGAATATGCACGCCACGTTCAGGATTTTGCGGCGATGAATGCAGGCGGAAAATTGCTCGATTGGCAGAAAATAAACAAAAATACCTGGCAGATTGACACGAAAGGGGCAAAGGAAATTAAGGTTAAATACAATGTTTATGCCAATGAATTGACCGTTCGCACGAATGAACTCAATTATGAACACGCATTTTTTACGCCGGCAGCATTGTTGATGTTTCCGAAAGGACAATTAAATGCACCTTCAACTGTAAAAATAAATCCCTACGGCAATTGGAAAGCTGCGACGGGTTTAAAGCCTGTGGCGGGACAGATCAACACTTTTCGGGCGGCAAATTACGATATTTTGTATGATTCGCCGTTTGAAATCAGCAATTTTATCGAGAAAAAATTTACAGTTCGCGGCAAACCGCATCGTTATGTTGTTACGGGCGAAGGAAATTATGATCTTGATAAAATTGTCGCTGACACAACGAAAATTATTGAAGAATGCTACAAAATGTTCGGCGAATTGCCTTATGATGATTACACATTCATTTTAAATCTGCGTGGCGGCGGCGGACTTGAGCATTTGAATTCAACAGCCCTGCAATGGAATCGTTGGGGATTTGAACCCGAAGGACGTTACAAAGCGTTTCTCGGCTTGGTCGCTCACGAATATTTTCATCTCTACAACGTCAAAAGAATCCGCCCCGAACCGCTCGGACCATTTGATTACGAGAACGAAAATTACACGAAATTGCTGTGGGTTGCGGAAGGTTCGACATCTTATTACGAGTGGGTTCTGATGCGGCGTGCCGGAATTTTTAATGCTTCGGACGTTTTGAGTAACGAAGCCGGAATCGCTCAAAGTCTGGAAAGACAGCCCGGAAGATTTCAGACGAGTCTGGAAGAAGCAAGTTTTGATGCGTGGATCAAAAGCTATCGCCCGGATGAACATTCGGTCAATCGCTATATTTCCTATTACAGCAAAGGCGAACTCGTTAACTTTCTGCTCGATATAAAAATCCGTTCAGCCTCAAATGGTGCAAAATCGCTTGATGACGTGATGCGTTACCTTTATGACGAATATTTCAAAAAGCTGAATAAAACTTATTCACCCGCAGATTTTCAAAAAGTTGCGGAAATGATGGCGGGAACGAGTCTTGAGCCGTTTTTTGACAAATATGTTCGCGGCAGAGACGAGATCGAATACAACAGCATTTTAAACGACATCGGTTTGCAGATGGTTAAATTGCGTCCTGAAAATGATACACCTTATTTCGGTGCGAATCTGCGTGAAGCAGCGGGCGGTTTAAATATCACTTCGCTTCCCGTCGGAACGCCTGCTTATGAATGGGGTTTGAATACGGACGATCTGATAATTGCGGTTGACGGCTATCAGGTTACAAGCAGCAGTGACTTGAATTTTCATATTAATCGCAAAAAGGCTGGAAATAAAGTCAAAGTTACGCTTTTCCGTGATAACAAATTGCGTGAGATGAACGTTACACTCGGAAAAACTCCTGCTTCGGGATATTCGATTATTCCCGTGGCAAATCCTTCGGCTGAACAAATGCGTCTATATCAGAATTATTTGGGAGAAATTCTAAAATAAGTTCCCAAAAAGTATAAACAGGATTTGCAAGATAAAGAAATTTGTTTTATTTCTCTTGTTTATCCTGTTTATTTTGATTAATTAATTATGGTTTTTTATAAAAATTCTGCAAAAATTATTTTAATGGCGGTTATGATTTTTTCAATTGCCTGTCAGAAAAATGCAGTTGAAAAAGAGGAAATGCCGATTGCACCTTTGGCAGAAGTTCCGGCTCAACTCTTGAATTATCGTTTTGAGGCGGATGTTCCTGCACCTTCGGAAGAAAAAAAGGCTCAACCCGACGAAAGAAATCCGGCAATTCAGGCAGATTTTGACCAAAATCGTCCGCAGGAGATTTTGGATAAAACCATCACGTCGCCGAATAACCAGAGAGTTTTGGCAATTTATCATAAGATCGGCGATTTAACTTCGGAATTTCGCCTCGATATGTATTCGGCGGACGGCAAACTTCTCAACAAAATTACGCACGAAGAGATGGCGGTTCATTTTTCCGATACGGTTGTCTGGTCGCCCGACTCGAATAATGTCGCCTTTGTTGCAATGGTTCGCGGCGGAAGAATTGACACAATTACAGGCGAAGAAGGCGGCAAGAATTCCAATACAAACACTACGGCAGAATTAGTTGATACGGATGAAAACAGAACTTCCAACACCAACACAAATGCGGACGCTAACACAAACGCGAATACAAACGCTGAAACTAATGCAAACACTTCGCCTGAACCGGCAAATACAATCATAACTTTTCGCACCGAGCAGATTTACATTTGCAATGCGGACGGCATTGAAGTTACGCCTTTGACGCAAAATGAAGGTTTGATCTATTTTTATTTCGTCTGGTCGCCGGATAGTGAAGCATTAGCTGCTCTGGCAACGCCGATTACCGAATGGCGGATTATGCAGCAGCGTATGACAACCGCCGGATATTTGTTTATTCCGCAGGGCAGACCTCGACTGATTGAAAAAACCGGACGTGAACGTCTGCTCGATGATTTTCCGACAAATGTTCGTCCCGTCTGGTCGCCCGACTCGGCAAAGGTTGCCGTTGCATTCAACAAACAAATCAGAATCTACGATGCAGCCGGAGAAAGAACAACGCAAGCCGCAATCCCTTTGCGAAACGACCTGCTAATATCTTCGAGAGCTTACGACTCAAAATTAACCGCCGAAGAAAAAAATATTGCAAACACGGCAAACAGCAACGGCAATACGGGCGGAGAAAAGAAACCGCCAACCCCGAACGCAAACGCGAACGCTAATCCGGCGAATAATCAACCGCAGAGTGCTTTGCCCGACCCGAATACGCTCGTGTCTTTTAATCCGATCATTACGCTCGAATGGACGCAGCCCGATCTGCTGTATCTGCAAACGGGTTTCGTCAGGGAAATGCAGGAACAAACTGAAAGCGTCCGAAGTTACCTGCGTTGGCATCGCCTGATCCTGAGTTCGCAGGTGGCAAATATAAATCAAACCAACCCGAAATGAATGCTATGAAATATGAAACAATTGCCGAGGTTTACGAGGCAAACGACAGAATACAAGAAAAATTAAAATCAATCGTCGGAAATTTGACCGAAGAACAGGCAGATTTTTTGCCCGTAGATGGAAAGTGGACGGTTGCACAAATTGTTGAACATTTATCAAAAGTTGAAGACGGAATGACAAAAATTTTCGCCAAATTACTTAAACAAGCTCAAGCCGAAGGAAAGACTTCGGACGGCACAGTGAAATTATCCGGGGCTTTTTTAGAAGGCATTGCCAAAATTGCCGAACAAAAACTGGAAGCTCTTGAGATCGTTCATCCCGAAGGCAAACAAACCATTGCCGAATCTCTGGCAGCGATGAAAAAAAACCGGCAAAAATTAGAGGAACTTCGTCCCCTGTTTGAAACCGTCGAAGGAACGGGATTTACCTTTCCGCATCCCGCCTTCGGAGAAATAAACGCACATGATTGGCTCGCACTTATCGGCGGACACACTTTCCGTCATATCAGGCAAATAGAGAAAATTCTGGCTCAACAATAAATTTAAAAGTTTCCGGCAGTTAAAATAATATGCAACTTATTAAATAGAAATTGCTTCTAGTTTTTTTACTATTTTAAACACGCTAGTAAAAGCTATGCACTTTCAGTGCAAGACTTTAGTTGTCCTTCCGCCAAGTCTATGCAAAACTAGCGGAAAGTGAAAGAAAATCGGAAATCATCGCATTCGACC
>JALZKH010000129.1 GCA_030859345.1 Acidobacteriota bacterium | reverse complement strand
GCCGGGTAAAGACGTTTATTGGAAGAAGATGAGTTGAGTTACACGATAGTGGATGTGACGGAAATGCTGATCGAAGTCCAAAAAAAAACAAAAGCGATATTATTCGGGAAAAAAGAAGCGACATACATTGAAAAGTCAGCTAATAATTTGTGAAGAAAGCGAAGAAGTAATTGCGACGTTTTTCGGGAAAGGCAAAACACACGATGCAAAAATATATGAAAAAAGCAAAGTAAAATTGAGCAAACAGATTGAGATTAAAGCCGACAGCGGTTATTAGGGATTACAAAAGAAACACGCTAAAGTGGTGATACCAAAGAAGAACAGTAAATTAAGAAGGTTGACGAAGGAAGAAAAAAGAGCGAATCGGGAGTTAGCGAGAAAACGAGTAAAAGTAGAAAATGTGATCCGCCGATTAAAGATATTTCGGATATTAGCAGAAAAATATCGGAATCGAAGAAAGAGATTGGGACTCAGATTCAATTTGATCTCAGGAATATATAACTACGAACTCAAAGCTGGTCCAGCCGCAGGTTTTCGCTTTGAGCCGGGAACATCCAACAAAATAACTTACTCCGGTGGTACTTGTACATCATCAGTCGATTGTGTTCCTTCATTCGGCTTAACAAATCCTGCTAATCTTGATTATGTTAATTTAAATCCTCCGGGAGGTGATCCCCTCATATGAAGCCGCCGCCTGCTTTGCTTGATCCAAATAGTGTCCCTGATTGGCAAAGAACCCCGGCGGCATTGGATGCACTAGTTCAATATTATCGGAACGCTGCTAAGGGTTCAGTAGGAAGTTATTTCACTAATCCCACAGGAAATGATCCAAATTTTAGTGTTGGAAGTAATAAAAATCCGCCCGGTAATTTTACTGATGGAACGGGAGTCACCTTTTGTGAAGGAAGCTGTAAATTGTCAGCGGACGGCGGCGGAACTCTTATTGTAACGGGAAAATTAACCAACATCGGTGGTTTTAGTTTCAGAGGTTTGATAATTGTTATAGGAGAAGAAGAGTGGGAAAGAAATGGTGCGGGAAATGGAAAAATAATCGGTAATGTAGTCATTGCTCCTTATAATAGAAAGAACTATATCCCGCAAAATATCTCTTCAACATTTCTACCACCGCAATACTATGTAACTGGTGGTGGTGGTTCTGAAGTAATTTACGGTGATATCGGTTCAACTTTGAATAACACATCAGGAATTAAGGATTTTATTAAGGAAATTGCTGAAAAATAATGGAGATTATGTAAAAAACATTAGATACTTGTGTTTTTTTCTTTGATCTTTGCGTTTTATAAGTCCTTTGCGGTAAAAATAATATCTATGGATATAAATAAGTTTCGAGTTACCGAAGGCGAAAAACTAAACCTTAAAGATCACTCAACTGATTTCACAGGAGATTACACAGCTAAAGATGATGCGGTTAAAGATTTAAAGAGCAATATCAAACGCTTAAAAAAGTTGCAGAATGTTCTTTATGCGGATGATAAACACGCACTTCTGATAATTTTTCAGGCGATGGATGCGGCAGGCAAAGACGGTGCGATAAAGCACGTAATGTCGGGCGTAAATCCGCAGGGAACGCAGGTTTTCTCATTTAAAGCTCCGTCGGCGGAAGAAAGAGACCACGCCTATTTATGGCGTTGTATGAAAGCCACGCCTGAGAAGGGACGCATCGGGATTTTTAACCGTTCATATTACGAAGATGTTCTCGTCGTGCGTGTTCACCCAAACATTCTGCAAAACTCGCAATTGCCCGACGATATAAAAAACAATCCGAATATCTGGGAACAAAGGTTCGGGCAAATCCGCAATTTTGAAAAATACTTAAATGAAAACGGCATCGCGGTTTTGAAATTTTTCCTCAATGTTTCAAAGGAAGAACAAAAAGAACGATTTCTCGCTCGAATAGACACGCCCGAAAAAAACTGGAAATTCTCCACCGCCGATATGAATGAACGCGGCTTTTGGGACGATTATCAAAACGCTTACAAAGAAGCAATTCAGGCAACTTCAACCGAAAACGCCCCGTGGTATATTCTGCCCGCCGATCACAAATGGTTCACACGCCTGGCGGTTTCGGAAATTATCGCCAAAAAACTCGAATCTATGGACTTAAAATATCCGCAGGTCAGCCAGGAACATATTGATAGATTGCAGGAAGCTAAAAAAGTTTTGGAAGGGCGGGATTAAAATTATTCGATTTCTTCAAACTCGATGCGGTCATAAATATCTGTGAGAGTTAAACGAACATTGATTGATTCGATTGCAAAATTTTTATCTAAACCATGATATTCCTTGAGCAGCCAATCACCGCTTTCCTGTTTGATATAATGTTCGACGATAGGAGCATTTTGCGAAACTAAGATGTAATCGGTTAAGGTCGGATTCCAAAGTCTGTAACGCATAAATTTATCACCGCGGTCAAAACTTTCGGTAGATTCGGACAAAACTTCGACGATTACTTTTGGATTGAGAACGATGTCTTTCACTTCATCGTGAAATTTCAGTTCACCGCAGATTACAACCAAATCGGGATAAGAAAACAATCCTTTTTGTGTAAAAGGATTCTTCTTTCCAGCACCGCTCAAAATTTTTGTATCTTTGATTCGTCCGCGACAGTCCGTGCCTTTTAGCTGATTTCCAAAAATTGCCGATAAATTCATCGAAATATCGCCATGTTCACTACTTTCGCCAGCCATTAAGAAAATTTCACCGTCAAGATATTCGTAGCGTTCCTCGGATGAACGGTCTATTTCCAAATATTGTTCGGGTGTAAAATACGGTTTTGATTTCGGTTTTTCTGTAACCATAAATAAATCAAACTTCACTCAAAACAACAATTTCGGCACGGGTTCGGGCATTGTCGAGAAAAGTTTCGATGTCGCTTTCGACCTTTTGCTCGGTGAGAGTTGTATTAATTCTGGCACGAACTTCGTCAAACGGCGGAAGCAGCAGACCGGGATTTTGGCGGCGAAAATCGGATGTGAAAACCTTCTGGTAATAATCTTTTTCGTCTTCGGGTGTGATGACGACGAATGAACGAAAGCGGAATTCGATATATTTTTCGGTGGCTACTCTCTGCCGCATAATTCGCTGAAAATTTTCGTCATCAATTGAATCAAAGCCGACAATATTTAAGCGTCTGACAAATTCCGATGTTGATGGAAACAACGCCAAAACATCTTTGATCTTCGCATCAATTTCTTCTTTGGTCGGTTCTGCACCCGGCAATCTTTCCGCATCCAATGCGATAAGTCTTTGTCTGATAACAATTTGCAATGCTCGGTTTAAATCTTCGGAAGTCGGCGGCGTAAGCGGAATATTCGGGACTAAGGCAAGTTGCCATAGCAGATCGGAATAAGTAATCAATTCCGTCCTGACTCCGTCGCTGACGGTTGCAACTGTTTTGTCAACAACTTCCTGAGCTTGCACCTGAACACAAAAAAAAGAAAAAACAAATAGGAATAAAAGCGGAAAGAAGATGGCTTGTTTGAGTTTTTGAAAGGGTTTTTTCATATTGAAACTTACTGATTTTTTAACAGTTTTTTGGTCGTGTCAAATACATTTATAAAATACCCGTTTAAACCGTTGACAAAATGTTAAAAATTGTTTTATTTTATATGTAGGAGTTATTGCATATCTTACCAAAAAGATATGCTGCGTCCTGCCTCATTTCAGATGACAAATTCTCATAAAAGTTTGTCGTAATATAATTATCAAACAGTCTTAACGCAGTTAGCAAAAAAATGTTGTTCCCTAAAGAAACTAATCAAAAAGCAGAATTATTTTTCCCGAAAGGAGAAGTAGTAGATTCTTCGTCTGAATTAAGATTTATCACCGAACTTGGACGAAGTTTACTTTTTGCCGTTCACCCGAAAAAAATTGCATCCCGCGTTGCCGAAGAAATTCGGAGCGGAGTGAATGCCGAATGGTGTGCGGTTGCAGTAGAACTCGAACATATCGGTTTAGTTTACAGCGTTTTTAGCGAAGAAGGCGAAGATTATTCCGGGCAATTTGAAAAGCAAAAATTCAAACAATGGACAAAATTGCTGCCGCCGCAGGTTTCATATGAAACGGGAAACCGTGAAGAATTCTTTTTTCTCGGTAAAAATCACAAAACCGAATACATCTCGCCGATACACATCGAAGGTGAGGTTAAAGGTGCGGTTATTGTCGCTTTTCGGGACAAGGAAGATTGCACGACAAATCTACAGCGTCTGATTGATGCGGCAACACAAATGACCACTTTGAGCATAAACCTGACGGCTCATTACGAATCAACACTTAATACCTCGATAAATCAAGCCAAAGAGGAACACCGCAGATTTACCGAATCCATTTTAGATACTCTTCCCATTTCGATTTATGTAATAGACCGGAATTACAATATCGTTACGTGGAATAAACATCGTGAGATCGGAATACAAGGGATGCCGAGAGATGCCGTTATCGGGCGAAATGTTTTTGATGTTCTGGCAAAATATCCGCAGGGAAAATTAAGAAACGAATTTGAAAGAGCCTTTAAGACGGGAAAGATCGAACGCATCGAACAAAAAACAACCGATGATAAAGGCAATGCACAGCATTGGCTGGTCAGCAAAATTCCTATGTTTGATGAACGAGGCGAAGTAACTCACGTCATTACGGTCGGCGAAGATGTAACGATGCGGGTGGAAACGATTCACGCTGTCGGGCGTGCGGAAAAACTTGCGGCAATCGGCAGACTTGCAGCAGGAGTAGTTCACGAAATAAACAATCCCGTTGCCACAATTTCCGCCTGTGCCGAAGCACTCGAATCAAGAGTTGATGAAGGTGTTTTTGACAGCTCTCCTGATATCGGAGATTTAAGAGAATATCTCGGATTGATTCGAAGTGAAGCATTTCGCTGTAAAAATATTACGAACGGCTTACTCGATTTCAGTCGCGTCCGCACGGGAAACCGCCACGAAATAGACCTCGTCGAAATTATCAAATCATCGGTAAATCTTTTAACCCATCAAAAACGCGGTGACAATATCGAATTCAAACTGGAAATTGCCGAAAATCTGCCGCTGATAAAAGCAGACGAGGGTTTAATTCAACAGGCAGTTATTTCCCTTGCAACAAACGCGATTGATGCAATGTCTAAAGGCGGAACACTCACCTTTAGAATATTTACCGAGTGACATCGGGTTGTTATCGAAATAGAAGATACGGGAATCGGAATTTCACCGGAAAATATTTCAAAAATATTTGAGCCTTTCTTCACAACCAAAGAATTCGGCAAAGGAACGGGACTCGGTCTGGCAGTTTGTTACGGAATAATCACAGATCACGGCGGACGGCTTAATGTTCGGTCAAACATCGGCAAAGGCACAACTTTTACAATTTACTTACCTAGAAAATGAGTAGAAAGGAGAATTTTTAATATTATGTTTTGAAATCAAAATTCAAAACTTCTCCACTCTCCACTTAAAAAAAATATGGCAAAACTATTAGTAGTTGATGACGAAAAGAACTTACGGCTTGTCGTGCAGAAGGAATTAACACGGCAGGGACACGAAGTTGAGGTTGCGACCAACGGCGAAGAGGCTTGGGCTTTGCTGGATGAACGCGATTTCGATGTGCTTTTGAGCGATATTGATATGCCGCGTCTTGACGGTATGGCTCTGCTTCGTCGTTTACGCGAAAAATTGCAAAACCCGCCCGAAGTCATAATGCTGACGGGACAAGCCACCGTCGAAACTGCAATTGAAGCAATGAAACTCGGTGCTTATGATTATCTGACAAAACCTTACCGCATCACCGAACTTTCCGCACTCGTTACACAAGCCACCGAAAAACAAAAACTCAAAATTGATAACCAGAGATTAAAGGCACAGGTGCAGCGTAATAATCAGAATATGCCCGAAATCATTGCCGAATCTCCGCAGATGAAAGAAATTTTGCGTTTCGTTCAAAGAGTTGCTCCATCCAACACATCAGTTTTGGTGACGGGCGAATCGGGAACGGGCAAGGAACTCATCGCACAGGCAATTCACCGCTTGAGTCCCCGCAGCGATTCGACATTTATTGACTTAAACTGTGCCGCTTTGCAGGATTCGCTGCTTGAATCCGAACTTTTCGGACACGAAGCCGGTGCATTTTCAGGTGCGAAAGTCCGTAAATTAGGACTTTTTGAAATCGCCGATGGCGGAACGCTTTTTCTTGATGAAGTTATGGAAATGCCTCCACAGCTTCAATCAAAACTTCTTCGTGCATTGGAAACACGCACATTTTTCCGCGTCGGCGGCGTGAAAAAGGTTGAAGTTGATGTCCGCCTCGTCGCCGCAACCAACCGCAATCCGAAGCAAGCCATCGGCGAAGGAATTTTCCGTTCGGATCTGCTTTACCGGATTAACAGTTTTGAAATCCACATTCCGCCGCTCCGCGAAAGACGCGAAGACATCGAACCGATTGCCCGCCATCTTCTGCAAAAAATCGCCGGAGCAAATGCTCCCCAATTAACCGACCAGGCAATTCAATCACTTGAAAATTACAGTTGGACGGGAAACGTCCGCCAACTCCGCAACTGCCTGGAACGTGCGATTCTGCTTGCCGATAACGGCAAAATTACCAACAAAGAACTCTCGCCCGAAGTCGTTTTCAACACGAATGAACCGAGCGTTTCCGTCAGCTATAACACTCCGCAGGAAAATGGAACAAGTAATTTTCAAAACGCATCTGCTCCGAGTAATTTAAAAGACGTTGAAAAACAACAGATCATCGGTGCTTTGGAAAAAACAGGCTGGCATCGCGGCAAAACCGCTGAATTATTAGGAATTTCACCTTCAACACTTTATCGCCGTCTGCGTGAATACAATATGGCGACAAGATAGGAAGTAAGACAAAAGTAAAAAGGTAAAAGGTAAAAGTTACAATCTTATTTTTGTCTTATTACTTTTTTTTGCCCAAAATTTGCAAACTGTTGTATTCTTAAAACATTCTTTCCCGAAAATTTATTTAACCGAAAAGGAGAATGTTTTTAATGAGATTGCTGATTTTTGTATTTATTTTCGCCGTAGCTTTTACATCCGTTTTTGCTCAAAACAAATCAAACAATTCCGAAGCGACCAAACAGCTTTACGCACTTTTTGATTCTGAGTGGGAAAACAATTTGCGTGAAAATCCGACGTTTGCATCTTCACAGGGCGACAGGCGTTATAATGATAAGTGGTCTGACAACAGCCTTACAGCGATTGAAAAACGGAATCGAGAAACGATTGCCACGCTTGAAAAAATTAAAAAAATTGACCGTTCAAAACTGACGGTTTCCGACCAATTGAATTATGATCTATTCAAAAAAAATTACGAGCGAAGCATTGAAAGCCGTAAATTCAAAAGCTATTTGCTGCCGGTAGATCAGCAGGGCGGAATTCAAACCATTCAGCAAACCGCAAAACGTATTCCGCTAAACACAGTCAAAGATTATGAAGATTGGTTGACTCGTTTGAATAATTTTCCGACTGTTATGGAGCAAACCATCGCTTTGATGCGTGAGGGAAAACGCGAGAAAATTATGCAGGCGAAAAAGGTTCTGGAAAGAGTTCCGGGACAAATTGACCAGCAAATTGTTAATTCTCCTGAAAAAAGTCCTTTTTATGAAGCGTTTGAAAAATTCCCGAAAGATTTCTCCGAAGCCGATAAAATGCGTTTGCAGACGGAAGCAAGAAAAATTATCTCGACAAAAATAATTCCCGAATACAAAAAACTGAAAACATTTTTCGTCGGCGAATATCTGCCCGCAAGTTATGAAAAAGCCGGAATCTGGCAGCATCCGTTGGGCGAAGAATATTATGCGTATCTCGCACGTTCCTACACGACAACAAATTTAACACCGCAGGAAATCCACGAAAAAGGCTTGTCGGAGGTTAAACGAATCCGTGCGGAAATGGAAAAGATCAAAATCAAAGTCGGCTTCAAAGGCGATTTGCAGGCGTTTTTTAATTTCCTGCGAACCGATGAGAAATTCTTTTACAAAACGCCCGAAGAATTGCTGACGGCTTATCGTGCGATTGCCAAACGAATTGATCCTGAAGTGCCGAAAGTCATCAAAACAATGCCGCGTATGCCCTACGGCGTGATCCCGATTCCCGACCAGATCGCCCCCGACACAACCACCGCATATTACAATCGCCCGGCGGCGGACGGTTCGCGTCCGGGTTATTATTACGTCAATTTATACAAACCCGAAACCCGCCCGAAATGGGAGATGATGGCACTTTCCATTCACGAAGCCGTCCCCGGACATCACACGCAGATCGCACTCCAACAGGAATTAGGCGAAGTCCCTAACTTCCGCAAATACGGCGGTTTTACGGCATTTGTCGAAGGCTGGGGATTATACAGCGAGAGTTTGGGCGAAGATATGGGATTATACGAAGACCCGTATGATAAATTCGGACAATTAACCTACGAAATGTGGCGTGCCGTCCGCCTCGTCGTGGACACGGGAATCCATTTCTATAAATGGGACAGACAACGTGCGATAGATTTCTTCGCCGACAACGCCCCGAAAACCCAGCAGGATATTGTCAACGAAATTGACCGCTACATCTCCGATCCCGGACAAGCATTAGCGTATAAAATCGGCGAACTAAAAATAAAAGAACTCCGTGCCAGAGCAAAAAGCGAATTAAGCGACAAATTCGATCTGCGTGAATTCCACGATGTCGTGCTTTTATCGGGAGCAGTTCCACTCGATATTTTGGAACGAAATGTTGACGAATGGATTGCGAAGAAAAAAGGCAAATAGATTTTATTTGTTTAGAAAATTTAGAAGTTTGTTTTTGAGTTTATCTAAATCTTTTATTTCGCATTCCCAGACAGTCAAAACTTTCCAACCTTCTTTTTTGTATGCGGTTAGGTTTTGTCTGTCTCTTTCAACATTTTTAAATCTCTTTTTTTGCCAGTATTCAGTATTAGTTTTCGGCGTAACATTTCCGCGTTTGCAGTCGTGCATATGCCAGAAACAGCCGTGAACGAGGATGATTTTTTTGTGTCGTGGGAGAACGATGTCGGGTTTGCCGGGAAGTTTTTTGTCGTGCAGGCGGAAGCGAAAACCCATACGGTGAATAATTGAACGAACAATTTTTTCCGGCTTGGTATGACGGCTTTTGATTGCCGTCATATTACGTTTTCGTTGTTCGGCGGTGAGATTATCAGCCATTATACTGGGCGTTCGTGATGAACAATTCGAGAGTTTTCATCTGTGATAATCATTTCGCCCGTCCAGCCGCCGAATTTTTCTTCCATTTCGGGAGCGATTTGAAAATAATTTGTGAGTAGTTCGGCTTCAAAGTTGGAAATTTCTTCAAGAAAATCACTTGTTTCGCGGTCATTATCTGTATCGTAAAGTGAAAATCTATATTTATGATGACAGGCGATAAAAGCCAGATGGTTTGAATTTTTATCAAGCAGTTGGATGATTACTTACTTTTTTCAAATGAAGATAAAATCACTTTTAACTTTTCATTCTCGGCTTCAAGTTCAGCAATTCTACGATTTTTTTTGTTGATTTCAGAAACCGCCCATTTGACTTGTCTGAAGCTGATATCAACTTCATCTGAAAAAACAGGTCGTGTTAATTTGTCATGACAATCCAAGCAAAGATCATCATCACTTGGATATAGTTCTTCAACATTTTCCCAACAATAACTACAAAGAAATTCACTCATAAATATCATTTTACTTCAAAAGCAACCTAAAATATATCTACCAAGACAATGACTTAGAATGATAAGAAATCTGTTGCTGAGTTCTTACTTGCTTATCTAAAACCACATTTTCAATTGGATTAAAAATTGGTGTCATTTTAGGGACATTTTCTAAATTACTGACAATCACTAAACCATAATTATATTTATGTTCCGTGGCACGAGTAAATTCTTTTTCAGTCATTCTAAATGCACCGTAAGTTGAGCGAACACCTTTTACATCAACTAAAAAATACTTTGTTTCAATTTGGATTTGGAAATCATAACCATCTCCTAAAAGTCTGGCATCTTCTAAATTACCATCTTTGAAATGGTCAATTTGTTGATAATTCTTTTTAAAGAAAAGTTCTGCTTCTTGTCCGGTTAATTGTAATTGTTTAAATTTGCTTTTGATTATTGGACTGGCTTCGTCGGTTTTGTATTCATCAATTCGGAAATTGTTCTTCAAGTAAAGTTTAACAATGCCCACAAAGTTCTTTACATTATATTCCCCAAATAAAGAATCAATAAAATCCTTTCGATGAATGTAAGTATCGCCTTTTTGCCACCAACCTTTTCTTTCATTCGGAAAAAAGGGATCAAATAAATCTTGACGGTTTTTGATTACTCCTGTTGTTTCTCCAATACCACGATTTACCATTTCATTATAGAAATCAGTTTTAGTCTGAAAACCAAATTCCTTGACGAATTTCATGTCAAATTTAGCCAAACCGTAACCAATTAGATTTAAAATTTCATAATTTTCGTGCTTATTGTCGGACATAAGAATTTAAGGAAGTAATGCCATTCCGATTTGTTTTCTAACACTTTCTTTTGAGCCGCAAAATTCAAAATCATCTGGAAAAGTCTGCAATCTGGCACGTTCGCGGTTTGTTAAAGCACGCGGTTCTTCCCAATGATAAACGTGTGTTCCGCCGCCGCCGCTTCCTGTTACGGTGTAAGATGGTTTTGTCGGATCAAGTCGTTTATAAATTTGGCTTATCTTTGCACCTTTTACATTTAACTGTAAATGTTTCGGTATATCGGCAGTAAAAGCGTTTTCTCCCGGCTTGATGTGTTTTAGTCTTTCGACAACTGTTTTCGATTGATTCGTTAAATTATTATTCAGTGCATTCTTCGGAATTGGAGGAACTTCAATTGCTGTTTTGCAGGTATTATCAATATCTTTGTATGGTACAGGCGACGGAACTCTGAATTTCACATCCAAATCTTTCCTGATGCCGATAATTATTATTCGATGTCGTGCTTGCGGAACACCGTATTGCTCGAATTTACACAGATGCGGCACTAGATTATAACCCGCATCGAACATTTTATTGAGAATCATTTGGAGAGCATTTCCGTCGTTGGAATTTCGCAGACCGCCGACATTTTCCGCTAAAAACCAATCGGGTAGAAAATAATTTAAGACATCAATTCCGTATTGATATAAAGGACCATAAACGCCGTCAATCCCTTTCTGCTCGCCGACGATTGAAAAATCATTGCACGGAAAACCGAAAGCAAGTGCGTCAATGCCGGAGATTTGTTCAAGTTTTGCTTCAAGACCGGGTTTTCTAATATCTTTGTGGATAACTGATTTCGGACTGTCAGGACAAATATTAGTTCGATAAGTTTCGCAGGTATCTTTATCATAATCCGTCGCCCAAGCGTGAGTAATTGAATATTCTGCGTTTTCAGACTTTACTGCTGCCTCTTTCGCTCCGAGTGCGATGCCGCCGGGTCCGCAAAATAATTCACCTAACTTATATTTGACGTTCATTTAAATATTCCCTTGAATTTTTTGATTTTACAGTTAAAACTGCTTTGATATAAGTTAATTGATTTACTGTTTTTAGACAAGTTTTGTAAAATATTTGAAAAATTAAAATGAAGAAAAATAAGATTATTTAAAGAATGTAAATTGAAAACAACATTTGTTTTTCTTATAAATTTAACTCATGTGATTAAAATTTTTCATTTACATAAAAATCTAGTTTCCAGCCGCACTTTTTATATCCAAAGTCTATTACAGATTTAATCTCCAAACAAAATATACAGAACAATTCCGATTCCGACCAACAACCAAAAAATAGATGCCCCGGAATTTTTTGAAGGGGTATTTTGTTGTTTAATATCTTGATATAGCTTATGTTCAGCCGGATTTTCTTGAATCGCAGAAAAATTTTCCCGCAGAGCCGATTTTGGAATTTCCAAATTTTTGTTCTTTTCCAACTTCTCAACCGCTTCTTTCGCTGTTTTTAAGTCCGTTCCAAAATTTTCACGAAAGGTTTTTATCGCTTCGACTTTTCTGCCCAGATTGAGTTCGTTTTGAATCTCGGCGAGTTTTAATTCTTTTTGTTTACGCAAAGCGAATTCGGTCGGTCTTGCCGCTTCCATTTCAACCTGATGAACCGCCGTCGAAGGCACGATGATTTTTCCTTTGCAACGATAACAAGTCTGAAAAGGCGTGTCGCCGTTTGTATATTGCAAATTTTTTAAACACGATGGACATTGAAATGTAACGCTTTTCATAATTTTATTCACCCTTTTTTATTGATTCAAAAATTGCGAAATATCAATCTCTTCGCCGCGTTCGATTGCTTCAACCGTTTCTTTCGCATCCCGCAAACTCGTGTTAAATCTACTGCGGAAAAGCTTTATTGCTTCTATTTTATCACCCGTTTGCAGTTCGTTTTTAACTCTTGCGATAATCGGATTTGTTGGCGATTGAGAAGTTTGCGTTTCGGGTATTTCCAGCGAAATTGAGCCATCTGCATTTGCAAGTGGTGAAACGGTTTTAAAATCCGAATCCTTTTTCGGAGCAACAATTTCATCAACCGCTTTTTTTGTTTTAACGGCGTGTGTACCGATCTTTTCCTGATAAACTTCAAACTTTTCAATTTTCGCATCAGCGTCAATCGAATCTTCATCTTTCGGCAAACCGCTTCCCGGCGTTAATTCATTTGTAACCTGTTCGACATCAACGGGTTTGTCATTGAGAAGGCTCGCAAAATCTTCGGATGCCAACTTTTGCTCATTTTTATAAAGCAAGTCCGAAGGAACGATGACGGGTGCGTGGCACGCTTTGCACGTCTGAAAAATTGATTCGCCGCCCGCAAATTCCATCGGTTCGGTACACGAAGGACAATTAAATTCTTTTGGCATAATTTTTTTTCCTTAAAACTTCTTATTGCATTATTGCAACTAAATTCTTTTGAGTTAAAATTCAAATCAAAATTAAATCTTAAACGAGGAATAAGAGCAACAATGATAAAATATTTTACACACACTTTATTTTTAATTCTAACATTTTCTTTGGCAGGTTTCGCCCAAAAAGCGGGTAATGCAAAAAACGATGCT
Source organism: Acidobacteriota bacterium (assembly GCA_030859345.1). Taxonomy (GTDB): domain Bacteria; phylum Acidobacteriota; class Blastocatellia; order Pyrinomonadales; family Pyrinomonadaceae; genus Aridibacter. The sequence continues at coordinate 21,493 of JALZKH010000129.1, read as the reverse complement.
TTATTGAAAGCACAGGAAACAGAAGTCAAAGCGGCTTTTGACCGCCTTGTCGAAGGAATCAACCAGGCGGATGCGGACAAGGTTATGAGTGTCTATTACAACGATCCGAAAACTTTGTTCTTTAATTATAACGGCACGGCGACAATCGGTTGGCAAAATATGTATGACAACCGCAAATCTTCTTACGCCAAACGCTCAAACGTAAATCTGGAAATTACGGGTTTGCGAATCGAAATGCTAAGTCCGACGAGTGCTTATGCTTCGTGTAAATGGAAACAAACACAGGAATTTGAAGCGAAACTCGAACAATCAACAGGACGTATGACGCTTGTTTTCAAAAAGATCGGCAAAGACTGGAAAGTTCTGCATTTGCACACTTCGCCCGATTCTTTTCCATCTGAAGTTATAATTCCGCCGTCGGAGAAAACTGACAAAGAGAAATGAGAGAAGGAGAGAGAGAGAGAGAGAGAGAGAGACGGAAGAAACAATTGAGATTATTTAGCCGGAATTGAATGGAATATTTTGCTATGGAAAGAATTCGTAGTTTTAGAGAATTAAGGGTTTATCAGAATGCTATAAAAGCGGCAATGGAGATTTTTGAAATTACGAAATTGTTTCCTGCGGAGGAAAAATTTTCGATGGTTGACCAAATGCGTCGGTCTTCACGTTCTGTTTGTGCAAACTTGGCTGAGGCTTGGCGAAAACGGATTTATGCAAAACATTTTGTCAGCAAATTAAGCGATTGTGCAGCAGAAGCAGATGAAACTCGTGTTTGGTTGGAAATTTCTTGGCGGTGCAAATTTATTTCAAAAGAAAAATTTAAAGAATTTGATGCAGATTACGATTTAATTATTAGTCAACTTGTAAAAATGATGTCCGAACCCGATAAATGGACAATCAAATAAATCTTCTTTCTTTTTTCTCTTTTTCCCTCCCTCTCACTATCTCTCCATCCCTACCGTCGCTCAAATATGACCTGAGCAGTTGCGTGTTCGGTGGTGTGTGAAATTGAGAGATGCACATTTTCTGCTCCTGAATCTTTCAACAATTTTTCCGCTTCGCCGCTGATATTAAAATTCGGAACACCCTGTTCATCATTTATGATTTCGATGTCGTGCCATGTTATTTTTCCACGCCAACCCGTTTTTAAAGCCTTCAAAAATGCTTCTTTCGCGGCAAATTTTCCCGCGTAAGATTGTGCCGCCGCCGCACCTTTGTTGTCGCAATAAGTTCGCTCTTTTTCCGTAAAAACACGCTCGACAAAACGCGGGGTTCTTTCGATTGTTTCGCGTATGCGGTAAACTTCAATTATGTCTGTGCCTATGGATAAAATCATAAATCAGCGGTCAGCGGTCAGCGATCAGCAGTCAGATTTGCCTGATGAAACTTTAACAGAAAAAGGGTTTTATTGGCGAGAGAAAAACGGTGTCAAAGTTTTAGTTTGCAAGGCGTTGGAAGGAAATGGTTTTGCAAATGGATTTTCGACGCGGCTTGGCGGAGTTTCGGCTTTTCCTGAAAATGATTTGAATTTAGCAGGTTTCGGCGAAGATTCGAATGAAAATATCGCCGAAAATCGTAAGCGTTTTTTGAATGTTTTAGATGGCGAATTTCAACTTTCAACCGTTTGGCAGGTTCACGGCGACGGAGTTAAAAAAGTTTCCGATCTGGAAGATGCAAAAAATACTGAGGAAAAGTTTGACGGTTTAATTTCCGATTTACCGGATTTACTTCTCGGTGTAAAAACCGCCGATTGCGTTCCGGTTTTGATCGGCGACAAAAAAACGGGAAGCTATTCCGCCGTTCACGCAGGTTGGCGTGGGACGGTTGAATCAATTGTCGTCAAGGCAATTAACAAAATGAAAACCGAATACGGCACAAACTCCGCAGATTTAATTTGTGCCATCGGTCCCGCCGCAGGTTGCCGGAGTTATGAGATCGGACAGGAAGTAATTAATGCTTTTTCCGCAAAGTTTTCCACAGGTGGAAAACTTTTTACACAAACCCGTAAACGACACGCACTAATAGATTTACATCTTGCCAACAGAGAACAGATGTTAAGTATTGGAGTTCTTGAACAAAATATTTTCACAACACCTTTCTGCACGATGGAACGCACCGATCTGTTTTTTTCTTATCGCGTTGAAAATAAAAAATTCGGCAAAACGGGGCGTTTGATGTCTGTCATCGGAAAAACTCAGCCTTAAAGTTTTCAAAAATTTTATTGACCTTAAAGAGAAAAATTTGTAAAATTTTTACGATCAAAACTAGATTTGAAACTCCTTAAAAAATATGAAGTTACGCTATTTAAACCTTGCTCTGCTCTGTATTCTGCTTTTTTCATTTTCAACTTTTGCAAAAGAATCCGTAAAAGATGAATGGATAAGCGTCCGCTCGAAAAACTTTTTCCTGATCGGCGATGCGAAGGAAAAAGACATCATCAAAGTTGCGACAAAACTTGAACAATTTCGTGAAGTTTTCAATCAGCTTTTCCCCGGAACAAAATTTGATTCCGCAATTCAGACGAATGTGATTGTCTTCAAAGATTCAAAATCCTACAAACCTTTTAAACCTAAAAATGCAAAGGGCGAAGCGGATAAATGGATCGCCGGATATTTTCAGTCCGGTGAAGATGTCAATTACATAACGCTTTCGACCGATGGCAATCTGGAGGACACTTACGGAACTATTTTTCACGAATACGTTCATTATCTGCTCAATACAAATTTCGGAGAAACTGATGTTCCGCCGTGGTTTAATGAAGGATTAGCCGAATACTATCAAACATTCAGTATAAAAGACGATCAGATAGTTACGCTCGGCGGTTTGCAGGACGGACATTTATATCTTTTACAGAAGAGTCAATTAATTCCGCTGAAAGATTTTTTCACCGTCAATAATTATTCACTTCATCAAAACGGCAATCATTCCCGAAGTGTTTTCTATGCACAGGCGTGGGCTTTGATTCATTATTTGATTCAGGGAAACGGCGGAGCTAATTCGCAGGCGTTGGATAATTTTTTGAAACTTGTCATAAATGATGTCGAACCGGAAAAAGCCTTTAAGCAGGCTTTTAATACGGATTATGAAGCGATGGAAAAGGAATTGAGAAAATATGCCAAGCAGAGAACATTTAAAACTTCGCTGGCGACTTTTAAGAATAAACTCATATTCGATACGGAAATGTCCGTTGTTCCGCTTTCCGAAGCCGATGCGAATGCGTATTTAGGCGATTTGCTTTATCACACCCACGAATTGGATGATGCCGCAATCTATCTGCAAAAATCTCTTGATCTGAATGCAAATCAGAGCCTTGCAAACACTGCTTTCGGTCTTGTAAAAATGCGTCAGGGAAAATTTGACGAAGCAAAAAGATACTTGGAAAAAGCGGTTACCTCCGATCAAAACAATCATTTGATCTATTACAAATACGCATATATTTTGAGCCGCGAAGATTTGGATGAGTTCGGATATATTGCCCGATTTCCCGACGCAAAAGCAGAAATGATGCGAAAATCCCTGCTCAAAGCTATAGAGATAAACCCGCAATTTACACAAAGTTACAGTTTACTTGCATTTATCAATATGGTTAATGGTGAAAAGTTGGACGAATCGGCTGCCCTTTTGAAAAAGAGTTTATCAATAAAACCCGGTGATCAGGATGCACTGCTTCAACTGGCTCAGATTTATCTGCGGCAGGAAAACTTTATAGAAGCCAAAAATGTTGCGGAAAAATTAATAAAATCGGCGAGTGAAGAATCGGTTCGCAAAAGTTCCGAAAATCTTTTGAATTCCATAACACAAATGGAGGAACAGAAAGCGAGAATCGAAAAATCCCGCAGCGAATACGAAAATTCACGAACCGAAGCAAGAAATACGGAAAATTACGAACCGACGAAACTCATTCAAAGAGATTCATTGAGCAAAGAAGAGTTGGAAAAAATCGAGCGGGAAGAAGAAATTTACAATATAAACAGACTTTTAGAAGCTCCAAAAACTGGCGAAGCCGTGATTCTCGGCTACATCCAAAAAATCGCCTGTATCAACAGCGAAGTTATCTACACAGTTAAAACTAAAGCGGGAAACATTATTTTACAAAGCAAAGATTTTCAATCATTGACTTTAATGGCAAGCACCGAGGTAGCGGAAGATAAAATGGTCGGCTGTAATGCTCAGTTGCAGGATATTCACAGCGTTATAACTTACCGAAAGGAAATAAATCCCAAAATAAAAACACAGGGAACTATTTTAGCAATTAATTTTGTCCCGGACTTTTTCGAGTTCAGAACCGCTGAGGAGATCGTCGCCAAAAAACCTGTCGTCATCGTAGATGAAGATATTGAACAAATGCGAAAAGACGCGATGATGCAGGGAATCAGAGATGCTCTGCGAAAACCGCAGGCGGGCGAATTGCGTGGTATCGGAATAGCTGAAAGCATCGAATGCGGACGCAAAGATATAACTTTTAACGTCAGGATTGGTGATAAAAAATTAAAACTCAAAGCAGATTCGCCGCAGGATGTATTGGTCGGCGGCTTTACACGGGAAATGGAACAGGTCAGACTCGGCTGCGGAGCAAAATTCCCACCGATAAAAGTGGTTATTACATATCGTCCCGACGATAAAAAAGCTGATGAAGGCAAAGCCGTTTCGCTGGAATTTGTTCCAAACAGTTTTGAATTCAAATAAATATGCGAAATTTATCTTATCTTTTTCTTTGTACAAATAACTTTTTTTAAAATCTCACGTATAAATGTTAGAATACATCTATCACTTTAAGACAAAAGGAAGTAAATATATGAAAATTAGAAATTTTTCAAAGGCGATTTTTGCGTCGTTTTTGTTGCTGACATTTACGTTTGCAACATTTTCACAAGCGATGATGAAAATGCCGGACGGAGTGAAAAAGATCACATCCGTTGAAGGAATTACCGAATATCAAATGGATAACGGGCTGAAAGTCTTGCTTTTTCCCGACAATACCAAACAGACAATTACGGTAAATATGACTTATCTGGTTGGTTCACGCCACGAAAATTACGGCGAAACGGGAATGGCTCATTTGCTTGAACACCTCGTTTTTAAAGGCACACCGAAACATCCGAACATTCCGGCAGAACTTACTTCGCACGGAGCGAGTCCGAACGGTTCGACCAATGCAGACCGCACGAATTATTTTGAAACATTTTCGGCAACTGACGAAAATCTGAACTGGGCTTTGGATTTGGAAGCTGATCGAATGGTCAATTCTTTCATTGCTAAAAAAGATTTGGATTCGGAATTTTCGGTTGTCCGTAACGAACTCGAATCGGGCGAAAACAATCCGATCCGCGTTATGTTCCAACGCAGTTTGGCGGCAGGTTATGATTGGCACAATTACGGAAAAACAACTATCGGAGCAAGGTCTGATGTCGAAAATGTTCCGATTGACCGTCTGCAAGCCTTTTATAAGAAATACTATCAACCGGACAATGCGGTTCTGCTCGTCGCCGGAAAATTCGACGAAATGAAAACGCTGAACATTATCAAAGAAAAATTCGGCGTTATCCCGAAACCGGAACGCAAACTTCCTCCGAATTATACAATTGAACCGACACAGGATGGCGAAAGAAGTGTAACCATTCGTCGGGTTGGCGACATTCAGGTTGTCGCAGCCAGCTATCACGTTCCTCCGGCATCGCACCCGGAAGCACCGGCTGTCGAAATTATGGGCGAGGTTTTGACCGATGCACCTTCCGGCAGACTTTATAAAAATCTGGTTGAAACGAAAAAAGCCACCGGAGTTTTCGACATCAATTTTGAATTCAAAGAGCCGAGTTTTTTGATGTTCCTTGCTCAACTGAGCAAAACTGCTTCAATTGATGCGGCACGCGATACGCTGATCGAAACCATCGAAAAAATAGGCGACAAACCGCCGACGAAGGAAGAAGTTGATCGTGCAAAAACTTCGATTCTTAAAAATATCGAATTGACGTTAAACGATCCGAACCGCGTCGGTTTGGGAATGAGCGAATATATTGCGATTGGCGATTGGCGTTTGTTTTTCCTATATCGTGATCGTGTGGAAAAAGTTACGCCCGAAGACGTGGCGATGGTTGGAAAAAAATACTTTAAGCAGTCAAACCGAACGATGGCGATGTTTATCCCGACCGAAAAACCGGATCGAGCCGACATTCCGAATGTAACGGACAGCGAAATTACGGCAATGGTTAAGGGTTATGAAGGTAAAGCGGCGGTTGCTCAAGGTGAAGCATTTGATCCTTCGCCTGCCAATATTGATTCGAGAACAATGACTTCGACAATCGGCGGCTTAAAGGTTGCATATTTGCCGAAGGAAAATCGCGGCGACACGGTTTATGCAAGAATGACGTTTCGTTTCGGTGATGAAAAAACCTTAATGAATCGCGGAGAAGCCGCAAGTTTTGCCGGAAGACTTCTGATGCGTGGAACAAAAAACAGAACACGCCAGCAGATTCAGGATGAATTCGACAGACTTAAAGCAAGAGTCGGAGTTTCCGGCGGAGCGACGAGTGCGAATGTTTCAATCGAAACCACACGCGAAAATCTCCCGGAAGTTCTAAAACTCGTAGCGGAAATTCTGAAAGAACCGGCATTTCCCGAAAGCGAATTTAATTTGATCAAGGAAGAAAGCATAACAAATCTGGAAAGCCAGCGAAGTGAGCCGACAAATGTAGCAGTTTATGCAATGAACAAGCAGTTTAACCGTTACAAAAAAGGCGACATACGCTATAACGGAACTTTGGATGAAGAGCTTGCCGATACGAAAGCCGTTACGCTTGAGCAGGTAAAAACCTTTTACAAAGACTTTTACGGTGCTTCAAATGGTGAACTGGCAATCGTCGGAGATTTTGATCCTAAGCAAATCACACCGCTTGTTACACAACTTTTCGGAAACTGGAAAAGTCCGGGTAAATATGAAAGATTATCAAATGATTTTGCCGATATTCCGTCGGTTAATCAGACATTTGAAACACCCGACAAAGCCAACGCATTTTTCATCGCACGTTTGAACGTTAAATTGCGTGACGATAATCCTGATTATCCGGCACTTTACGTCGGAAATTATATGCTCGGCGGCGGTTTCTTAAATTCACGTCTGGCAACACGAATTCGTCAGCAGGAAGGTTTGAGTTACGGAGTCGGTTCAGGCTTTAGTGCAAGTTCTTTGGACGAAACCGCAGCATTTTCCGCAAGTGCGATCTATGCACCGGAAAACGCCACAAAACTGGAAGCGGCTTTCAAAGATGAAATCCGCAAAGCGACGACCGAAGGGTTTACCAAAGAAGAAGTTGAAGCGGCGAAAAAAGGATTATTGCTTGCCGCCCAACGGAATCGGGCTTCGGACACCGGATTAGCCGGTGCTCTAACGAACGATCTTTTCTTAGGCAGAACATTTAAATGGGACGCGGATTTTGAACAGAAAGTAGCAAATGTAACGGCTGAGCAGGTAAATGCCGCGATGAAAAAATACATCACGCCCGATAAGATTTCAATCTTTAAAGCTGGTGATTTTGCCAAATCAAAATCTATGAAGTAGATTAGCTTTGATTTAAAAACTCAAAAGGCGTGATTCATTTCACGCCTTTTTTTTATTAAATTCTACTGAATTACTGTCTCTATCAACTACCGACCAGACTCATCTTCGTCTTTTTCTTAAAACTTCCAAAACTTTATCCAGTTTAATATCTTTCCCGACAAGCAGCATTATAAAAAAATAAAGCACATCGGCGGCTTCGGCTTTGAAAAGTTTATCGTCCGAATCTTTTGCCTCGATGGCAAGTTCAAATGATTCTTCACCGAATTTTTTAACAATTTGATTGATTCCTTTTTCAAAAATCTTTGAAGTGTATGAAGATTTTTTCGGGTTTTGCTTGCGGTCTTCGATAATTTCCTCCAGTTCAAACAGAAAATTACCGGGCTTATTTTTTTCCTTAAAACAAGTGTCTTTTCCGGTATGACAGACCGCACCATTCGGAACTGCCTTAATCAGAAGCGTATCATTATCGCAATCAATCAAAATCTTTTTGACCGTCAAAAAATTCCCGCTCGTTTCACCCTTTTCCCAAATTTTCTGCCGTGAACGTGAATAAAAAGTAACTTTTCCGCTTTTTTTCGTCTTTTTGAGTGCCTCTTTATTCATATATCCAAGCATCAAAACTTTATTCGTATTCGCATCCTGAACAACTGCCGGAACTAATTTGTCGGGCGATTTCTTGAAATCAACTTTCATATATTTGTTAAAGTATAAATAGGTGGTTTCCGAAAACAATTATCCGGTTTCCGGTTTTCATTCTACATTATCTTAAATTCTCACTGCTATATTTCGTTCTTTCAAATAATTTTTCAAATGCGGAATTTCGATTTCGCGGAAATGAAAAATGCTCGCCGCAAGTCCCGCATCGGCTTTGCCAACCGTAAATGCTTCGACAAAATCTTCTTCGCAACCTGCACCGCCCGAAGCGATCACGGGAACATTTACGCTTTCGGAAACTCTCCGCGTCAGATCAATTTCAAATCCGTCCTTAGTTCCGTCGGCATTCATCGAAGTCAAAAGAATCTCACCCGCACCCGCATCAACTCCGCGTCTGACAGTTTCAATCGCATCCAAATCAGTTTCAACCCGTCCGCCATTTAAGAAGATTTTCCAATTTTCTCCAATTAACCTCGCATCAACCGCAAAAACAATACATTGCGAACCAAAATTCTTTGCTCCGTCAGCCAAAATCTGCGGATTTTTCACCGCCGAAGTATTTATCGAAACTTTGTCCGCACCCGACTCCAGTAAAATTTCAATATCCTCAATGGTATTTATCCCGCCGCCAACCGTAAAAGGAATATTTATCTCGGCGGCAATTTTTTTAACGAGTTTCGATAAGGTTTTACGCTTTTCATTAGTCGCCGTAATATCGAGAAAAACGAGTTCATCTGCACCTTGCCCGGAATATAATTTGCCAAGTTCGACGGCATCACCCGCATCCCGCAGATTTACAAAATTCGTTCCTTTGACCGTCCGCCCGTCTTTAACATCAAGGCAGGGAATTATTCGTTTTGCTAACATTTGTTAAGTAATAGGTGATTGGTAATAAGTAATTGGTAAATCAAAATGCTAACTACTAATTACCAATTACTTTTTTAATTCCTTCTTTCTTCCAAAAATCTTCCGCGACTCAATTTCGTTAAACTTATTCGATCTTCATAAATTGCCTTGCCGATAATTGCTCCCGCACAACCGATTTTTTCGAGTTTGGCGATGTCTTCAATCGAATCAATTCCGCCCGAAGCGATCAGGTGAAGTCTTGGTAAATTTTCTAAAATTTCCGCGTATAAATCTTTTGCCGAACCCTCCAAAAGTCCGTCTTTACTGATGTCTGTTACAAAAACTTTTCGCACACCTTTCGCATAATACTTTTTCAAAAATGGTATCAATTCCAATTCCGTCGTCGTCTGCCATCCGTTGATCGCCACCTTTCCATCCTTTACATCCGCACCGAGCAGAAGTTTTTCGCTCCCGTATTTTTCCAGCCACGCATCGAATTTCTCGGGTTCTTTGACCGCAACGCTTCCTATACTTGCCATCTTTGCACCCGCATCAAAAACCGATCTTATATCCTCGTCGGTCTTAATTCCGCCGCCGAAATCAATAGTTAAATTTGTATTAGTTGCAATTTGCTCAAGAACTTTTAGATTCGTTACCTTCCCGATCTTCGCACCATCCAGATCAACTATGTGCAGACGCTGCAAGCCGTGTGCTTCAAACTCTTTCGCTACTTCCAAAGGATTTTCATTGTAAATCTTTTTTTGCGAAAAATCGCCCTGCTTCAGACGCACGCATTTGCCTTCGATCACATCAATTGCCGGAATTATTTCAATCATAATTAATTACAGAAAAGAATTTAACCACAGATTTACACGGATGAAATCAGATTAGAGATATTTTCTTATCTGTTTTTATCAGTATTCATCTGTGGTTAAATTCTTAAAAAGTTTTCCAAAATCTTCTCACCAACTTCGCCCGATTTCTCCGTATGAAACTGCACCGCGTAAAAATTCTGATATTGAATCGCTGCCGAAAATTTCAACGAATAATCGCAGGTCGCAGTCGTTTCCGTTCCATTTTCGACGTAAAAACTATGTACAAAATAAACGTAGGAATTATCACTCACATCGGCAAATAATTCACCTTCTAAACCCGAAATTGTGTTCCAACCGATATGCGGAACTTTCAAAGTTTGCGATTCAAACAATCGAACTTTATACGGCAAAATTGCCAAACATTTTGTGTCATTTTCCTCCGAATAATCACACAAAAGCTGCATTCCCAGACAAATTCCCAAAACAGGCTGCGACAAAGATATAATAACTTCATTAAGCCGCCGCTCACGCAAATATTCCATCGCCGTTGACGCTTCGCCAACTCCCGGAAAGATAACTTTATCCGCTGATTTCAAAACTTCTGCATCATCCGAAACTACTGAATCAATTTGCAAACGATTCAAAGCATTTTTGACCGATTCAATATTCCCCGCATTATATTTTACGATGGCAACTTTCATAAAAATTGAAAATGTAAAACGGAAAATGGAAAATTTTATAAAACGGTATTTTCCACTTTCCATTTTCCGTTTTACATTTATAAACTTCCTTTCGTCGAAGGCAGATTATCGCTTGCAATATCACGTTTTACAGCCATTTTTACAGCTTTTGCAAATGCTTTAAAGATTGCTTCGATCTTATGATGTTCGATAGAACCTTCCGCCTTTATGTTCAGATTTGACAAAGACTTATCCGAAAACGATTTGAAGAAGTGAAAAAACATCTCCGTCGGCATCTTCCCGATCATTTCGCGTTTAAATTCCGCGTCCCATTCGCACCAATTTCGCCCGCCGAAATCAACCGCAACTTGTGCCAGACAATCATCCATCGGCAGACAAAATCCGTAGCGTTCCATCCCGCGTTTATCCTGCAAAACCAAATTAAACGCCTCGCCCAAAGTTATCGCTACGTCTTCGATTGTGTGATGTTCATCAATGTGCAGATCGCCCTTCGCTTGAATTTTCAGATCAATCAAACCGTGCCGGGAAATTTGCTCGAGCATATGATCGAAAAAGTCTAACCCCGTCGAAATCTCTGATTTTCCGTCACCATCCAAATTGAGTTCGACCAAAATATCCGTTTCCTTCGTTGTCCTTTGATGAGAAACTTGTCTTGGCGGCAATTTCAAAAATTCATAAACTTCTTTCCAACTTTCCGCCATAAAATCAATCTTGTCAGCATTTTCCGCCGAATCAAAGAATTCATTTTTGATAAAAATCGCTTTTGCTTTCAAATTTTCCGCCAACTTCATATCACTCAAACGATCACCGATGACAAATGAATTTTCAAGATCATATTCACCTTCAATATATTTCTCCAAAAGCCCGGTTCGAGGTTTTCGCGTCGGTGCGTTTTCGTATTCAAAAGTTCGATCAATCAAAACTTCCGCAAAGTTAATTCCTTCGCTTTCAAGCATTTGCATTATAAAATTATGCACAGGAAAAAACTTGTCTTCGGGATTTGAATCAGTTCCCAAGCCGTCCTGATTTGTGATCATTACGAGTTCAAAATCGAGCTCGCTCGCAATTTTCCCCAAGTATGTAAAAACTTTTGGCAAGAATTTTAACTTCGAGAAACTATCAATCTGATAGTCTTCAGGTTCAAAAATAAGTGTCCCGTCACGGTCTATAAATAAAACTTTTTTCATATTTTTAGGTAATAAGTAACAAGTAATTGGTAATTGGTGATATAAAAATTATTACCTGTTGCTTATTACAAAATTCTTTAATTCTTTCAAGAGCCTTTCATTTTCTTCCGGCGTTCCGATTGTAATTCTTAAACAGCCTTCGCACATTTCGACATTATTGCGGTTTCGCACGACGATTTTTTCATCAATCAAATGCCGGTAAATCTTATCTGCATCAACCGTTTTCACCAAAACAAAATTTGCATCGGTGGGGAAAACCTTTGTAACAATTTCCAAACCGGATAAATTCCCGATCAATTTCTCACGTTCGTCAATAATTTCCGCAATTGTGTTTTCAACTGATTCTTTATTTTCCAACGCTTCCAAAACTGCATCTTGAACAATTTCCGAAACATTATAAGGCGGCTTAACTTTGTTAAATAATTCGATGATCTCAATATTCGCAAAAGCCAATCCGACACGCAAACCGGCTAATCCCCAAGCCTTTGAAAACGTCTGTAATACGACGATATTTTTGAAATTATTTATCTCTGAAATAAATGATTTTTCATTTGAGAAATGTATATATGCCTCATCAATTACAACAATTCCATTGAAAGTTTTTGCTAATTCTAAAATTACATTTCTATCCAAAGTGTTTCCCGTCGGATTATTCGGCGAACAGATAAAAAGCATTTTTGTATTCGCCTCAATCGCATTTTCAATTCCTTCAAAATCAAGCTCAAAATCTTCTGTCAGGTTCGCTTTTCTAATTTCAATATCATTAATTTCCGCCGAAACTTCATACATTCCATAAGTCGGCGGACAGATTAAAATGTTATCTTTTTGAGGTTCGCAGAAGATTCTAAAAAGCAGATCAATCGCTTCATCGCTTCCATTTCCGATAAAAATTTTATCCGTTTTAACATCATTCCAAACCGCGATTTTCTCTTTAATTTTATACTGCAATGGATCAGGGTAACGATTGTAATTTTTCTCCAAAGGCGAACCGAAGCTGTTTTCATTCGCATCGAGAAAAATATTCGCCGTCCCCGTAAATTCTTTTCTCGCAGAAGAATACGGGGTAAGGCGTTTGACGTTTTCACGAACTAAATTTTGCAAATCCATAACATTTTTTGCCACGAAAAAAGACGAAATAACACGAAAAAATTTAATCATCGGTTCATATTTTATCTTATGTTTGTTTGCGGCTGATTTTTTTTAGGCGAACAGAAATCGCATTTTTGTGTGCCTGCAATTCTTCAGCTTCCGCCATTAATTCAATAGTTTTGCCCAAATTTCTGATGCCGTCTTCGGTCAGTTTTTGGAATGTAATTTTTTTAACAAAAGAATCTAAAGAAACGCCGCTGTAATTTTTTGCATAACCGTTTGTCGGTAAAGTGTGATTCGTTCCCGAAGCATAATCGCCCGCCGATTCGCAGGAATAATTTCCGATGAAAACTGAACCTGCATTTGTAATTTTCTCAGCGATTTCGTCCGCATTTTCAACTGCCAGGATTAAATGCTCAGCGGCGTATTCGTTTAGTAAATTTATTGCTGTAGTTTCGTCTTCAACCAAAATAGCTTTTGAATTTTCGAGTGCTTTTGTTGCAATTTCCCTGCGTGGCAAAACTCCGAGTTGTTTTGTAATTTCTGCGTTTGCTTGTTCGAGAACTTTTTCACTTGTCGAAACAAGCAAAACCTGACTGTCCGTGCCGTGTTCGGCTTGCGAAAGTAAATCTGCGGCGACGAATTCCGTAATCGAAGTTTCATCAGCAAAAACAGCAACTTCCGAAGGTCCGGCGGGCATATCTATTGCAATTCCTTGTTGCGAAATGATTTGTTTTGCGGCAGTTACAAACTGGTTTCCCGGACCGAAAATCTTATAGACATTTGGCACGGTTTCCGTTCCAAATGCCATTGCTCCAATTGCCTGCACACCACCAATTTTGAAAATTCGCGTTACGCCGCAAAGTTTTGCCGTGTATAGAATTACGTCATTTATCTTGCCATTTTCATCAGGCGGCGAACACATTATAATTTGATTGCAGCCGGCAATGTTTGCCGGAACTGTAAGCATTAAAACGGTTGAAAAAAGCGGGGCAGTTCCGCCCGGAACGTAAAGCCCGACTCGCTCAATCGCAACCGATTTCCGCCAGCAGAAAACGCCTTTCGTTGTTTCAATTTTGTTTGGTATTTCAGTTTGTGCCGAGTGAAAAATTTCAATGTTGGATTTAGCATGTTTGATCGCATCTTTTAATTCTTCCGACACACGATTTTCCGCCTCAACAAATTCTTTTTCCGACACAACAAAATCTTCCAGCAAAACTTTATCAAACTGTTTTGTATAATGCCGAACAGCAGAATCACCTTCTTTTTCGACATCATCTAAAACGCTCGAAACGATAACTTCCAATTTTTTTGTATCAAAAACCGGACGAGCCAGAATCTCTCGCCAGTTTTCTTTTTTTGGATATTTAATAATTTTCATAATTTTGTGATAAGTAATAGGTGATTGGTAATAGGATTTCTTATTACTAATTACCAATCACCTATCAGAGTTTTACTGAATCATTTGATCTATCGAAAGCACCAGAATTCCTTCTGCACCTTCACTTTTTAAGTTTTCGACAACTTCCCAAAAATCGTTTTCATTGATAACCGAATGCACCGAACTCCAATTACTTTCGGCAAGCGGCAAAACAGAAGGACTACGCATTCCGGGCAATAATTCAATTATCTTTTCTAAATTTTCATTCGGAGCATTAAGCAAAATATATTTATTCTGTTTAGCAGATTTTCCCGCTTTTATGCGAAACAGAAGTTTGTCGAGAATTTTTTGCAGATCGGCATCGAGATTTTTTCTTACTATCAAAACCGCTTCGGATTTCATAACCGTTTCAACTTCTTCCAAACCGTTTGTAAAAAGTGTGCTTCCCGAACTTACCAGATCGCAAACTGCATCTGCCAAACCGATTGAAGGAGCAATTTCCACCGAGCCGCTGATCGTATGCAATTCGGCTTCGATATTATTTTCTTTCAAAAATTTACCTAAAATTTTCGGATAACTTGTCGCAATTTTTTTATTTTGTAAATCCTGTAAATTATTATATTCAAATGTTTTCGGAGCTGCCAGAGACAAACGGCATTTGCCGAAACCTAATTTTTCGATCTTATCAACTTTACAGTCTTTTTCCGCCAAAACATTTTCGCCGACAATTCCAATGTCGGCGACTGAATCTGCCACATAATTCGGAATATCATCATCCCGCAAAAAGAAAATCTCCAGCGGAAAATTGTTAGCCACCGACCTTAAATTTCCCAAGCCGTTGCCGAAACTTATTCCGCATTTTCTCAGAAGTTTGATTGATTCGTCGCTTAAGCGACCTGATTTTTGTATTGCAATTTTTAATTTTTTGTCCATTTTAAAACACAGATAGAACCTGAAACTTTTTCAAGTTCACGCTTATTATGAAACTAATTTTTTGTTTATTAAATAAAGTTAGATTAGTTGGCGTGATGTAGATCGTGCCAATGATGAATGTGATGGATTGTGCGAAATACTTTTTTCATCTTGCGTAATTCAAATAAAAACATTTTGAAAATATTTTTGCAAGCAAGGATAAAACATTTATACTTAAAAATTCAAAAAAAGTTATGGAAGAGTTAGATCAAGAAAAAATTCTGCGGGCATTTGGTAAAAGGGCTCAACGCTGTTATGGGTGTTTTATCGCCTATCATTTTAAGGATATGTATCTCGGCGAGGATGCCTCTTATTACTGCGAAAATTGCAAAAGCGACGATATGTTTCACTTTGATGATTTTGTGAAATTTATAGATATTTCCAAATTGCGTGAAAGCAAAGGCACGCATCATTTAGATTAAATTAAGGTTCGGATGCAAAAAAAAGTTACACTTAAAATTGAATCCAATTATGATTCGGAAACGGTTACGCTCAAAGATGAGATCAGTATCGGGCGAACTCCGCTTGCTGATGTTGTGCTTAAAGATGAAGGTTTATCGCATATAAATACAACGATTTTTCGTGATGGAGATGAGATGATGGAACGAGAAGGAATTTTAGATGCACTCCGGGAAGGAAATCTCAATGCTTGTTTCCACGAATTTATCTACGATAACGGCAAACCTCCGAAAATGTAAAAGGAAAACGGATAATATAAAAATGTTTTAACTGCCAATAGCTACTGCTTAATGCTGCTGGCAGTATTTTCCGCCGGACAAGGTTCGATTTTTGCCTTATTGATCCGCACCGGTTCTTTCGGTTTTTCATTTTCAACTGGCAAATTGTTTATTTCTTCGACGATTTCCATTCCTTGTGTAACACGCCCGAATGCCGCAAATTTTCCGTCGAGCGTGGCTGCTTCACGAAGCAGAATAAAAAAACTTGTCGTCGCACTATTCGGCTCTTCCGAACGTGCCATCGAGAGAATTCCGCGTTCGTGTTTGATCAAATTCGGCTCATCGGGAATTGTCCTGACCGCACGCCATTTTAAATCATTGGTTAAATTTTTACTCGACCAGAGATCGCCGCCCTGAATAACAAAATCCGGCACGACACGCCCGAAAGTCGTTGTGTCTAAAGCGTTTGTCGTAACTAAATTGAGAAAATTCCTGACGGTGTTCGGAGCAGATTCGGGAAACATTTCCATTTTGATATTTCCCTTTTCCGTTTCAAATACAACGCATTTCGCCGCCATCGTTTTAACGTCAACGCCGTCAAAAGGTTCAGGTTTTACGGCAGGTTCAGACGGACGTTGATTAGCTTTTTGAACAGTTTTAGCTTCCTGTCTTTTTATGGTTTCGGTCGTTTTATTTTCCTGTGCATTTGTTGAAACTGCAAAGACAAGAAAACAAAAAATAATCGTAAATAAATTTTTCAGCATTAAATAGTTCCTCTCGAATTATTTTCCAACGATTTGCTTTATGTGTAAAGTTTGTATCAATTAATTCGCCCATTTGAATAAATAAATCTCCCGAAAGTTGCAATGATAATTTAGAAAACTCTGCATTAATTAAAATTTAAAGCTCTTAAAACCTTTGCGTCCTTCGCGGTTTATTTTTAAACTAAAAAAATATGGCGGAAAGCGAAAATAATTTATCCACACAAAAAAAGAATACATTCACGGGTTTAGCGATGCGTCTGAGCCGTCTGCCGGCGGAAAAAAAGAAGGTTTCGCTGGAGATGAGTGCGTCTTTAGCGGCGGTTTCTTTAAAAGTCAGCCGTGAATTTGTCGAAGCCGTTCCGAAAGCGGCGAAGATTTTATCGGCGGATGATCTGCGTGACTGGGCGGAAATGGGAAGGCGTATGGCGATGACTGATGCCGATTTGGGTGTTGAGTTTTTTCAGACGGGCATTGCAAAATTGAGAAAAATTCCTGCTAAAGCACGTCCGCTCGTTTTCGAGATTTGCACGCGGCAGCTTATTTTGTCGAGTTCGATTGCACTGGAAACATTTGAGTTGATTCCCAAACTTGTTAAAGAGATAAAAGATAAAGATTTATTCGTAGATATTTTAAAACTCGCTTCCGAAATAGCTAATCGTTCGGCAAAACACTCGGCGGATTTTCTACAAAAAACTCCTGAAGTTGCAAAGTCGTTTGAAAAATTCGGTAAAGATAAACGTAAGGTGTCCCGTGCGACGTTAGAATTAGCCTCGCATTTTGCCAATCGGACGGGCGGAATGACGGCGGATCTTTGGTCGAGTCTGCCGGAGGTTTTTGAAAAACTCCCGGCGAAAAATGCAGTGCGTTTAATGAAACGCGGGAGTGAATTTCTTGAATACGGCGGAAGCGTAACGCTTCATTTTATAACGGCGGGAAGCAAAACCTTAAACCGTTTTGATGCTGTTTTTGATGAATGGTGTGATGTTTTAATGCAGTTTGCCGGACACGGAAACGCAGTTTTGATTTCGTTTATTCGGGTTAGTCCGCAGTTTTTTAAACGCATCGCAACGCTCAAAAACAAAACGGATGCAGCACAAATTGCCAAGCGTGTCTTACAACTTGTCAGGGAGATTGCCGAATCTGATGCTGAAAGTGCTCTGGCAGCTTTTCATTCGAGTGCAAAGGCTCTACGGAAAGTTTCGTTGGAACAATTTGAGGAATGGGTTGAAACAGGGCTGGAGACAAAACAAGATGTTTCAGCGAAGGCTCGGCGTTCATTTTTTGCACTCGAAACACGGCAATCAAACGAACTTTTACAGAAAGCACAACAAGGTTTGCCGCTTGAAGATATTCAGACTGTTTTGCGTGTTTATGTCGAAGGTTTAACGGGCAAAGACGTCGAGATTGCACCGCTTTCGGCGATGCCGCAGGAATCGAAAATCGGCGATGGCAAGACGATTTATCTGCCGTCGAATGTTAATGAGTTTGATAATGAAGACTTGGATTTTCGGCTTTACAAAGTCCTTGCCGCACACGGTGCGGGACAGATCGAATTCGGAACATTCGTAAAAGATACGGATGCCTTAAAAGCCGCTTACACAGAATTAAATGAACTCTACGAAGCATCCGCCGAACAGCTTGATGCGTTCTCATTAGCGGGTTATATCGAGGAAGTTCAGAAAGGCGAAACAGCACTTTCAGAGGAAGAATTTCGCCGTGAATATGCGAAAAAGAAAAAGAAAATTCCAAAAAATTCCGATTACAAAGTCGTCCTGCAAGTCTTTCCCGAACCGCATCTGGCACGTAGAATTTTCGGCACGATGGAAAACGCACGGATTGATCAAAAATTACGCCAAAATTATCGCGGTTTAGTCAAAGATTTAGATTTAATGCAGAATTTTTTGGGTGAACGGCGACCATATATTTTCGATCTGCCGATGTATCAAGTGCCGTTTGAATTACTGTTTCAAATCACAATGTGCGGCGGTGCGACGGAAGATGCAAAACAATTTTACGGTCAAATCGTGTCGGAAATCGAAACGGTTATTGAATCATATTTGCAGATAAAAGATGCGACCGTGGCGGATTCGATTATGGCAACGAGCCGCGTTTATGACCTTTTTCAAAACGTCAATGCGGAGGAAACTCAAGCTGAAGAAGCCGAAGATAATCAAGAGAAAGGTGATTATGCCGAAATGGATGCACAGGGCGAAGCGGTAACAGAATCGCAGATAAAACGCGAGGAAAAAACCAAAGAAGCCGAAGATATACGCGATCTTTTTAACGCCTGGAACGATCTGGAAAATCAAGACGGCGAACCGCAGGACGTGCAAGGCTCGGAAAACTGGTCATTTAACGAAATGCCGGAACAACCGCTGGAAGCAGGCGACGAAGCGTTTTCCTATGACGAATGGGACAGAGAATTAAACGATTTCCGCACGGGTTGGTGTCGCGTCATCGAGAAAAAAGTCCGCAAAGGCGACAGGAATTTTGTCGAATTGGCAAGAAGCCGTTATCGCGGTGTGATCTCGTCCGTGCGTCATCAATTCCAATTAATGAAGCCTGAAAATCTTACGCGAATAAATCGTGAATTGGACGGCGAAGAATACGATTTAAACGCCGTAATTGATTATTTTGTAGATAAACGAGCCGACGGGCATCAATCAGAAAGACTTTATACAAAACGCCTTCGACGCGAACGCGATGTTGCCGTTTCGCTCCTGCTCGATCAATCTTCATCAACCGCCCGAACAATTACGCGAAATCCGCTCCAACCTTACACGCATCCGGGCAGACGCATTATTGAAATCGAGAAGGAAGGCTTAGTTCTAATGAGCGAAGCCCTCGAAGCGGTCGGTGATATTTATTCGATAAATGGTTTTACAAGCGAAGGCAGACGCAACGTAAAATTCTACATCGTCAAAGATTTCAACGAAAAATATTCCGAAGAAATCGAACGCCGAATCGGCGGCATAACATTTCAAAACAACACCAGATTAGGTGCGGCGATCCGCCACGCTGCCGCCAAATTATTACGCCAAGAATCCCGCACAAAACTGATGATAATTCTCACCGATGGCAGACCTTACGACCACGACTACGGCGACGCAAAATATGCCAAAGAAGATGTGCGGGAAGCCTTAACCGAAGCACGTATGATCGGAATAACGCCTTTCTGCATCACAATTGACCGCGACAGCGAACAGGAATTAAAAGATTTATACGGTGAAGTCGGTTACACAATCATTGACGATGTTTTGAGTTTGCCGGAGAAATTGCCGAATATTTATCGGCGTTTGACGAGTTGATTTTCAGATTGTTCGGTAGTGATTTTTGGCATTCTTTGTAAGTGGTTTAATTTATATTTAAGCTGACGTTCCGCTCTCTCACCACAGCAATTTTACTTTATACTTTCCAAAACTGCTGTCTGTACTTATCAAAGACATATTTTCGACAATCGCTTGCGAGATTAAAAGTCGGTCGAACGGGTCTTTGTGATGAGGCGGAAGATTTTCAAGATATAAAGCGTGTGAAAGCTCGACAGGCAGGATTTGAAAACCGTTGCTTTGTTGTTCGTCTTTGATGGCGTTTCCCAATCCGCCTTTGATTGAAAACTTGTTTAGTGAGATTTTTATCTGTAATTCCCAAGCCGTTACAACACTCAAAAATACATCATTTTGGGGATTCGAGATTTCCGTTAAAGCCGTTGACGAAAGTTTGTGGGTTTCATCACGCCACCAAATAAATGTGTGGGAATCAAGCAATAGTTTCATAATTCTTTATCAAATCCCCAAAATTCATCGGGGAGTTCTTCTTCAAAATCATCACTCATCCACATTGTGCCTTTTCCCAAACCTGCCACGCGAACTTTTTGTTGACTTAGTTTTTTTATCGGTATAACTTTCACAAGCGGTTCACCGTTGTCTTCGATAACGACTTCATCACCGTTCTTTGTTAAGGCGATTACTGTTTGAATAGAAATTTTCTCGTTGATGTTTAAGATTTTTGTCATAAAATGCCCTCGTGCAGATTATAGCATTTTTCCTAAAATAACCTTGATTGACTGCGATTCCGGGCAGGAATTAAAAGATTTATACGGCGAAGTCGGCTATACGATTATTGACGATGTTTTGAGTCTGCCGGAAAAACTGTCGAATATTTATCGGCGTTTGACAAGTTAATCATCAAAGTATCTTTTACAACTTACAAAATGCCATTTTAGTTTTGAAGTAGTTTTTTCACTATAATTTGGAGTGCTAACCTGACATTTACTTTCTATATATTTTTGACCGTCAAATTTATAGGTTGTATAAGCTATATCGCTTACAGAAAAACGATAAGTTAGTAAAATATCAGCATAATCCTTTGTTTTTTTGTTTGTAATTTGTTTTCCCATCTTGCTAATATGAAAATAATCTTCATCAGATAATAGTTCCCGATATTTTCCTCCTTTTTTTCCAAAAATCCACAATCCACAATTTCCCGTAGCTCCACATAGTCCATGTATTTTCCCTCTCAAAATAATTTCTTTGCGTCCATCACGATTAAGATCGAATTTAAAAATCTCAAACATATTTGCACAGTTCGGTTCATAAAATTGACCATCATTTTGAAATTTAAAATACTCTTCTTTTTGAAGCAATTTCCAAACAGGCAAGATTCTTTTATCTTTACAGAAAGGTTTCCTAAATTCTAAATCTTGAGGATAAGGATTCTCTAAAGTATTTCTAAGCACACGACAGTAAATCAATGAATAACTCTAACTGCCTGTGTTTCTTTGGTTTATTCTGATTAAACAAGGCGTTTTGCAATGTGTCCAATCCGATTCTGAACAAACTTTTGGCATATCTTT
>JALZKH010000127.1 GCA_030859345.1 Acidobacteriota bacterium | reverse complement strand
AAAGATATGCCAAAAGTTTGTTCAGAATCGGATTGGACACATTGCAAAACGCCTTGTTTAATCAGAATAAACCAAAGAAACACAGGCAGTTAGAGTTATTCATTGATTTACTGTCGTGTGCTTAGATAAAAGTATCAGAAATCCGGCGAGAAGATTCTGCATCACATCCTTAAATGCAAAACCTAATGCAACCGAACCGATTCCGAGTCCGGCAATTAAATCCCCGGCATTAACGCCCGGAAAAATTACCGTGGCGGCGACAAAAAGACCGATAATAATTATTATAATGTAGCCGATTCTTGCCAGAAGCGATCCCAGCATATTATCGAGACGTGCTTTGCCTGAGGCTGATCTGATGATTTTTCTTGCAAAATAAGCAATTCCCAAAAATACGAGAAAGACAATGATGCCGACACCGATCAAAGGAAGTTGTGCAAAAAATCCTTGAATCATTTCAACCATCGTATTTGAAACGGCTTGAGTAGCTTCTACCGCTTTTTCCGTAGCGGCAGCGTTGGTATTTGTGTTTGAATTGGAGTTTTGAAATAAAAGTATCTGAAGCAAAATAGAATAATCTCCTTAAAACTTTAAGCGTAAAAGAAAGTTATAATATATTTATTTCGATAATTTTCAAGTTTCGGATTCGGCTTTGTCATCATCCATTATCGTATTTTCAGCTTCGATGATCTTTTTTTCCTCCTCCATTTCGCGGGACAGGAAGAAGTTCAAAGCCGTCCGAATGACGGCGATGGCAGCGAGTTTTCCAATTTGATCCCAGGTCGGTGCAATTGCGGTTGAGAGAATATCGGCGGCAAGTTGGAACTCCAGAGCAAGTGCCAAATATCTGGCGAGAAGAAGCCGCACCCGCGTAAAACCGTCGGAATTTGTTGACCGCAAAGCCTTGAAAACTTCATAGATCGCACAAATTATCCCGATGGAAATAATTACCGCTCCCGTCGTTTCGATGAACAACCGAAGCCACGAAACGAGGTTGATTATCAACGGCTCAAACAAAGTTTCGCTCGGCGGACTAATTACGCCGCCTGTGGATTCTTGCAGAAATAAAAAAAATGTGAGTGCCGGATTAATCATTAAAATTGAATTATCTCAAAAAGATGTTATTTTTATATTGCTACATTTTGTAAAATTAATCTTTAATTAGCAAGTATTTTCGTGAAAATAAAATCCATCAAACTAACCGAAATTCAAATGCCGCTCGTTCATTTTTTTGAAACGAGTTTTGGCAGAACTTACGAGCGACGAATAATTTTGTGTCGTGTCGAAGATGAAGATGGAAACGAAGGTTGGGGCGAATGCACAGCGGGCGAAATTCCGGGTTATTCGGAAGAATGGACGGATTCGTGTTGGCAAGTGCTTGAGAAAATTCTTGCTCCGATGATTGTTGGAAAAGAATTTGAAAATGCTTCGGCTGTTTGGGATTTAATGAAAAAAGTTCGCGGCAATCGAATGTCAAAAGCAACGATTGAAACGGCTGTTTGGGATTTGGAAGCGAAAAAATTAAACGTGCCTTTGTGGAGACATCTCGGCGGAACAAACAAGGAAATCGCTTGCGGAGTTTCAATCGGGATTCAGGATTCGGTCGAGCAATTATTAGAAAAAATCCAAACCGAATTGGACGCTGGTTACAAACGAATCAAAATAAAGATCGCACCGCATTGGGATTTTGATGTGATAAAAAAAGTGCGTGAAAAATTCGGCGATATTTTATTGATGGGCGATGCAAATTCGGCTTATAGTTTGGAAGACACGGATTTATTTAAGCGTATGGACGAATTTGATTTGATGATGTTTGAACAACCGCTTTCGCACGACGATATTTTCGATCACGCAAAATTACAAGCGAAAATTAAAACGCCGATTTGCTTGGACGAATCAATAAAATCTCCGGCGGACGCACGCCAAGCAATCGAAATGAAAGCGTGCCAAATAATCAACGTAAAACTCGGACGAGTCGGCGGGCATTCGCAAGCAAAACAGATCGAAGAAATTTGCCGAAATGCCGAAATCCCCGTCTGGTGCGGCGGAATGCTCGAAGCGGGAATCGGCAGAAGCCACAATATCGCAATGTCAACGCTCGCCGGTTTCACACTTCCCGGCGACGTTTCCGCAAGCAAAAGATATTGGCACGAAGATATTATCGAACCTGAAGTTTCTATAACGACAAACGGAACGATAATCGCTCCCGAAAATGCGGGAATCGGTTTTGGAATTAAACGAGATAGAATTGATAATTTAACGGTTAGAAATATTAAAATAAATGGCTAAGAAAAAATTTTCAGATATAGACGAAATCATAAAGCAAAAATGGCTTGTTGAATTTAATCGAAAGCCTTTGGAAGAAAAATCTCTCTTTGGCTTTATTCTCGCTCATAACGATAAATTTACAATGATTCACTATTTTGATAGAAGTCTATTCATCCTTGATGGTTATCAAGTTTTTCAAAACAACTCAATCGAAAGCTACTTTGTATATGATGACGAAGATTATTTTTTGAGTGAGGTAATACGTTTCAAGAAAATCAAGCCAAAACCTATCCCACAAATTTCAATTGAGAATTGGAATGAAATACTGCAAAGTGTCAGCGATAATTTTCCTCTAATATTAATTGAGCAAGAAGAGATTGATAATGAAGTCTGTTATGTTGGAATTTTAGAAAAATTAAATGCGGATTCTTTTGATTTAGAAGAGATTGATGCCAGTGCTGAATATTATGGATTGTCCAATTATAAGTTTGATAATTTAACTAAGGTTGGATTCGATGGTCAATATGAAAACACTTTGGCTTTTGTTATTGAAAACAGATATGAAAACAAATAAAAGTAGATTCTTAAATTTTAAGATTTAAAAACAAATTATATGAGCAATAATCACGAACCAAATAAAGTAATTTTTTCGATGGTCAAAGTGAGCAAGTTTTATGATAAGAAACCTGTTCTCAAAGACATTTATTTATCATTTTTTTACGGTGCAAAGATCGGCGTTCTCGGGCTTAACGGTTCGGGTAAATCGTCCTTGCTGAAAATAATTGCGGGCGTTGATACGGAAATTAACGGCGAAGTTGTTTTCTCGGAAGGCTATTCGGTTGGATATTTGGAGCAAGAGCCGAAGTTGGACGACACGAAAACGGTCAAGCAAATTGTTGAAGAAGGCGTACAGGAAACGGTGGACTTGATGGCGGAATTTGAAACTATCAATGCTCAATTTGCCGAAGAAATGGACGACGACGAGATGATGCAACTGCTTTCACGCCAAGGTGCGGTGCAGGATAGACTTGACCAATTAAATGCCTGGGATATTGATGCACGTTTGGAAATGGCGATGGACGCACTTCGTTGTCCGCCGCCTGATGCGAAGATCGAAAATCTTTCGGGTGGTGAAAAACGGCGTGTCGCTTTATGCCGTCTGCTGCTTCAAAAGCCTGATATTTTATTGCTTGATGAGCCGACAAACCATCTGGATGCGGAAACGGTTGCTTGGCTCGAACAGCACTTGCAAAAATATGAAGGAACAATTATCGCCGTAACGCACGACAGATATTTTCTCGATAATGTTGCGGGTTGGATTCTTGAACTTGATCGCGGTGAAGGAATTCCGTGGGAAGGAAATTATTCGTCGTGGCTTGAGCAGAAAGAAAAGCGTCTGGCGGGTGAATCGAAAACGGAAGATAAGCGGCAAAAGACTCTGCAACGCGAACTTGAATGGATTCGTATGTCGCCGAAAGGTCGGCACGCGAAATCTAAAGCGAGAATTAACGATTACGAAGAACTCGTCAAACAAGATGTCGAAAAGCGTTCGGAAACTCTGGAATTGTATATTCCGCCGGGACCGAGACTTGGTGATATTGTCATCGAAGCGGACGATGTTTCAAAGGCTTTCGGGCATAAATTATTGTTCGACGATATGGAATTTTCACTTCCGCCGGGCGGAATCGTCGGCGTGATCGGTCCGAACGGTGCGGGAAAAACGACGCTTTTCAAACTCATCACCGACCAGGAAGAACCCGATAAAGGAACTTTCAAAGTCGGCGAAACCGTCAAACTCGGCTACGTTGACCAATCGAGAGATTCGCTCGCGGCGGACAAAACTATTTGGGAAGAAGTCGCCGATGGCTTGGATTTGGTTAAACTCGGCGACCGTGAAATGAATTCGCGTGCTTATGTTTCGCGTTTTAATTTTTCGGGAAGCGATCAGCAAAAGCGTGTCGGACAATTGTCAGGCGGCGAAAGAAATCGTGTTCATTTAGCCAAAATGCTCAAAAGCGGTGCGAATGTTCTGCTTCTTGATGAACCGACAAACGATTTGGACGTAAACACAATGCGAGCGTTGGAAGAAGCATTAGAGAATTTTGCAGGTTGTGCCGTCATAATTTCGCACGACCGTTGGTTTTTAGACCGCATCGCCACGCACATTTTAGCCTTTGAAGGCAATTCAAAAGTCGTCTATTTCGACGGAAATTTCTCGCAATACGAAGAAGACAAAAAACGCAGATTAGGACACGATGCCGATCAGCCGCATCGGATAAAATATCGAAGTTTGACGAGAGATTAAGAAAAGATAATAGAACGCGGATTACGCGGATTGAAAACGATTTTCGCGGATTATTTTTGGGTTTTAATTTGGATTAGAGCAATGATTGAAAAGGAATTGACTTCGCAGATTATCAAGGCTTTTTATAAGGTTTATAATACCTTGGGTTATGGATTTTTGGAAAAGGTTTATGAGAAGGCACTTCTTCTTGAATTATCGGAAATGGGATTTGTTGTGAGGGCACAGATGCCGATTGATGTTTATTATAGCGGCGAGATAGTTGGCGAGTATTTTGCAGATTTAGTTATTGAGAATAAAGTGATTTTGGAAATTAAAACTGCCGAAGCGATTTCCAATGCACACGAATCACAAACAATAAATTATTTGAGAGCAACAAATATCGAAGTCGGTTTAATATTAAATTTCGGTCAAAGTGCAACATTCAAAAGAAAAGCCTTCGCCAACTCAAGAAAATCTTTTGCGAAAAATGATTCAAATAAATCTATGATTGATAATTTATTAGATTCTTAAAATCTTGCTTAATCATTAAAAAATCCGCGAAAATCGTTTTCAATCCGCGTAATCCGCGTTCTATTTCTTATCTCTTAAATTTTTGTTATCTTAGTTTAAAAGGAGTAATGTGGAACGTAGAAATAGCGGATTATTTTTATTAGTAGTTTATTTGCTTCTGGCGATTTATCTTTTGCCGATTTTTCCAAATGTCAGTGGCTCGGCAAATGATCTGACCCGTTGGGCGACGACGGTTTCTCTGGTTGAAAATACTTCGTTTGAAATCTCCTGGACAAAAGATTTGATCGGCGGGGAATTTTCTGATGTTACAAAGACCAAAGACGGCAAAATTTATTCAAATAAACCTTTCGGCATTTCGCTTCTTTCTGCACCTTTTTATGCAATAACAAAAGTTATAATCGGCAAACCGACCAAGGAAAACATCCGCACGAGTTGGTTGGTAATGCGTTTTCTGATCGGCACTCTGCCTCTGCTTTTTCTCGGTATTTGGCTATACGGAAATGAAGTTGAAGCCTTTTCGCTCGGAGTTTTGCTGTTTGCCACTCCGCTTTTTCCGTATAGTTTGCTTTATTATTCGCACGTTTTGGTCGCAGTTCTGATTTATATGGCGTTTCGCCTGATCTACGATTCGCAGAAAACTCTGCCGGAACGCTCTTTTAAAGCAGGATTATTGTGCGGATTTGCTTTGTTATGCGAATTTTCGGCGATTGTTCCGTTGATAATTTTCGGTCTTTGTATAACTTTCACAGATCCGCGTGATAGAATCCGGCGTTTTGTTTTTTACCTTGCGGGAGTTTCTCCTTTTATTTTTATTTTTGCAATTTATAATCAACTCGTTTTCGGTTCGCCTTTTGCGTTTCTTTCACATTATAGATTAGCTTATCCGACACTTTCAAGCCTCTATGAATTTTCAATCAGTCCTTCGCACGGATTATTTTTCTTTTCGCCGATTTTGCTGTTTTCAATCTTTACTTTTTTCGCCTCGGAACACGGCGGCTCAACCAGACATTTTGTAAAAATCGCGGCGATAGTTTTTACATTCGCCGCCATCATCGGTTTTGCTGAAAAATACGGCGGCGGCAGCGTCGGAGCGAGACATTTAATTATAATAATTCCGCTGATGCTCGATTCATTTTTTGACGGCGAAATAGAAGATTATTGGAGTTATCTGCGTGGATTTTTATTTATAATCTCATTTCTATTTTGCACGATTCCAATGCTTACTTATGCCTTCGCTCCGCCCGAATTACAGTTTCCGCACAACTCTTTTTGGCTGCCGCTTTTGTATGAAAATAACTTTTTTACAACAACAATTGCCAACACTTTCGGAATTATCAATAACATCTGGACAATTCTTCCCGCAATGATTCTTTTGGCTTTAGCAATATATTTCGTCTGGCGGGATGCAAAATTTCCATTTAAATTTGCTGTCGGGCTTTTAATCGGAATTTTGCTTGTCGGGAGTTATATGTTTTTGTTTGATCTAAAGGAGAAAGCAGCAAAACCTGTGCGGGAAAAAATAGTTCAACAACTTAAAAAATAATGATTGGAACGTGATCGTCCCCGCTTGCGTTGAGTGTAATAGCACGAAATAAAAGTAGCGAAATTTGAAGTTTATTTATCCTTCAGATTTCGCTGTTTCGCCTTCGCATCTAAGCGACAGTTATCGTAAGCGGGGATGTTTATGCTCCAGTCAATATCTAAAACCAGCTGCATCTTTTTTACTTTATAACATAAAGTTCTTGACAAATAAAATAACTTTGATGTAACCTCAAAAAGATGGCAACTTTACATAAATTCAAAACAAATAAAGAAACGATCAAAGATGAACCGCCGAGCCTGCACGGGCGGGCGATTGATAATCTGGAATTTATCCGCGATGCAATGCAGCGTTCGACGGAGTTTACGGCAGTTCCGGGTTACGGCGGAACTTTGATGGGAGCGACGGCGATTGGTGCGACAATAATTGCCAGTCAGCAGAATTGGCGATTCTGGCTTGTAACTTGGTTGGTAGAAGCGTGTTTGGCTTTTGCAATCGGGTTGCTGACGATGTGGCAAAAATCTAAAACCGTCGAAACTCCTCTGACTTCGACACCTGCCCGAAAGTTTGCACGCGGATTCGCACCGCCGATTGTTGCCGGAATTATTTTAACGGCGATGCTTTATTTAAACAGCCTTTTTGAATATCTGCCGACAACTTGGTTGACGCTTTACGGAACAGCAGTTGTTTCGGGCGGAGCGTATTCGGTCAAAGCCGTGCCGATTATGGGTTGGTTTTTTATTCTGCTCGGAGCGGCGGCGGTTTTTGTACCGATTGGTTACGGCAATTGGCTGATGGGAGCGGGTTTTGGCGGACTACATATAATTTTCGGATTGATTATAGCGAGAAATTACGGTGGTTAGGTGAGAAGTGAAAAGTGAGAAAAAATAAGTTATGGCAAAGAGCAATTTAGCATTAAAAATAGATAACGAAACGGAAGAAACTCTACAGAAACCGCGAATTATAAAGGCGGAAAAAGCGGCTGAGAATGTTTCAAACGACTTGGACAAAATTATCCACGAACGGATGCGTTTAGGAATTATATCGGCACTTGCGGCGAATAAAAAATTGTCGTTTAACGAACTGAAAACTCTACTAAACACAACAGATGGAAACATTAGCGTTCACGCAAGGAAATTGGAGGACGCGGGATATTTGGTGTGCGAAAAATCGTTCATTAAACGCAAACCTCTGACCGAATACAAAATTACAAAAGCGGGAAGAACGGCGTTGGAGAAATACTTAAATCACATGGAAGCGTTGATAAATGCGATGAAGGGAAATTAAGTTCTTAAGTTTTCTGAAAGATTAAGTTCTAGAAAAAGTATGAAAAGTTTTGATGTAGTAATAATCGGTGCGGGGCTTGCGGGTTTGCAGTGTGCGAGATTGTTGGCGAAGGAAAAAGTGAGTGTTTTACTCGTTGATCGCAAGGAAGATTTGACGAAAGGGGTTCACACGACGGGGATTTTTGTTTGCAAGACTTTTGAAGATTTTGAGTTTCCCGCAGAAACACTCGGCAAGCCGATCAGCGATGTAATTCTCTATTCTCCTAAATTAAAATCATTTCAGATGACGAGCGACAAAGAAGAATTTCGTGTCGGGAAAATGGGCGTTTTGTATGAAAAGTTTTTGCAAGATTGCATTGAACTCGGCGTTGAATTTATGAGCGGGACTCGTTATGTTTCGGTCAAAACCGAGCGATGCAGCGATCATTTAAAAAGTCCGTTTGAAGGCGGATTGAATTTTCATATTGACAATATTCTGCCGATTTTGGGTTATCACACAACCGTTAATTTAGAAAAAGAAGGCGAAAAAATTCAGATAAAAACAAAAATTTTGATTGGTGCAGATGGTGCGAAATCTCGTGTGGCGAAAGATTTAGGATTGGATGAAAATGAAGAATATATTGTTGGATTTGAGGAAATTTATAAAGGGGTTCCTTTGACAGATGAACCGATGCTGCATTGCTTTTTGGATGCTGAATTATCGCCCGGATATTTGGCTTGGATCACGAATGATGGTGAGGATTGCCACATTGGCGTTGGTGGTTATCCGTCTATCTTTGAGCCGCGAAAAGCGTTAGAAATGTTCAAGAAGAAAACGCACGGCAAATTTGTTGATTTGAAAAATGCAGAATTAAGCGAAACTCGCGGCGGACGGATTCCGGTCGGTGGAGTTTTGCGGAACATCGCTAATGAATACGGGCTTTTGATCGGCGATGCGGCGGGTGCGGTTTCGCCTTTGACAGCAGGCGGACTCGATCCTTGTATGCGGCTTTCAAAATTTGCTTCGGAAGTGATTTTGGAGCGTTTGAAAATGGGAGATTCAAGAATTTTATTAAAATATTCGGGCGAGATGTTTCGGACGAAATTTACGACACGGCTTTGGCTTCGGTCGGTATTGAAAACTTTGAATAATCAAACGCTTCTTGAACTTGGATTTAAGTTTTTGCGTGGAAGAATCGGGCGGCGAATTGCCGAAAAGATATTTTTCAGACGCAGTTCATTTCCTGATATTGAACTTTTGAAAGAGGAATCGGAAATCGGTTTGAAGAAATTAACCACAGATTTACACGGATGAAAAAGATATGAATGACAAAACAAAAACGGGTTTGGAAATTTTGCAAGTGGCAGTTTTGCTTGGGATTACGGGTGATATGTTGCTGCGGGAAATTCCCTGGGGATTAAATGTTTTTCTTTGGATAATTTTGCTTGTCGCGGCGATGATTGCGATTACGGTCAGGCGAAAACAGGAAAAATTTACTCCGCAGACGATGGCACTTCACGGGGCTTTACTGTTTTTTGCATTGATGTATGTTTGGCGGGATTCGTTTGAGTTGAAGGTTTTGAATTTCGTCGCTATTTTTACGATCTTGGGGATTTTGACTTTGCCCGCGTTGAAAATAAAACAGAAAGCGGCGGGAATTTTTCATTATGGAATCGCTTCGATTTATACGGGTTTGAGTGCGGCGTTTGCACCGTTTTGGCTGTTGTTTGATGACATTAAATGGAATACGATTCCGAACAAAGGCTGGTCAAAGCATCTGATTTCCGTGATACGCGGTTTGGCGATTGCGATGCCGATCTTGTTTGTCTTCGGTGCTTTATTTATGGCGGCGGATGCGGTTTTTCAGGGGATTGTCGAAAATACTTTTAATATAAATCCCGAAACAATAGTTGTTCATTCATTTTTTATCGGGTTGATAACGTGGATCGTCGCGGGATATTTGCGTGGGGCATTGGTCGGCGGAATTGAAAATGCGGCGGCTGTTTATTCAAATAATTTATCAATCAATCCCGAAATAAAAACACCCGTCAAAAGTGTTACCGAACACACTTCGGAAGATGCTGTAAGAGAAGAATCGGACGGAATAGAAACAAACGAAAATATTTTGGAAACCTCCGCAAAATCTCAAACGGAAAATAAAAACCAAAAATCAAAGACCGAAGACCAAACAAAAAAATGGAATTGGCGGGAGTTTGATAATTCGGTTTTGCCAAAATTCTGGACGCTCGGTTTGATCGAAACTTCCGTTATTCTGGGTTTGATAAATTTATTGTTTCTGGCGTTTGTGATCGTGCAGTTGCCGTATTTATTCGGCGGAATGGATTTGGTGCAGTCAACGCCGGATTTCAAATTAGCTGAATACGCTCGTCGCGGTTTTGGTGAACTTGTCGCGGTTTCCGCACTCGTTTTGCCGATTCTGCTTTTGTCGCATTGGTTGTTGCGAAAAGATAAGCCGATCAATGAGAAAATTTATCGAGTTTTGGCAGGGATTCAGATCGCTTTGCTGTTTGTAATTATGATTTCCGCCACTCAGAGACTTTTGCTCTATACGGGAAATTGGGGTTACGGATTGACGACGCAGAGATTTTATCCGATGGCATTTATGGTTTTCCTTGCACTTGTTTTCGCGTGGTTTGCAATGACCGTTTTGCGTGGAGCAAGACAGCAATTTGCGTGGGGAACTTTGTGGCTTGCGTTATTCGTTTTGGGAACTCTGCACGTTTTAAACCCGGACGATTTCATCGTGCGGACGAATATAAATCTGATGCAGCAAGGTCGCACGTTTGATGCAAATTACAATTCGAGTTTGAGCGATGATGCAGTTCCGGCGGTTGTAGAATTAATGAACTTGATGAACAATCAACAAAAATGTGTTGTCAAATCGAACTTGAAATATCGTTCTGACGAAGCCAAACAGGAAGTTGATTTTCGCAGTTGGAATTATTCACGTTGGCAGGCAAAAGTTCTTTTATGGGGAAATTTAGAAGCAGTAAATACCAAGGAATGTCCAGAGCCGAAGAGAAGAGAATTTATAGATTTCTAAATAATTCTTGTTTTTGAGTTTTTTATCTCTTAATATACAGGCACAAAGTTATCAAACTTCGTGCCTATTTTTCTTTTCTAAATTCTTTTATCAAAAAATCTATGGACAAACGCGATTTAACACGGGAATTTCTTTCTTATTTGCAGGTCGAACGCGGCTTGGCGAAGAATTCTTTGGCGAGTTATAAAAGGGATTTGGCGAAGTTGAAAAAATTTGCTGAAGACGAAGGTTTGGATGTTGTGCATTTGTCGCGGAAGGATTTGCGTGGGTTTATTGCGAGTCTTACGAAATCGGGATTGGCGGCGAGTTCGGTTGGACGGAT
This sequence comes from Acidobacteriota bacterium, assembly GCA_030859345.1. Taxonomy (GTDB): domain Bacteria; phylum Acidobacteriota; class Blastocatellia; order Pyrinomonadales; family Pyrinomonadaceae; genus Aridibacter. The sequence continues at coordinate 1,858 of JALZKH010000127.1, read as the reverse complement.
TATTAGTGCGGTTCGCGGATTTTATAAATTTTTACTGCTTGACGGGCATATCAAAAAACATCCCGCCGAGGATTTGGATACGCCGCAGAAAGGTTTTTATTTGCCAAAATTTATGAACGAAGATGAGGTTGAAAGTCTGCTTGCACAACCTGATGTTTCGCAGGAAATCGGTTTGCGTGATCGGGCGATTTTGGAAATGATGTATGCGTCGGGTTTGCGTGTTTCCGAAGCGGCGAATTTGCGGATTGATGATGTTGATATTGATAGTGGAATTTTAACTTGCAAGGGAAAAGGAAACAAACAGCGAAAAGTTCCGTTGGGCAGATCGGCGGTTGAATGGTTGAAAAGTCATCTGGCTCGGCGTAAGAAACGTGAACATATCGAAATGCGGAATCTGTTTGTAACTTCGCTTGGAAGACCGATTAATCGTCAGGTGATTTTTAAATTCATTAAGGAATATGCAGAAAAGGCGGGACTGGAAGATATTTCGCCGCACACTTTGCGGCATTCGTTTGCGACGCATCTTTTGCAAAACGGTGCGGATTCGCGTTCGGTGCAGGCAATGCTCGGACACGCGGACATTTCGACGACTCAGATTTATACGCACATTACCGACAATCATTTGCGGAAAACTTATGAGAAATTTCACCCGCGTGCGAAATCAAAATTTGAACCGAAAAAAACTCGGGATTTAGATTGAAACCTTCCTTTCGACTTGCAACTCATTAAAAACTTCGTTATTATGTGCGTTTGCTAATTGACTAAATAAAGTCGTTTATAGCACTATATTTGACATTAATTTAAAGTATGCAAGGGTGGTCGAGTGGTTAAAGGCAATGGGCTGTAAACCCATCGGAGTAAAATCCTACGTAGGTTCAAATCCTACCCCTTGCACCACAAATTTCGGGATTTATTAATATTTACCAACAATTAAATCCCTGGTGAGCGAGAGTAGCTCAGTTGGTAGAGCATCAGCCTTCCAAGCTGAGGGTCGCGAGTTCGAATCTCGTCTCTCGCTCCAATTTATTTTTGAAAATTAAGAACTATTTATAAGATGCCGTCTGAAAACTCTGAAAAAACTAGAGAATACAATCGAAAGTATTATCAAGAAAACAGAAAACATTTGCTGAAAAAGCAAAAAGAGAAGAACAGAAGATTAACGAAAACAAAACGTAAATGGTTGGTAGATTATAAGAAAAAGTTGAAATGCGGACGTTGTGAAGAGAAACATCCTGCAACTTTAACATTTCATCACAAGGATAGTTCAGAAAAAGAATTTGAAATAGGAAATGCTTTGGCACTTGGTGTTAGTTTAAAGCGAATTTTGGCAGAGATTAAAAAATGTGAAGTTCTATGTGCTAACTGTCATGCGATAGAACATCTCGGTTATTTGTATGAATAGACCGATTATTTTTTGAAAATAAATGTTTTTGCTCCCGTAGCTCAGGGGTAGAGCGTTTCCTTGGTAAGGAAAAGGTCATGAGTTCAAATCTCATCGGGAGCTTGTAAAACATAACGGAATTATTGAGGATATAGGAACAAAATAACTAGCAATACATATTATATAAGTTTGATTTGGAGAAAAAGGAAAAAGTTATGAGCAAAGAGAAGTTTGACAGAAGCAAACCGCACGTGAATATCGGGACGATTGGTCACGTGGATCACGGCAAGACGACGCTGACGGCGGCGATTACGACGGTATTGGCGAAGAATAATCCGAAGATTAGTGTCCGGGCGTTTGATTCGATTGATAATGCACCGGAAGAAAAAGCCCGCGGGATAACGATTGCCACCGCTCACGTGGAATATGAGACGGACAATCGTCATTATGCTCACGTGGATTGTCCGGGGCACGCCG
>JALZKH010000110.1 GCA_030859345.1 Acidobacteriota bacterium | reverse complement strand
AAGATATGCCAAAAGTTTGTTCAGAATCGGATTGGACACATTGCAAAACGCCTTGTTTAATCAGAATAAACCAAAGAAACACAGGCAGTTAGAGTTATTCATTGATTTACTGTCGTGTGCTTAGATTTTAATTATCCGTTATTTATTATTTTGCTCTTCACTTTTTTGTATAAACTGCCGATGCCTTCGTTTTGAAATGTTTGATAAGCATTTTTGAGGCGTTTTTTATCAAATAATTTAGGTTGTATTTCCAGAAAATTGTGAGAATAAAGTTCTCTGTTCGGGTCTATGCGAGAGCCATATTGCTGAAAAAACTTGCGGATTGCAGCGATCTCATATTCATCTGCCGCAAAAAGATTTTGCAAATTCTCAGGAATTGCTTCCCCAACCGACAAAACGCCTAATCCGTGTCCGTGCAAAAATGTAAAGTTTTTATATTCTGCACATAATTCGTCCCAAAATTTCCACACGCCGAAATCTTTTTCCCGAACATTTACATCATGAAATAAAATAATTCCCAACTCCGACATTTTCGGCAGCCACGTTTGAAAATCGTGCCGGATGGCTTCATATGTATGAAAACCATCTATGTGCAATAAATCAACCGAATTATCAGCAAAATTTTCCCGTGCATTATCAAAAGTAGTCTGTAAAAGCCGTGAAAAATCGGCATAATGTGCCTGATTGTGAGTTTCCAGGTTTGACAAAGTTTCGTTATCTATTTTCCCTGCGTGTTCATCGCCCTTCCAGGTATCAACGGCATAACATTTTGTATCTAAATTTAAAGTTTTAACCGCCTGACAAAAAGCAAAATATGAAGTGCCGTAAAATGTGCCGAGCTCAACAAAAATACGCGGACGAGCCGCCGATATAATATATATGGCAAACGGAATATGTTCCGCCCAGGTTGTTTTTTCTAACCAAAGTGGAAAATCCAGACAAACCGGATGTTCAAGCGGATTTAGAAGTTCTTTGCTCATAATCAAATTCCCGGCAATTTAAAAATTCTCAAAATATAATTAGTGTAGTAAGCCAGTTTTGTTTTTATTTTCTTTATACCACGTTTAGCCATACTTTTTTTCGTATTTCTCGCTTCAAGACTTTTGTTTCCGAATTGTAAATGCTGAGGTTTTTCAATTTCTCTTTTTTCAATCACAATCACACTGTCATAATAATGAATCGAATGAACGGATTTTGTAAATAAATTCACTTTTAGCGAACTTTCCTCCGAATGAAAAGCGTTTAGAGAATCTATAAAACCTTTTGTATATTCGATAAAAGTCCCGCGTCTTCTATAGCCACCACCAAATTTCAGCCAGTAAGATGTATGCAAATCCTCGCAAAGATAAACGCCGTTCGGTTTTATATGTCCAAAAAGTTCTTCAAAGGTAACGATTTGCTGTTTCATCGTGTGTCCACCGTCGTCAATCAAAATATCAATAGATGGAATTTTCTTTTTTAATTCTCTCAAAAATTTCCTGTCAGATTGCGAACCAATAAAAATCTCTATATTTTCTTCTTCTAAATTTTTGCAATGCGGATTAATATCAACTCCGTAAATTTTAGCTTTTTCACCAAAATAATTTTTCCACATCTGTAAACTTCCACCGTGTGAAACCCCTATTTCCAGAATAATTATTTCCTTTTCTCTGAATTTTTTAAAATGCCGGTCATAAATCTCAAAATAATGAATCCATTTATGAATCAAGCGTCCATCATCGTTATTATAAAAATACTTTTCTAAATAGTTCATTTTTATTTTTAAATTAGTTACTTGCTTCCAAAATAGTTTCCCAATTCAAAATCGGTCTGACAATACCTTCCATCCGTCCTGCAAAATCGCCGCGTGCAGAATTTCCTTCGATTGTGTCGGTTATTAAAAAAGCAACCACATCGCGTTCATTAAAATGAACATTTAATGGTTCATAAGTTGTTAATGAAACGCTTACGTAAAAATTTCCTTCGGCTAAAAAATTGGAAGGAATTTCAACACGGCTTGTGTAAATTCCTTTCGGGCGGATTTTGTTTCGCCATTTTTTGTTTAAATCCTTTGAAGTAAAAATGCAGATATTTTCTTCATTAAAAAGCTGAAAACCCGGCATTAAAATTTGTTCTTCCTGCAAAATTTCGTAAGTCATTTCAACATATACGGGAAAGCGTATATCAAAAGCGGAATTGCCATTATCATTTTTATCAAATACGCGAACTCCGCGAAGTTTTGCCGAATTATTTCCCGGTGCTTCAAGCAAATTTTCCCAATGCCTCTGCGAAGAAGTTTCCGTCTGTGAATTCAAATAGTTGCTGACGACATCTTTTGCCGCCGCATCTTCTTTGATAACTCCATTTTCAAGCCAAATCGCACGTGAACAAAGCCTCGTAACCGCTTGCATATTGTGAGAAACGAAAACAATCGTGCGTCCGTGTTCGCTGACTTCCCGCATTTTGCTCAGGCATTTGCGTTGAAACGCCAGATCACCGACCGCCAAAACTTCATCAACCATTAAAATTTCAGGTTCGAGATGTGCGGCAACAGCAAAAGCAAGCCGCATATACATTCCGGTTGAATAAAATTTAATCGGTGTATCAAGAAATTTTTCGAGTTCGGAAAACGCCACGATTTCGTCAAACTTTTTGCTGATTTCAGCACGTTTCATTCCCAAAACCGCTCCGTTTAAAAACACATTTTCGCGTCCCGTCAATTCTCTGTGAAAACCCGTGCCGACCTCCAGCAGACTTCCCGTTCTTCCGCGTAAAACAGCTTCACCCGAAGTCGGTTTAATGATCCGTGAAAGAATTTTCAGCAAAGTGGATTTCCCCGCACCGTTATTGCCGATCAATGCGACTGTTTCGCCCTCCGCAACATCAAAATTTATTTCCCGCAATGCCCACAAAACTTCCTCTTTCTTACCCGCTTGATTATTCGAGAAATTTTTTATATTCAAGATAAGATCGCGTAGAGTATTTGCTTTCGGATTTTCACGCAAAGTATATTTTTTTGAAAGTTTCTCTACTTCGATTATTTTCATAGTAAATTCTGAACAGAAATTTTAAATTTGTTTTACAGCATATCTGCAAAATCATCTTCCATACGGCGAAAAATTGTTATCGAAATTAAAAATAAAACAACCGTTACAGAAAGCGAAATCAGCAAAGTAAATTTATTGAGTTGAGTGCCGAAAAGTATATGCCGCAATCCGTCCAGACAGCCCGTCATCGGATTTATCGCAAATATATATTTCCATTGTTCGGGAATCCAACCGGAAGGATAAAAAACGGGCGAAATAAAAAGCCAGACCTGCAAAACAAACGGGATGATAAATTTTACATCACGAAAACGCACGTTTAATGCTGCAAGAAAAAGACCGACGGAAATGGTGATAACAACGAGAAAAAGCAGAAACAATGGAAGAAGTAAAATTTTCCAGGTTAATTCTGTGCCGTAAAAAACCATTCCACCGAATAAAATTACAAGCGTTAATAACAAGTCTATAAAATATCCGCCGACAGCTGAAATCGGAACGATCATTCTCGGAAAATAAATTTTTGTAACAAGTTCTTTATGATCCACAAGACTATTGCTTGCAAAGTTTACAGAGGAATTTGCAAACGACCAGAATGTGAAACCACTCAAAGCAAAAAGCCAATAAGGAACATCCGTCGTTTCAAAACGTGCGATGCGGGAAAAAATAATCGTAAATATAAAAGCCGTCAAAGCAGGCTGTAAAACCGCCCACAAAACCCCCAAAAGCGTCTGTTTGTAACGCACCTTCAAATCCCGCCAGACAAGCAGGTAAAAAAGTTCGCGGTAATGCCAGATTTCTCTGAAATCAAAAGTTGACCAGGAATCGCTCGGTTTTATTTTTATAACTTGTGTGTTTTGCATTGAAAAGTTTTTATTTTTCCAAATCCGGTTTGCCGTATTTCTCAATAGCTTTTTGCTTTTTTCGTTTCCTATTCCATTGAAAAAGCGTCTGCGGTATGGCAAGCCGAAAAAGCATTTTAGCAATTTGTGCGGAAGATTTCGCCCCATGTAAGTTTTTTCTTAAAATAGAAAAGGCTTCGCGTCTGTTTCCCGTTCTGATAAAATTGGCGACTGCTTCAAATTTTAGTTCCGCTTGAATTTGTTCAAGTTCTTTCCGGTCAATATCTAAAATATCTACCAGACGATTTTGTGCCGCAATAAATTCGGGAAACATTTTTGTAAATTGCCCGCTCGTATTGGATTGGTGCTGCCGCCAGGCACTTAAAATTTTGTCGCTACGGGCAAATTCGCCGACGGTGGAAAGTTTTAGATACATCTCGTAATCCTCTAGTTTTGACTGTTCATTCCATTCGAACTTTTCCAAATAGGAGCGGCGGTAAACAACGCTCGGACTTGAAAAAATTTTGCCCCGCAAAAGAAATGGTAATGGATCACCGTCAGCAAATTCTGTCCAATTATCGGTGCGGTCGAAAACTTTGTCATTCTCATCAATTACAAAACTATGTCCGAAAGATAAAACGGCATTTGGGCGTTTCTCCAAAAGTGCGATGCTTTCCGCAAGAAATTCAGGTAACCACAAATCATCCGATCCGATATATGCAAAATATTCACCGTCGGTTTTTGCAAATCCTTTATTTAATGTCGCACAAAGTCCTCGATTTTCACGAGCGATTAGTTCATTTTCAAACGGGCAATTTTTTAAAACTATTTTAATAATCTCAACCGATTCATCCTTTGAGCCGTCATCAATTACTATTAATTTTTTGGGTAAAAAAGTTTGTGAAAAAACAGAATGTAATGTCCGTTCAATAAATTGAGCGTGGTTGTGAGAAGGAATTATTACTGAAATTTCGGGCATCTTTTTAAATCAATCTGAGTAAACTTGATTATTTAATAACACCCCATAAATTTCAAATTTTAAACTGAAATTTCTGTTAATCTTTTAAATTTATTGTTTTTTTATTCACAAATTTCGGTAGAATTATAAAAAAAAGGCAGTTATTCAACAATAACTGCCTTATAAAAATATGATTTTTTTATTAAGAGGGGTGAGGATATTTTTATAAATAAAAATTTAATAAATGCTAATTTCCTAAAAATATAGAATTCATTTAACAAAAATGGAAGGAAGATGTATTTTATCCCACCTTCCTATTCCCCCTTGGTGGAATACGGTAAGTTAATTCGAAAAATAACACACCGATTCCAAAACCAATGTAATACACACAGATTATCTTGTCTGTAAACCAGGTTACATATAAATTAGTAAATTAAAATTCGTTATTTTCGGACTACCCCGCAGCAAGCTGACGGGGCATTCGCCCGAAAATTAGTCGGTCAAAGCACCGACTACCACGAATTTTCTAAGAACAAAGAACTGTCGCC
>JALZKH010000094.1 GCA_030859345.1 Acidobacteriota bacterium | reverse complement strand
AAAGCAAAAAGAAAAGCAATTGTCACAACCTCGCTCGGATGAAGTTTAGCCTGCGGATGTTTTTCAATAGTTTTCAATTCTTCGTCAATGCGATAAAACAATTCTATGATAAAATCTTCTGTGGTCAAGGCTGAACTCCTTATTTTACAGGTTTTAGCTCCTATAAATTTGAAGCAATTCCGTGACTTTTTCAACTAGCACCAAAGGTTAGTAGTTGAAGTTTATGAATGCACTAAGACTTTTCTAAATGAAAAAAAGTTTGGGCTGACATCACAAATCAGACGTGCAGCCGTTTCGATTCCTGCCAATATTGCTGAAGGTGCGGCAAGACAATCGGATAAAGAATTTGCACAGTTTCTTTCAATCGCTCAAGGTTCAGCAAGTGAACTGGAAACCGAACTACTTATTGCTCAAAAACTGGGTTACATTTCATTTGAAGAATATAAAGCGATTTATGAAGAACTTAACACAATCGCCAGAATGATGATTGGATTGTCACGAAATATCAAATCCCGAATCAAATCATAATTTCCTATGACTTATCACCAATCACCTATAACTATGAAATCAGCTTTTGAAAAAATGGACAAAATGTATCGCCATCAGCGGTATTTTTATGATTTTACGCGGAAATATTATCTGCTCGGACGCGATAAACTGATTAGCGAGATGGATGTGCAGGAAGGCGAAAATATTTTGGAAATTGGTTGTGGAACAGGCAGAAATCTTACAATTCTGGCAAAGAAATATCCGAACACAAACTTCTACGGTTTGGACGCTTCCGCCGCGATGCTTGAAACTGCTCAAAAAAAGGTTGATGCAAACAATTTTAAAAATGTGAATTTAGAGAACGCACTCGCTGACGATTTTTCTTATAACGCAACATTTAACTTAGAAAAACCTTTCGATACAATTTTTTTCAGTTATTCAATTACAATGATTCCGACTTGGAAGGAATCAATTCAAAATGCTCTCGAAAACATGGAAAGCGGACGCTCATTTTATATTGTGGATTTTTACGACCAAAGAGATTTGCCGAAGTGGTTTCAGAAAATTTTGCAAATATGGCTGGAACAATTCCACGTAATTTACCCGCAGGAATTAATTCCTTATCTCAAAAACTTGGAAGCAAACAATACAGGTAAATTATCTCTCAAATCCATATATAAAAGCTATTCATTCATCATAAGATTTACAAAATACTAAACTTTATTTCTCGCTAAAATAACCAAACCGATTCCGCCCAAGATCAGACCGCTTGCAATAATTAAACGAATTGAAATAACTTCCGAAAGAAAAATCAAACCGCCGGTTGCCGCAAGAACTGGAACGGAAAGTTGCAAAATCGCCGCCCGTGTCGCCGTGTGATATTTGAGTGCTGCATACCAAACCGAATAACCGATTCCCGATGCGATTGCTCCCGATAAAACGGCGAATAAAACGCCTTTTAGAGATAAATTCAATTTATAAATAAACGGTAAAGTTGCCAAAATTACGAATGGAATCGTGCGGATAAAATTCCCCGTCGTATCGGCAAGCGGATTTTCGCTTTGTTTACCGCGAAGCGTGTAAAAACCCCAGGCGATTCCCGCAAACGCCATCAAAATCGAGCGAACAAGCGGCGGAGATTCAAGTCCGGGGAATACTAAATAAACCAATCCGCCAAGTGCGAGAATCAAACCAAACCATTCTAAAATATTCGGTCTTTCGCCAGAAATGAGAGCCGAAATAATCATCGTCGCCTGCACCATTCCGAATAATATCAACGCTCCCGTTGCCGTCGTCAAACCAATATATGCAAACGAAAAACAGATCGCATAACCAAATAGAAAAAACGCCGAAAGCCAGTTTCCGCGTTTTATATTTTCTGTTTTATTTTTAGAGAATATCGAAAAAATTATTAATAAAGTTACCGCTCCCGACAATAGTCGAATCGCCGTAAAGCTGCTTGCATCAATCAATTCCGTGCCGAGTGCGAGCCGACAGAGAATCGAATTAAACGCAAACGCTGTGAGTGCAAAAGTTGTTAGTAGAAAAATTTTCAATTTATAAAATTCAACGCAACATACATTGTAGGGGCATGGTCTTGTGCCTGCCCGTGAGTCAGTAGCAAAATTCTAAGATGCATGCGTGTATTTTCGCCACTCGGCTCATTGGGCAGGCACAAGACCTGCCCCTACATTATTTTTCATTCTTCTTCATCCGCAAACGTATTTTTCTCAGGTCGCATATGCGGAAACAAAATCACATCGCGGATCGAATGTTGATTGGTTAAAAGCATCACGATTCGATCAATTCCAATTCCGATTCCGGCGGCGGGCGGCATTCCGTAAGACAAGGCTTTGATATAATCTTCATCCAAAACCATCGCTTCCGCATCGCCCGATTCGCGTTCTTTCATTTGGTCAGCAAAGCGTTCGTATTGCTCTTTCGGATCGTTCAATTCCGAAAATCCGTTGGCGACTTCCATTCCGTTGATAAATAATTCAAAACGCTCGGCAATCGCCGGATTTTCGGGCGAAGCCTTTGAAAGCGGCGAAACAGATTTTGGAAAATCAATGATAAATGTCGGTTGAGTTAAATATTCCTCAACTACTTCTTCAAAAATATTAACTAAATCATTTGCACCAAATGATCTATCATTAACATCAGATTTTTGTGCTTCTGGTAAACATTCGTTCCAAAGTTTTTTTGTTCTTTCAATAGTTTTTTCTCGTCTTACCTTTCTTTCTTCTTGTGTTTCAGCACTAAGTTTCCACTCTCGTTTATCTTTATCTTTTGGAATTCCGTGAAATTTTCTTTCTTTCTCAAGAAACAAAGTAATTGCACGAAGTTTTATCGGATCATCAAGCCAAGATTTTTCATAATCCCCACCAATCAAATCGTTATAAGAAGTAATGTAATCTTCAGGATTATTTCCCACTTCGATCATTCTTTGAACTTCCCTTTCAAGTGATAAATGTTGATGCACCGCATCTTTCATAGAAATTCTTTCAAAAGGTTTCTCAAAATCAATTTCTCTTCCTTCATAATCAATTTTCAAACTTCCCGTTGCTTCCAACACAGATTTTTTCAACATTTCCTCGCAAAAATCCATCATTCCGTTGACATCCATATAGGCACAATAGAATTCGAGCATTGTAAATTCGGGGTTGTGTTTGTGCGACAAACCTTCGTTGCGGAAGTTGCGGTTGAGTTCAAAGACCTTTTCAAAACCGCCGACCATTAAGCGTTTCAAATAAAGTTCGGGAGCGATTCTCGCAAAAAGCGGGATGTCGAGAGCTTTGTGAAATGTCTCAAAAGGCTCTGCCGCCGCACCAGTCGCTTTTGGCGTGAGCATCGGAGTTTCAACCTCGATGTAGCCGTGATCTTCTAAGTAACGACGCATCGAGGAAATTATCTTCGCACGACGTTCAAAAATTTCTCGTGTGGTTAAGCCTTCGTGGTCAATTTGCAAAGACGAGCCGATTAAATCCATATAACGATAACGCCGACGCAGTTCGGGATCGGCGATTCCGTGCATTTTGTCGGGCATCGGCAGCATCGCTTTTGCAAGAAACTGAATTGTTTCAACGTGAACCGAAAGTTCGCCCGTGTTCGTCAAAAACAAAAAACCTTCAACGCCGACAAAATCGCCGTGATCTAATAATCCGAAAAGTGTAAATCCTGAAAAATCTTCATCCAAAACCTCACCGTTATCATTATTGATCGCTTTCGCATCCTGCTTGCGAACATAAATCTGCAAACGATTTTTACCATCCGACAAATGCACAAACGCCGCTTTTCCCATCACACGCGGAGGAGTTGCAAGCCGTCCCGCAATCCGCACATTTCCCAAAGACTTGAGTTTTTCGTTAAGCGGTTCTTTGATTTCGGGAGCAGGTCGCGTCCGTTCCGCAAGTTTTGCAACGACTTCACCGATTTCCTCAACGACTTCGACAATCGGCTGAAAATTTACAAGTTTTGTGATCGTATCTTCTCCGCCAGTAATATTTGAGCGTTCAAATTTGTTCGGATACGGATTGCCGACGAATTCGGTTAATTCTTTTAAATTCTTTTCGCGGGCTTCGGTTTGATCGTTCGGTTCGATGATTTCGTTAAATTCAGGAATATTCATAAAATTATTTCTCTTTAGTATTCAAAGTCTAGAGTTTAGAGTTTAGCGAAATACCAGTCAAACCCTGAACACCAAAGAAGAGTGTGGACATCCACAATCTCAAAACAGTAAAAAAACGCTGTTTTTAATTTCTGGGAATTTGTAAATTTTATGATAACAGTTCGAAGATCATTAAAGCAGGAGTAATCAAACAAAATGAAAATTAGAAATCTTTTACTAAATCTCGCCGTCGGTCTATTAGCTTTCATCTTCGGCTTAGCATGGGTTGGTGTTTATCAATTTTTTCTCAGCAACACTTTAGGTTATGAAGTAAGACTTGCAAAAGTTAATACCCCGGTGACAAATGTATTTGATACAAACAACTCCAAATCCGTTTTGTCGATTGATTTTGAAGAGGATAAATTATCCGATCCGAAAAAGGATGAAGATAATCTTGCACATTTTGATCCTGAGGGAAGATATTATTTTTTTGAAGAATCTAAAGGATTTGGAGATGTTTTCTTTATTTCTGTCAATAATAAAAACTTTGAAGTTGATTCGGATGATATGAAGTTTGGCGATTTAATCCCTCCAAAAGGTTTTATTGTGCTTGAAGATAAAGATAACGGTGCAATAGACGGTTGTGAAATGCACGATTATATTGACATTCCAAACATTGAAATTGAAGATGGGAAAATCAGCTTCGTTTCCAAAAAGCAAAAAGGAATTATATATGAATTTAAAGGCGAATTTATTGTTAAAGGAAACTTTTCTGCTTTCAATTTTGATGCAAAAGTTTTGAAAGGGACATTAAAGAAAACGAAAAATGGCAAAATTATCGCTAAAGAAGAATTAATTTTTGGTTGGGATAGTAGTGAAAAATGCTTTCATTAAAAAACTCAAAAGTTAGATATATTGTGAGTAAATAGTACAAAAGAATCTGACGTTTAACAACAAATTTGATTGGTGTTCAAAGTTTTCTTATAGTTTACAAAGTAAATAATTTTCTAGGATAAAATTTAAGAGTGTGGATATCCACAGTCGTAAAACAGTAAAAATAACGCTGTTTTCTCCTGTTAGAATTTTGTATAATTTTGATTAATTAGTTCTTTATTTTACAGGAGTAACTTCTCAACAAAAAATGAAAGTCAGAAACATTATTTTTAACTTGGCGATTTGTGTTGCCACGCTTTTTTTCGGCTTGGCGTGGGTTGGTGTTTATCGGTTTTTATCGCTCGAAAACCAAAACAGTATTAATGGAAAATACTGTCATTATGCGGCAGAAGAAACAACCGCTTTTGATATAAACAATCCGAATTCTGTTTTGCCGCTTAATTTTGAAGAAGATAAATTAACTTCGCCAAAGACGGACGAAATGAATGAAGCGTCTTTTGATCCCGAAGGTTATTATTATTTTCTTGATGAAGCCCCGAACGGTTTTGAAGATTTTAGGCAATTTAATATCTTCAACAAAAATTTCGATGTGAATCCGAAAGATAGAAATTACGGTGAATTAATTACGCCGAGTGGTTCTATGATTCTTTTGGATCACAAAAAAGGAACATACATACGCTTTGAAAATCTGGAAATTTCAAATGGAAAAATTCATTTTCAAGCGAAAAGCAAAAACGGAATCAGTTATGAATTCGACGGTGAATTTCTTATCAAAGGAAATTTCTACACTTTGGATGAAAATGCAAAAGTATTAGAAGGTGTCCTAAGTAAAAAAGAACACGGTAAAACGGTTGCCGAGAGCCGTGTTACTTTCGGTTGGGGACTTGATTTCTAATTGCTTTTACTGAAAATTTCAATACTCCTATTGTTATTTGTGCCGACTTTCCGAGTCGGCAATTTTTTTTAAAATTCGTTTTTGAAAACCTGCCTCATTCGTGCGAAAGTTTATTTAATAAAAATTTTGAACCGCAGATAAATAAACCATAGGTGGTCGGATTTATCTATTTGCGGATATGTGCGTTTAAAATATAAAAATTATGAAATTAAAAATCGGCGACACTTTCTCGGTCAGTAAAGAAGTTACGGACGAACTAATCAAGCAATTTGCAGACGTTTCAGGTGATTATAACCCGATTCACTTGGACGAAGATTTTGCCAAAGATACACGCTTCGGGAAACGAATCGGTCACGGAATGCTGACGGCTTCGTTTATTTCGGCGGTTCTGGGCTACAAATTAAATGTGCGAAAACTCGTCTATCTCGGACAAACGCTGAAATTCAAACATCCAACATATATCGGCGATACAGTCACGGCAAAAGCAACCGTCAAAAAAATACGCGAAGACAAACCGATAATTAAAATTGATACCACTTGCGAAAATCAGGACGGCACAATTTTAATCGAAGGCGAAGCAACGATTATGCTGCTTGATTAAAATTGTCCGAACAACAAACATTCGTTTGCATACGGAATTGAAATTTTTTTTATGAATCCATCAACCGAAACTCTAAATGTTTTGGAACGTCTTCGTAATGAGATAAAACGCGGAGTTAAGGTTTTAACTCTAAGCGGGTTGACATCAATTGCCGCAAAATCTTACGTTCTATCCGAGATTCAAGCTGAAGTTGATAAAACTTTTGTCGTAATTACTGATTTAAATACGGATCTGGAAACGTGGGAATCCGATTTAAACTTTTTTGACGCGGAGATGCGGCGACGCGTGGAAACGGAGAAAAAATCTCCCCATCTCCCCATCTCTCCATCTCCCCGTCTTCTTACTCTTCCCTCTTTCGAGGCTGATCCATATTCGGGCATTTCGCCGCACGCTGAAACTCAGGAACGGAGAGCATTGACACTTTGGAATCTGACAAATTCCAAGCCTAATTTTCTGATACTTTCGGCAAAATCTTTGATTACAAAAATTCCTTCGCCCGCTAAATTCAAAAGACTGGGTGCAATTTTAAAACGTGATGAAGATTTTCCGCCTGATATATTGATCGGCAAATTATTTGCCAGCGGATATAAAAAGGATGAGCCGATTGCAAACTTCGGTGAATTCTCAACTCGCGGAGGAATCATTGATGTCTGGTCGCCCGATGCGGAAAATCCTGTTCGCATCGAATTTTTTGGCGATACGGTTGATTCGATTCGCACATTTGATGCGGATTCACAGCTTTCGATTGAACAGTTAGATAAAGTTTCAATCGCTCCGATGCGTGAATTTGCGGCGACTTCCGATGATTTTCAAATTTGGGCGGAACTTGCAAGCGAGCGTTTTGCTGACGAAAAATTCAAACGAAACCTAAAAGACCGTACCGATTTTGCTGATGAGGGCGAATCATTTTCAGGTTGGGAATTTTTGATGTCGTTAGTAAATGATATGGACTCAAGCATTTTTGATTATTTGGCAGACTGTGTTTTTGTGATTGATGAACCAACCATCGTCGAACAAAATCTCGGCGATTTTTACGAGCGTTTGCAGGAGCATTACGAAGAAATAATCGAACACGGTGAAATCGGACTTGAACCGTCTGAATTATTTTTAGAACCCGAAGCCTTACGGGAAAAGTTTAATCAAAATAAAAGGTTGGAAATCAGAAGCCTTGGAAACATCGCAGCCGAAACGGATGAGGAATTTGCAGTTGGCGGAAACCTGTCAGTAGAAAATATCTCAGATTTAAAATTGCAGAATGAGTTGCCGAAGACCAAAGAACGAACACCTCTATTTCTTTTTCCGACCGCTGAAAAATCTACTGACTTTGAGATTCAATCACGTTCGACTCGTAAATATCAAGGTAATATAGAGACGTTTGCTGTTGAATTAAAAAAAGAGGAATTTCCTGCAAAGCCGCAAAGTTCGCAAGGCGGAGATAAAGGCGAATTGCCAATTACCAATTACCAATTACCAAACAACTCATTATTTGTGTTTCAATCGCAAGGTCTCGCTGAAAGATTTAATGATATTTTGCGGGATTATGCAGTAGTTTTGCCAAGTAGTTTGTTACGGATCGGTGATTTATCGAGCGGTTTTGAGATTCCGTCTTTGAGATTAAAAATTTATAACGAAACAGAGATTTTCGGTGAGCGGACTCAATTAGAATTTGAACCGCAAAAACAAAAACCTAAAAGAGGAAGATCAAAAACATCAGCGTTTATTTCTGATTTCCGTGATTTGAAACAGGGTGATTTTGTTGTTCACGTTGACCACGGAATCGGGCGGTTTGAAGGCTTGCAGATGATCGGAACGCAGGGAGTTGAACGGGAGTTTATGCTGCTCGTTTATGCGGATAATGCAAAACTTTTTGTGCCGGTGGAAAGATTGGATTTAGTTTCACGTTACGGCTCGAAAGAAGGACAGCAACCGACGCTTGACCGTTTAGGCGGAATAGGTTGGCAGAAAACAAAGGCGAAAGCGAAGCGGGCGATGCGGGATATGGCGGATGAATTGTTACGCCTTTACGCCGAGCGAAAACTTGTTCAGGGCTACGCTTTTTCGGCTGATGCTCCGTGGCAGATAGAATTTGAAGATGCGTTTCCATATACACTCACGAATGATCAGGCAATTTCGATTGATGAGATAAAAAAAGATATGGAAACTCCCGTGCCGATGGACAGATTAGTTATAGGCGATGTCGGCTACGGCAAAACGGAAGTTGCGATGCGGGCGGCATTTAAAGCCGTAATGGACGGAAAACAAGTTGCAGTTCTAACGCCGACAACCGTGCTTTCTTATCAACATTCCGAATCATTCAAACAGAGATTTGCAGCATTTCCAGTAAAAATCGAAATGCTTTCACGTTTTCGTTCACGGAAAGATCAAAAATCAGTTGTCGCAAATGCAGAAAAGGGCGAAGTTGATATTTTGATCGGGACGCATCGGATTTTATCGAATGATGTAAAAATGCCGAAACTTGGGCTTGTGGTTGTTGATGAAGAACAGCGTTTTGGAGTCGCACACAAGGAAAAATTAAAACAATTAAAGAAAAAAGTTGATGTTCTGACACTTACTGCAACTCCGATTCCGCGAACTCTGAATATGTCTATGGTCGGAATGCGTGATATGTCCGTGATTGAAACTCCGCCGAGAGATCGTCTGGCAATAAATACGCAGGTTGTCCAATTTAGCGAAGGAGTTATTAAATCGGCGATTGAACTTGAACTCTCACGAAACGGGCAAATATTTTTCATACACAATCGCGTGCAATCCATCGAAGCGATTGCCGCCCATATTCAAAAAATCGTACCGAATGCAAGAATTGTCATCGGACACGGACAGATGAGCGAGAAGGAACTCGAAAAGGTGATGCTCAATTTTGTGGATTATAAATATGACGTTTTAATTGCGACGACGATCATTGAAAACGGCATAGACATTCCGCGTGCGAACACAATAATTATAAATCGAGCGGACAATTACGGCTTGTCGCAGCTTTATCAATTGCGTGGTCGCGTCGGACGTTCATCACGTCGGGCTTATGCTTATCTGCTGATTCCCTCGGAACTCGAATTAACGCCGATTGCAAAAAGACGTTTATCGGCGATTCGTGAATTTTCCGATCTCGGTGCAGGGTTTCGCATTGCGGCACTCGATTTGGAATTACGCGGTGCGGGAAATATTTTAAGCGGTCAGCAATCGGGACATCTCGATTCCCTCGGCTTTGATCTTTATACAAAAATGCTCAACCGCACAATTTCCGAATTACGCGGTGAGGAAATTGACGATGAAACAAGCGTGTCATTAAATCTCGGCGTGGATGTTTCGATTCCGCAGGATTATATTAACGAAACCAGCCAAAGACTTAGAACTTATAAACGGATCTCTTCAACCGAAAATGAAGAAGAATTGCGGCAGATTTATGTTGAAATCCAAGACCGCTACGGCAAACTTCCCGAATCGGTTGAAAATCTCTTTGAATACGCACGCCTCAGACAAACCGCCGAAGAAATGCACATTGTTTCAGTTGATAAAGCCAAAGAAGGAATCGCCATAAAATTGGATGACAAATCGCAAGTCGCTCCCGAAAAACTTATGCAGTTAATTGAGGAAATCGAAGGTTCGGCATTTTCGCCAAATGGAATTTTACGAATTCCTGCAGCAGAAGAAAATCTGATTGAAAATGCGAGGCGGATTTTAGGGGAATTAAGATTAATTGAATCTTGATTGAAAATTTTAACGAAAAAATTCAAACAGGATAAACAAGATAAATTTGAACTATTTAGAAATTCTTATCTTGCCTATCCTGTTTATCCTGTTTGAATACAAGATTATTTAACTTTCTGTTAAGTGTTAATGGGATCAGTCAAAAGTTATTGATAATGAATATAAATAAAAATTAGAAATTGAACTTTTCCCAATAACCGACATCAATCCATCTGCCAAGTTTGTAACCGACTTCTTTAAAGTGTGCGACCTTTTCAAAACCTAACTTTTCGTGAAATTTTACGCTGGCATCGTTTGGCAGAGAAATTCCGGCAACAAGAGCGTGAATGTCCGTATCTTCCAATTTTGCAAATAATTTTTCATACAAAAGCGAACCGATTCCTCTTTTTTTGGACTGATTTTTAACATAGATCGAAACTTCCGCCGAATGCTCGTAAGCCTGTCGCAATTTAAATTGGGCGGCGTGGGCATAGCCAAAAATTTCACCGTCTTGTTCCGCCACTAAAAACGGAAAATCTGCAATAACTTTCCCGATCCGCTTTCGTGTCAATTCAACGCTCAAAGGTTCCGTTTCAAACGTATGATGCGTATTCTGAATATAATAATTATAAATTTCGCCAACTTTTTCCGCGTCTTCTAATGTAACTTTTCGTATTTTCATATCAGTTTATTTTTAAGTTCGTTTTATTGGAATTAAACAAATTAAATATCCAACTTACAAAATAGCCAACAATCATCCATTGAAATGTAACAAGCAACATGAGGATAATTCCAAGCAAAATTTCAAATAAGAAACTTAAAAGCAAATTCGTTCCTGTTAAAAAATTAAATATTCCAGCAAGTTTATCAATAATAAATAATGGAAAAAAATTTAAGATGAATAACCAATCAAACACAGGAGTACCACGATCAAAAGACAAAGGTTTATTTGATAAAAAGCCCGATCTTTCAAAAATTATAGAATAAATAAATACACACCATTGAACAACCGCAGTTGCGATTGCAAATGGATTAGTAATTATATCTTTTAACCAATTCATATAAGACTATTATCTACCTTTCAACTCCATTTTGGCAATAGATTGCAGATGCACTTCGTCGGGACCATCTGCGATTCGAAGCATTCTGGCAATTGTCCACGCAAAGGCGAGTGGAAAATCCTGACAAACTCCTGCTCCGCCGTGGGTTTGGATGGCATGGTCAATGACTTTCAGAGCCATCTGCGGCACGACAGCTTTTATCATTGCGATTTCTTTGCGGGCGGCTTTGTTTCCCACTTCATCCATTAACCAAGCAGTTTTTAGAACCAGAAGTCGTGCTTGTTCGATCTCGTTGCGGGATTCGGCGATCCAATTTCTGATAATTCCCTGCTCCGCCAAAGTTTTGCCGAAAGCTGTTCGTTGTTTTGCACGTTCACACATCATTTCCAGCGAGCGTTCCGCCAAACCGATCAGACGCATACAATGATGAACCCGACCGGGACCAAGCCGACCTTGAGCGATCTCAAAACCGCGACCTTCGCCAAGAATCAAATTCCTTTTTGGAACGCGGACATTTTCAAATGAAATCTCGGCGTGTCCGTTCGGAGCATCATCATAACCAAAAACATCGAGACATCTTTCAACCTTCAAACCTTCCGCATCCATCGGCACGAGAATCATTGATTGCTGCAAATGCTTTGGAGCGTTTTCATCCGTCTTTCCCATAAATATTGCCAACTTACAACGCTCATCGCCCGCTCCCGTTGACCACCATTTTCGCCCATTTAAAACATATTCATCACCGTCTCGAATTATCGAACCGCAAATATTTGTTGCGTCGGATGAAGCAATATCGGGTTCAGTCATCGAAAAGCACGAGCGAATTTCGCCATCAAGCAAAGGCTTTAACCATTCATGTTTCTGCTTATCGCTCCCGTAAAGATGCAGAACCTCCATATTTCCCGTGTCTGGTGCGGAGCAGTTAAAAACTTCCGCCGACCAGTAAACTCTGCCCATAATTTCAGCAAGCGGAGCGTATTCGAGATTCGTCAAACCCGAAACATCAGGTAAAAAAAGATTCCACAAATCTGCGGCTTTTGCTTTTTCCTTCAAATCCTCGATCAAATCCAAAGACTTCCATCTGTCGCCCGAATTTATTTCTTCCGTGTGGCGTTTTTCATTCGGATAAATATTTTTATCCATAAACGTCTGCAAATACTTTTGCAGTTCGAGAGATTTTGCTGAATAATTAAAGTTCATATTTGTTTTTTAAAGATTAGCATAAGTAGATTTTTCACTGAAACTTAAAATGACTAACGACACAAAACCGATCCGAAAAGGTGAAGACCTAAACAGCGGAAATTTACAGCATTTTTTAGCCGAAAATTTAAGTGCCGAAATTCATAATATAGAAATTTCCCAATTCCCCGCCGGTGCTTCAAATTTGACCTATCTCATCAAAATCGGCGGCGAAGAATATGTTTTGCGTCGTCCGCCTTTTGGAAATAAAGTTAAAACCGCACACGATATGTCGCGTGAATTTAATGTTTTATCGAAACTTTCAAAAATTTACAAACCCGCTCCAAAACCGATTATTTATTGCGGAGATAAAAATATAATCGGTTCGGAATTTTATTTAATGGAACGTCGAAACGGTTTGATAATTCGCGGAAAATCGCCGGTGGAATTGGAAAATTCAAGCGAATTGCAAAAAAAAGTTTGTGAATCCTTTATCGAAAATTTGGTGGAACTACATTCGCTTGATTACAAAAAAGCCGGACTTGGAGATTTGGGAAAACCCGAAGGCTACACAAAAAGACAAGTCGAAGGCTGGACAAAAAGATATTTCGATTCCAAAACCGACGAATGGAAATCGCTCGAAAAATCAATTGAATGGCTCAACGCAAACATTCCCGAAGACAAAACCGCAACGCTCGTTCATAACGATTATAAATTCGACAATATTATGCTCGACCCCGAAAATTTAACGGAAATCGTCGCCGTGCTTGATTGGGAAATGACGACCATCGGTTCGCCTTTGATGGATTTCGGCACTACTCTCGGTTACTGGATGTCAAAAGAAGGCGGCGACGAAATGCTTTCGATGCCGTTTAATCCGAGAGTTTTGATGGAAAATATTTCGCGGCAAGAATTAGCCGAAATGTATGCCGAAAAATCGGGCAGAGATTTATCGAATATACTTTATTATTACGTTTTCGGAACATTCAAAATCGCTGTCATTGCTCAACAAATTCATTATCGTTTTAAAAAAGGTTTCACAAACGACAAACGCTTTGCGAATTTTAATTTATTTGTCGCTACGCTTGGAAAAATTGCAAACAATGCGATTGAGAAAAAAGAGATTTAGCCGCGAATTAGACAAATTATTTTATTTTTAGTCGTGTTGATTCGTGTTCATTCGTGGCTAAAACTCTTTTGGTGTAAAATCTATTTCCTTATGAGCGAAAAGAAACTTGGAATTGCAATAATCGGTTTGGGCGGAGCAGTCGGGACAACGATAGTTGCAGGAATCGAACTTTTGAAAAAAGGTCTGATCGGCACAGAAGGTTTGCCGTTGGCGGATTTGGATGCGGAATTAACCAAAGATTTAGCAAAATATGAAAACATAATTTTTGCAGGTTGGGATTTAAATAACGCAAATCTGGCAGATGCCGCCGCCGAACATAATGTTTTGACGCACAAACAATTTATTGCCGTTGAAGATGAATTTAAAAATATAAAACCTTGGCAAGCCGCTGGAAATAAAGAGTTTCTCTCAAATATCGAAGGCGAAAATTTAATTGTAAATAATTCGCATCGCCAAACAATTGAGCAAATCAAAAATAATTTACAAAAATTCAAACAAACCTGCGATGAAATTGTCGTTATAAATCTCGCCTCAACCGAAAAACTCGCTGATGAAACAGACGAAATTTTTGCTTCATTAAACAATTTTGAAAATGCTCTTGACGAAAATAACAGCAAAATTGCACCTGCAATGCTTTATGCTTACGCCGCAATTAGCGAAAATGTGCCTTATGGAAATTTCACGCCGTCAGTTTCCGCAGATATTCCCGCTTTGATCGAATTTGCCGAAAAAAATGGCGTTCCAATCGCGGGAAAAGACGGCAAAACGGGACAGACATTTATCAAAACTGTTCTCGCTCCAGCTTTAAAATCGCGTGCGTTAAAAATTGACGGCTGGTATTCGACAAATATTTTGGGAAACCGCGACGGTCTCGCACTTTCAAACGAAGATTCGCTTGCGTCAAAGATTAAAACAAAGGCTTCCGTCCTCCAAAATATTCTCGGCTACGAAGTCCTCGACCATATAATTGACATCCGCTATTACAAACCACGCGGCGACAACAAAGAGGCTTGGGACAACATAGACTTCACAGGCTTCCTCGGACAATCAATGCAGTTAAAAGTAAATTTCCTCTGCAAAGATTCAATCCTCGCCGCACCATTAGCAATCGAAATCGCCAGAAGTCTGGATTTAGCAAAACAACGCGGAAATTCGGGGATTCAGGAACAACTTTCAATGTTTTTTAAGCTGCCGATGACAAAAAACGCAAAAAATCCCGAACACGCTTTTCATCAGCAGGAAGAAATGTTTTTGAGTTGGTTGAGGTAGACGGTTGGAATGCAAGCGGGACGCTTCTCGTTCCGATTCTAGAACATTTCGCTTATTTTGTAGTTATTTGTGAAATTATCTTTGCTTCTCTGTTTTCTGAAAGTCGCTTGTGATAAATTATTTTTATGCTAAATCAATTTGAATTTTCATTACCGGAAAAAATAGAAAATGCTGTTCAACTAAAGTTTGATGAATGGAAAAACTCGGACAAGATTGGACGTATTTGGAACAAAGACGCAAGCGTTTGGACGAATGACGATGAGCATAAATGGCTCGGTTGGTTGGAAATTGTTGAAATGGAAATCGGTAATCTGGAAAAGTATAAATCGTTTGCCGAAGATGTAAAAAACGAAGGTTTTACCGATATTGTTTTATGCGGAATGGGTGGTTCTTCACTTTGTCCCGAAGTTTTGGCGGAAACTTTTAATGTCGGGAAATTTCACGTTTTGGATTCGACAGTTCCGGCTCAGATCAAAACTCTCGAATCAAATATAAACTTGGAAAAATCTCTTTTTATTGTTTCGAGCAAATCGGGTTCGACGCTTGAAACGAATATTTTCAGACAGTTGTTTTTTCACAAACTGAGCGAAAAAGTCGGAGAAGAAAACGCGGGAAAACATTTTGTCGCTGTAACAGATCCCGATTCAAAACTGCAAAAGATTGCCGACGAAGATAATTTTAGAAAAGTTTTTCACGGCGAACCAACGGTTGGCGGACGTTTTTCGGCTCTGACGGCTTTTGGTTTAGTTCCTGCGGCGGCGATGCAATTGGATGTTGAAGCGATTTTAAATAATGCGACGGAAATGGTTCACGCTTGCAAATCGCATTTACCTGCCGAGAATCCGGGAGCATTCCTGGGAACTATTTTGGGCGTTTGCCACAAACAGGGACGCGATAAATTAACGATTTTCACTTCGCCCGAAATTTACGATCTCGGAGCGTGGCTTGAACAATTGATTGCCGAAAGCACAGGGAAAAAAGACGTTTCGATAATTCCGATTGACCGGGAAGAAATTCAGGAAGCGGAAAATTATGATGAAGACAGAGTTTTTGCTTATTTGAAATTAAAAGGGACGAAGGACGATTCTCTGGACGAAAAAATCGCTTCGCTCGAAGCCTACGGGCATCCGTTTGTTAGGATCGAAATCGAAGACAAATTAAACATCGGACAGGAATTTTTCCGCTGGGAATTTGCGACCGCCGTTGCAGGTGCGATTATGGAAATTAATCCTTTTAATCAGCCGGATGTCGAAGCGGCGAAGGTTGAAGCGAGGAAACTGACAGATAAATACGAGGAAGAAGGCGAACTTCCCGCCGAAGAAGCATTTTTTGAAGAAGATGGAATAAAATTATTTTCAACCGATGAATATGTCGAGGAACTCGATGAGTTTGTCGGCGAAGAAAAATCTTTGAAAAAATATATTGAAGCTCACATACAGCATTTGCAGGAATATGATTATTTTGCAGTTCTCGGATATATCGAAATGAATGAGGAAAACGAAAAACTGCTGCAGGAATTGAGGCACAAAGTTTTGCAAAAAGAACTTGTTGCGACAGCTTTAGGATTTGGACCGAGATTTCTTCATTCGACGGGACAAGCCTATAAAGGCGGAGCAAACAACGGAGTTTTCCTGCAAATAACTTCGGAAGATAAAGAAGATATTGATGTTCCCGGACAGAAATATTCTTTCGGTGTTGTTAAAGCGGCACAAGCTCGCGGGGATTTTCAGGTTTTACTTGATAGAGAAAGACGTGCTTTGCGTGTGCATTTGAGCGAGAATACGGGTGAGGATTTACGGAAAATTATCGGATTGATTTGACAAAATTTTGTCTAATAATAAATAGCAAAAACACCGATTCCGATAAGAAATAAACCGACAAGAAAATTGAAAAGAAATCGAATCATAATTTAACTCCTGGAAAAAAATTCCGGCAACTTTGAATGCTGATTAAATTATGATTCGATTCTTGTTATCTAACAACGTGGTTTTCCACGCTATTTGTTATTTTATGAATGTGGATTTCCACAGTTTTGAAATTATTTTTTCAACAACGGTTCTAACTCTTTATAGATATTTTCCATCATAATTTTTGTTCCGGCAGGATTCGGGTGAATACCGTCGGCTTGATTTAATTTTTTATCGAGGGCGATATTTTCCAGTAAAAACGGGACGAATCTGACTTTGTGTTTATATGCCAAGTCAGGAAAAGCGTTTGTGTAATCTCTTTGATAAGAACTTCCCATGGTTGGCGGAGCGAGCATTCCGCAGAAAAGGACATCGATTCCTTTTTCCTTAGCTTTTTCAAGGATTTTATCGAGATTATTTTTCATACGCTCAACCGGAATGCCGCGTAGCAGGTCATTTGCACCGAGTTCGAGAATTAAAATTTCAACATTATCCTGTTCCAGAACCCAGTCAATTCTCTCCAAACCGCCAAGCGAAGTTTCACCCGAAACTCCCGCATTTACTACTTCATAATTAAAACCCTCGTTATTTAAACGTTCCTGTAAAAGATATGGATAAGATTCCTTTTCACTCAAACCGAATCCGGCGGTCAAACTGTCGCCGAAGGCAATAATCCTGGGCTTATCGTTAGCAATATTCGGTTCGATAAGCGGTTTATTAATCCCGGTGGATTTATTCCCTTCCGCCGTCGAAACATCACAGGCGGAAAAGAAGATTGCTAAAACAATGAAACTTAAAACTAATGTAGAACGAACTATTAATTGCATAATGTATTTATATTGTATTTCGTAAATTCCGTAAAATATGATGCAGATTCCAGCAACTTGTTTGCGTCATTTCCGCGTTATATGATTGTCAACTGGTTAATCGGAAATGGTAAATTATAAAATAGAAGTGGAATTCTTTTTTATTTTCCGTTTTCCATTTTCCATTTTCCATTTTCTAAAACCTTTATGATAATTCTTCAAAATGTAACCAAAACCGTCCAATCAGGCACGGAAGATTTAACTATTTTAGACGATGTTTCACTCGAAATTCCAAGCGGACAATTCGTTTCCGTAACGGGAGCTTCGGGAAGCGGAAAATCTACGCTTTTAGGCTTGATCGCCGGGCTTGACGCTCCGACTTCAGGTGAAATAATTATTGATAATGAAAATATAGTTTCGATGAGCGAGGACGATTTAGCCGAAACCCGCAGTAAAAAAATCGGTTTTATTTTTCAATCATTTCATCTGATTCCGTCTTTGACGGCTTACGAAAATGTCCTGATTCCGATGGAAATTCTCGGAAAAAAAGATGCAAGGGAAAGAGCGGAAAAATTGCTTGAAGACGTTGAACTGACAAACCGCGGACATCATTATCCATCAGAGCTTTCGGGCGGAGAACAACAGCGGATAGCAATTGCGAGAGCCTTTGCCAACAAACCAAAAATATTGCTGGCGGATGAACCGACGGGAAATCTCGACTCGAACAACGGTAATCACATATTCGATTTAATGACCAATCTTCACGACCGAAGCGAAGTTACACTCGTTCTTGTTACACACGATCTTGCTTTAGCAGACAGAGCTGAGCGGCAAATAGTTCTGAAAGACGGAAAGATAATTTCCGACGGTTTAATGTAATTTTTATGGAGTTTATTTTTAATTTAACGCGACGCGAAATCCGCTCGTCATGGAAACGTCTGCTTTTCTTTTTCCTTTGCATTGCCATCGGTGTCGGCTCGGTTGTTGCCTTGCGTTCTCTGATTCAAAATTTAAGCCAAGCTGTCGGCGGCGATGCCCGCGAATTGCTGACGGCGGATTTTGTCATCAGATCGACAAACGATTTTGCTCCCGCCGATCTTTCTAAAATTGAAAATATTGTCGGTAGTTCAAGTATTATCGAGGCACGTAACGAAACGATTGATGTCTCGGCAATGGCAAAACCCATTCAGGCTGAAAACAGGAATTTTGAATTTGTTTCTTTACGCGGTATTGAATCGCCTTTTCCTTTGGTCGGAGAATTTAAAACTTCGGACGCTCAAGCTTTTGATTTCAAACTTTTAGAAAACAGCGGAGCGGTTGTTACCAAAATTCTGCTGGAAGAATTGAATGTAAAAATTGGCGACAGAATAAAAATCGGCGAAGCGGAATTTACGATTCGCGGGACGTTTGACGAAGAGCCGGGCGGAACAGGCGGATTTCGACTCGGATCAAGAGTTTATGTTCAGAAAAATGCTCTTGAAGCCGCTGAAATTTCACAGAACCGCAGTCGTGTTCAAAGAAGAATTCTATATCGCACTTCGGCAAATCCAACTGCTTTGGTCAAGCAATTACGTGAAGAACTAAAAGGCTCGACATTGCGAATCCAATCTTACCGTGAAACGCAGGAAAGACTCGGCGAGCAGTTTGAGCGGGTGGAAAATTATCTGTCTTTGACGGGACTTTTGATTTTGGTTTTGGGCGGTGTCGGAGTTTGGAATGTGGCGAGAGTTTTTGTTGAACAAAAGCGAAAATCCATCGCTGTTTTGAAATGTCTGGGTGCGAGCGGGATGAAAATTATTACCGTTTATATTCTGCAGATTTTGATTCTCGGTTTTGTCGGCAGTCTTTTCGGTATTTTGCTTGCTCAAATCGGACTCTGGTATGCGGAACTAAATTTTAATGATGCACTTCCCGCCACGATGAAATATTCAGTTCAATTTTCAACCGCTTTTCAAGGCTTGATCCTGGGAATTTTGATTTCTTTACTGTTTTCCGTTTTGCCGCTTTTGCAGATTCGGAATATCAAACCCAATTTGCTTTTGCGAGATGAAAACAATAAAAATTTGCGGAAACTGGACTGGACAAAATGGATTTTTGCATTGCTTTCACTGGCTGGTTTGCTCGGTTTAGCGGTTTGGCAAGCCGGTTCATTTCGAGTCGGAATGTTCTTTTTGATCGGACTCGGTTTAACTTCGCTGGTGTTGTATGGTGCGGCGATTTTTCTAACGTGGTTTTTGAAAAAATTCAAAAATCTCGGGTCGTTTTCAATCGCTCAGGCGATAAATTCGCTCTATCGTCCGGGAAATCAAACACGGGTAATTCTTCTCGCTGTCGGACTCGGAGCGTTTGTAGTGCTGGCAGTGCAGTCTTTGCAAACGAATCTTGTGCGGGAATTCGATTTTACGCGAAATCAGAAATTGCCGAGTATGTTTTTTATAGATGTACAAAAAAGTCAGATCAAAGATTTTAACAAACTGATTCAAAAAGAGACGGGCGAAAAAGCCGAGATAATTCCGACGATTCGGGCGAAAATTTCCTATGTCAACGGCAAACCGATTGACTATGATGATAAAGAAGTCCGAGAACAGTCGGGACAGATAGGTCGTGAATTTGCAGTTACATATCGAGAGGATTTGGATAACAATGAAGAAATAATTGCAGGCAATTGGTGGACGGGCGAAAACAAGAAAATTTTGCAGGTTTCCGTGATGGATTCGATTGCCGAGCGGCTCGGTGTCGGTGTCGGTGATTCGATCACGTTTGATATTTCAGGTCGCAACCTTACGGCTCAGGTCGCTAACATCAGAAAAATTGATGCACGAAATTCACGCACTCTTTTCGTATTCGTTTTCCGTCCGGGAATTTTAGAATCCGCACCGCAGAGTTTTGTAGCAAATGTTTTGAAAAGAATTCCCGTAACCGGCAGACAGCGTTTGCAGCGTGATGTGATTGATAAATTTCCAAATGTACAGATTATAGATGTTGCAGAAATTATCAAAGTAGTGCAGAATCTGGTCGAAAATTTTGTTATGGCAATTTCCTTTGTTGGAAGTTTTGTGATTTTGAGTGGAATTTTAATACTTATCGGTTCAGTTGCTTTAACAAAATCACAGAGAATTTATGAAAATGCGATCTTAAAAACTTTGGGTGCAAAACGAGGAACTCTGGCGGCGATTCTTTTTGCCGAATACGGAATTCTGGGAATTATGGCTGGAATTATCGGGGCGGTTTTTGCGACGGCTTTATCTTACGCAGTTTCAAAATATATTTTGGAAATTGAATGGGAATTTGATTTGAGTTTGATGATTTTGGGAATTTTAATAACCGCCGCATTAGTTATGATAATCGGTGCAATCGCAAGTTTCGATGTATTATTTAAAAAACCGCTTTCTACTTTGCAATCTCAGTAAAAAATAGAGTGAGAAACATAGAGAGTGAGAGAAAAGAAAATTCTTGGATTCAGAAATATCATCAATCTTTCTCTCTATCTCTCTGTCGCTTGTTCTCTCCATCCCATTCATCAAACAAACATCTTGTGAGATTCTTTCTGCATCGGTTCAAACGGATGATTTGCCAACACGACACGCATATTTATTTGTCCGAGTAAGGTTTCAATATATGCTCCGAAGCGGTGCAAAATCGGCACTAAATCTTTATTGTCTTTTGTAATCAAAATTTCCTCAATGAATCTGTCAACGGTTTCCATATCTTTATAGAAAAGAAAATATAGATTTTCGTCGCGGAATTTTATTAATTTATTATTAAGTTCTTTAATTAGATTTTCCTCGGGATTTTGTTCTGTTTCTTTAGCATATTGCAAAACATTCCACATATTTTCACGTAAAAGAAGCGATTGTTCTTCTTTTGTCTGCAAATTTGGGAACAAATCCGTCGGTTCAATTGTGCGGTCAATTAATTGTGCGAAATTTACTAAAGTTAATTGCAAACTGTCATTGAGAAGCGAATAAGCCGTTTCGATTTTTGCATAAATAAGCGGTGTCGGACGGATTTCCGTTAAACCTTTTAATTCCTGATTGTAAACTTTGCGGAGTTCTATCGAAGCCGTATAAGCCGCACCATCTAAAGCACTGAAAAGAGTATTTTCTTCGTTATTAAACCGCAAAACCCGATTATTTATATAACTCATCATCTCCTGCATCTGTTTGTTTATTTGTGCAAAAAGTAGAAGTGCCGTTTTCAAAGGTTCGTCATTTTCAAGCATTCTGCCGACAACGCTTAACCATTTCAGAATTTTTGCAAAACGCGGCAAGACCATTTTCAAATCAGCAAATAATTCGGCAGAAATTTCCGATTCATCAATTAAATCCTGCAAAGTCTGAGGAAGAAAATTTTCGCCTTCTTTTTCGGCAAATTTAATTAATTTATCTACAGCTTCAACACCTTTAAGGCGATCCACCAGAGAATTGCTCCACGCACGCCACTCGTTGAAATTAAGCGGAGCGGCTCGAAGCAGTCCTTAGCTTAAAAGAACCGAACCCTTCAAGGCGTGGGCTAGTTCCTGAATTTCTTCGAAAGAAATATTTAATTCATTTTTTCCTGTTTCCAGACTATTTAAAATCTCGAATACATCTTCATTTGAGTTTGCATTAATATCCTTGTTAATAGTTTTAGCTAACCCCAGCGTTAATTTGGAACACAAAAGCAATACCGAATGTGTCAAACTGAATTCTTTTGACCAATTGGAAACCGTCGGATTTTCTTCAGCCATCGTGCTGCTGCGAAGATTTAAGAAACTTTCCAGCCCGGATAACCACAGTCCCAAATTGAATGTAAGTTCGTTTAAACTGACTAAATTATCCGCCGACATTTTTTTGCTCTCAATAAAATTTGTCTTAGACGTATTAGTTTGATTTATTATTTCTTGTGTCGAAGTTTCGACGATGTTCAAGGTAAGATTTCCTCTCAAAGGGATTTTGTTTGCTGGTTTGTAAAAAAATCAGGTAAGTGCGGACAACATACCGCTCCTTTTATTTATACATTTTATTTGAAATTTTTTCAACATTTTTAAACTTTTTTGTTATCTTTTGTCTTTATATATATTTGTAAAATGTTTGATTTTCTTTAGAAAAAAATTATGTTGACACTTCTTGTTGCTACGAAAAATGAAGGAAAAATAAAAGAATTAATTCAACTTCTGAATGATTTGCCGATAAAGCTGAAAAGTCTGGATGATTTTGAAAATATTTTAGATGTCGCTGAAACGGGTAAAACTTTTGCAGAAAATGCAAAACTTAAAGCGGAATCTTACGCGGTTCAAACAAATTGCTGGACTTTGGCGGATGATTCAGGTCTGGAAGTCGAAGCATTAAATAATGAACCGGGAGTTTTTTCGGCAAGATATGCCGGAGAAAATTCCATTGATGAAGAAAATACGGATAAATTATTGAACGAACTGGAAAAAACCGGCAGCAATAATCGGCGTGCCGCATTTATCTGTGTTATTGCCGTTTCAGATGATAAAGGCAAAACTCAATATCTTTCAAAAGGTATATGTTATGGGACGATTGCTGAAAAACCCAAAGGAACTAACGGTTTTGGATATGATCCTGTATTTATACCTGATAATTTTGATAAAACTTTCGGGGAACTTTCCCGCGATTTAAAACAAAAAATCAGTCATCGGGCGAAGGCTTTAAGAAAAATAATTGATTATTTTAACGAAAATACGGCTTCTTAACTTGACCTATAGCATTTTCGCCTGTAAAATTCGGCTTCTGATGCTGTTTCTTAAGTGAAACGACAAAAGATAACGGGGCGTAGCACAGCCCGGTAGTGTGCTCGGTTTGGGACCGAGAGGTCGCAAGTTCGAATCTTGCCGCCCCGATCAAACTAATTTATTTGTTGGTTTGATTCCCCTTGATCTTACGATTTGCTTTAGGCAAATAAGTAATGTTAAATAAAGACTTAAACAAATTTCACAAAAACTAACTGGAGGTTAAAACTAAACAATATGGCTGAAAAGCGTATGACACAAACAGAAATCGTCGGACATATGGCTGACAAAACAGGCTTGACAAAAGCTCAATCAAAAGAATTTTTCAACACTTTATCCGATCTTGCTACAAAAGAAGTTAAAAAGAACGGTGAATTTACAATTCCGGGATTCGGAAAATTGGTAAAAGCAAAGCGTAAAGCACGCGAAGGTCGCAACCCTGCAACCGGGCAACCAATCAAAATTCCTGCGAAAACAACCGTTAAATTCCGTATCGGAAAAGCTATGAAAGATGCTGTTGCTGCCGGAAAATAACTATTATATAAACAATTTTGGACTGACCGATGAATGCACATTCATCGGTCTTTTTTTGTAACATTTTGATTAATAAAGAGTTACATCACAGTAAAAAAAATAGTGACAAACCTCTTAAAATTTGATAGAATTATTCATTAATGAAGTTAATGAATTGCCGATTTAACGCTTTCTGGCATATTTTTTTATAAGTGATTTGTCATTATATATATTTAACTAGAAAGTGCTTTTTTACAGCTAGGTAAATTTATTGGCTTTTAGTTTTGTCCGAGATTGTGAAAAAAATCGCAAACTTTTAGACAAGTTACAAAATAAGGTTTTTACAAATCAAATTTGGAGGAAAAAAACAAGTGGCAGCAGCAGCTAAACCAATGACTTTGCAAGACAGAATTTTGCAAATTGACCATATACAGGCACGTCGTTATTCAAAATTAGAAGGCGATGCTCTAGAAATCGCTTCGGAAGGCATTATCAGACATCTTCGGGCTTGTGCGAGAATGGATGTAAATCCCGACGCATCGGCAGTCAGAGAAATAATTGATGATGCTCTAAATGGCAGAAGAGTATTTGCCGAAGTATCCAATGATCTTCTTGCCGCATAAGCAGAGTAATAATTATATTTTTTAATACTTTAGAAAAGACCGCTGTAAAAGCGGTCTTTTCTTTATTCGGCAGAATTTACGGTTTTTAATTTTAGTTTGTAAAGAGTATAAATTCCAATTTCTTCTTTTGCATATCTTTCATACCATTTATCGAGATTGTTAAAATTTACCGTTTGGTCCCTTGGTAAGACAAGATATGAAAGTGCCGGATTTGCAGCCTGTTCAAAGCTGAAATCTTTATAGTAATCTCCAAATTGCTTTACTTCCCTGTTAATTTCTCCAAAAGTTAAAGGCTTTGCTTCAGAACTCAGACGTTTTGTGTGTCTGCCCCAACCGAAAACTGCAATCATTGAAACAAAATCTCCATTCTTTAATCTACTTTCCAGCCATTTTTCATCTAAATTTTGATAATACAAAAACTGATAATATCTCTCTTTGCTTTCCTGCCAAGAAAGACCCGCAAAAACGTGCTGATGTCTTGACCACAAAACATTTTGCGGTGCAATCGTCGGTGAATCATCAGCTTGAATGTTTGTCAGAGAAAAAATTGTCTGCTGATACGGATTTGGCTTTTCTTTTGATAATTCGGTAAGTCTTTTCGCCAAAGGCATTCCCTGATCTCTGGCGATATTTGCATCATCTAAAACGCGAACTGTATAATGACATTCAACAAACCCCCAAATAATTGCTAAGACGCTCACAATTAAAATAATTATTTTTGATAAAGTAGAATTTTTGTTGATAAATCCACGAAAAACTAAACCTATACTTACAGTTAAAGCCAATCCCGCAACATAATTTCCGATAAAAACCTGATAATGAATCGGCTGAAGTGAGCGTCCCGTAATGATTTGCTGATTAAATAATATAAAAGGAACAAAAACGAATGAGATTGCAAAAAGCGTCGAACGGGATTTTAATTCGATTGATTTTTGTAAGACACCGAAAGTTAAAATTATTAAAGCAAATAAGCTAATATATTGCGGAAAACGCCATAAATCCATCTCCCTTGTATTAACAAGAAGTTGGACGTTATCCATTGAATCAACACGATTTGAAAGCATTACTGCATAAAAAGTCAGGGGAATAATACACGAAATTCCCAATGCGATAAAACCTTGAAAATCTTTCCACCAATCTCTCGGACGAATTACCAGCCAGAGAATGACCAAGCAAAACAACCAGGCAGCAGCAGTTGTCCAGATATAAAAATATGTAAAAACCAGATATGAAAAACAAAACGCGGAAATAATACACCAGAGAATTCTTTGATTTAACTTTTCGTTTTTTACCAAAAGCCAAACCGAAGTAATTAAAGCGAAAAATACTGGAAAACCGAGTGCGGGAATATAGCGACGCAAAAAAGGAAAATACGGATATGAAAAACCTGTTCCGAGAATCTCGCCAATTGCCCCTTCACCCGCCGCTAACGCTCCGCCGCAAAGCACGACAAGACTTCCCATCATTGCATAAAGCGAATTTCTTGTTAATAATCCAATCAGCCAAAAACACGCAAACGCCGCCAAAAATCCTGCCAACGCTCCTGTGAGAGTCATCGCCCAGGTTGCCGGAACACCGAAAATTCTTGCGGGAATCGCAATCGTATAAGGTGCGGCGAACTGGATCGAAAAAAGCGATTCGGGCTGCGGATTTTCCGTTGTGTCATCGCGTCCTGTATATGGATCATTTCGGCGTGGTCTGCCGTCAATCAAAGCCTTCAAATATGAGGCGTAGGCGACTTCATCAATGTCATTATAAGCATAATGTCCTTGCCAATCATCGCCTTGCAGATACCACATTTTAAACTGCGGATAGCTTGCAAAAATCGCTAAAACAATTCCCGCAATAATTCCAAACTGCCAACGCAGTTTTAACTTTGAAGATTTATCCTCTACCATCTATTATTGAAAATTCGTTTAAGAACAAAGATTTAATCGAAATTTGATAAATGATAAATGATAAATAGTAAATGGTAAATGTAGATATGAGTTTAAAAAATAAAATTATTGATGATATGAAAACGGCAATGCGAGCCAAAGAAAAGGAAAAACTCTCCGTTCTGCGGATGGTTAAATCACTTTTGATGAATCAGGAAATTGAGAAAGGTTCGGAACTAAACGACGAAGATGTAATCAAATCCTTAAATACACTCGTCAAACAACGCAAAGATTCCGCCGAACAATATGAAAATGCCGGACGCACGGAACTTGCCGAAAAGGAAAATTCCGAAATTTCCGTGATAGAAGATTATCTGCCGCAAGCTGCAACAAATGAAGAAATCGAACAAGCCGTTGCGGAAGCCGTCGAAGAAACAGGAGCAAATTCGATGAAGGATATGGGCAATGTGATGAAAGCCGCACTTTCCAAATTATCCGACAAAACTGTTGACGGTAAAATGGTTAGCGAAATCGTTAGGGAAAAATTGGAAAACAACTAATCGGTAACGAAAATTGAATATGGAAAATGGATAACTTAAAGTTATTTGACATAACGATTCTTCAATTATTCGTTATCTATTTTCCATTACTATTTGCCTTTTTCATTCTTACCAAATCCCCAACGAAAAGATGTCGGTAAAATTGATGCCCCGAAAACCCTGACACCGACCCATATTACTGGTGCGATGAGTTTGTTTTTCCAGCCCTTTTTATTTTTAATGCAACTATAAAGCCGACCATCCGATGCCCGACGTTCTTTGCACGAACCGCCTTTATAATAATCTTTATCGTGTGCGACACAGCAATCTCTGTAATTTCCATCAGGGAAAAACGTGCATCCATCACTTTTATAATCGGGCGGAACTTCCGTTATTTTTGTCTTTTTTGCGTCTTTATTATTAGAACTTTGAGTGGTTTGAGCCAATAAGGAAACCGATAACGACACTAATAAAACAATTGATACAACGATTTTTTTTATCATCTGTTTTTTATTAGACCTCTTGAAAAAGTAATTTAATGTTCAATTGCATAATTATACAATCCGGCTATCAGATTAACTCGCAGCATAAATCGGCGGCGGCGATTGCGATACCGTTCGCTCAAGATACGGAAAATCTTCAAATGCCGGATGATGTGTTCC
>JALZKH010000088.1 GCA_030859345.1 Acidobacteriota bacterium | reverse complement strand
TGTTCTCGGTTTCTCTTTGTAAATTCGGTTCCATCTTAATTTTTTGTCTCCAAAATTGTTTTGTTAAATAATAAAAAACGGGCAATACGCTCCGTTTTCTTGAAAATATAATCGTTAGTGTAACAACAGGAGAGAAAAAGTTAAAGGCAAAAGAGATGCAAAGTGAAAAATCACTCAGCACCTTGTAAATTAATTTTTGCTGAATTTTGGACTTTGAAAATAAAAATCCGACAATAAAATCTTTTGTGCTGGATTTTGACACGATAAATCGTGCTGAAGAATCAAAATCGCGTAAGGTGAGACAATAATACACAAATTCAATGCCAAAAAGTTTTCACAAGTGCGATTATTAAAATCACACAAAGCAAGATAAGCGAACCGATAATTTGATTGCGGGAAAATTTCATTTGGCATCAAAAAGCATCGCCGGATTTAATTTGAATTGCAGCATCTTTGCAGTTTCACGTCCGCCGTCGCCACCCTTTCTCTGCATCGTGATCGCACCGATTTTCAGACTTCCGCGACTCGTAATTTCCACATCGCCCGCCGCATAAAAATCAATTACATTTTCAATATGCTCAAAAGTCCAACGGCTTTCGGCTTCGCTTTTTTGTGCGACCAGAAACCAATTCGCCGAAACATTTCCGCGACCTTTCAATAAATCCGAAACAATTTTGTGTTTATTATCGCTGAAAAATTTAACAATTTTCCCTTGCGTTTCTTTATCAAATTCATTCAAATACATACGATCAGAATTTTTCGATTCCTTAAACGGTAATTTCTCACCGACAAAATACCGCAAAGCATCCGCCAAATCTTCAGGCATTTTCCACATCTTCGCATAATCTGCAACCCAACGCTTATCAATCTGATTAAAACCTTTCGGATTGCTGACAAGTTTGATCGAAATCCCTTCGGTAAATTCGCCCGTTTTCGTTTTCACTTTCACCCGAACATCCGCCTTTTCGCCGTGCGGTTTGAATGCTTGCACAGATTCGATGTTTTTAAGTTCAAATCCAATTATTCCAAGCCAGCTTTTCGCTTCATTATCCGTTTGCCAGTTATTGAACTTATCCCGAATTACAGTTTCATTTGCAAATCCATCCTTTGCAATTTTCGAGCCTTTTTCCGCCGATGTTTGAGCGTATGCCGGAAAACAAATTAGAAGTAATAAAATTAGAGTTTTGAAATTTGAATTCATTATTTAACCGTTTTTATAAGCCTGTTTACAAGTCTTTTTCATAAAGAATAATTGAGAAATTTTGACATAATTTTGTAGAAAATCATTAAATTAATTTAACGGAATTATTGGCAAATACCATTTTAAAGTCAAGTAATTATTGACTATTATATAAAACTGAAGTAAAAATAATTCGGTATAACAAAACTGAAATTCAGTTCAATACAAAGTTATGCTTCTTCCCGTTGAAACGCGGCGAAATTTTATGAATCTAAATCAGCAATCTCATTCTTCGGTTATTTCAGGTTTAATGGCTATTGGCACGATGTTGGGCTTCGGCTTAGCTTGTGCTAGTCCGAGCAGTGATATTAAAAAGTCTTCGAGTCCGTCTCCAACTACGACAAATTCAGAAATTGTAAATTCCAAACCTATCGTTGACATACCAACTAAACATCCGACTACTTACATTGACAGAGGCATTTGTCCTGGGGAAGGCTGCTCTTATGAAGGACGCGCGAAAGTCCTTAGCACCGTAACAGTTTATGCTGCTCCCAGTTTAAACTCACGGCAACTCTTTAAAATCACTCGTGGAAAAACAATTACCTCTTTAGATAGCGAAGTTCATACTATTGCAGGACGCTTCGTAGTTAAACAATTCTATGAAGGATACCAGCCTGGCGATGTAATTTGGGTTTATACCTACCTTGGAGAAGGCATGTTCAAAGTTTGGTATCGTGGCAGTATGAAGGAGGAGAAGTTAGATTTCAGCCCTTGGGGTGGCTCAGGCGGAAAGCGATGTGAGAGAGATGCTAGCATTTGTTGGGGTGAATTAGATAGAGAGCTTAACATGACATGGTGGTTGAAGATACAAGACAATCGTAGGCGTGTAGGATGGATTCGTGTTAATAATAATCTAGATATGGAAATATCGGGCATGATAACTCTACCAAGCGGCGAGACCTAACAAATCATTGGACGTGAGGTGAAACAGCGACTTTGTTTGTTGGCTTGTCCGTTAAACTTAGAGTTGCGTGGTGGCGGTTTCGCCCCACATCATCTCAACCGTTCGGTGCTTTCTTGTAAATTCGATGCTTTTGTATGAAGTAGAGTATAATGCTTGAATATGCCGACTGTTTTGAGATACGAAGCGTATCGCATTTACTTTTATAGCCACGAGCCGAATGAACCGCCGCACGTTCATATTGACCGTGATAATTTGTCGGCAAAGTTTTGGCTGAATTCAGTTTCTCTAGGATATAATCGTGGTTTCAGTGCACGGGAGTTGCGGCAGGTTGAGAGAATTGTGCGGGAAAATCGGCAAAATTTATTGGAGGCTTGGAATGAGTATTTTGGTATTAGCGGCTGATGAACGAGTCGCAGAAGTGGAAATAACCGAAGATGAGTTGAGTGTTCGCCTGATGGACGGCAGGACAATCAGCGTTCCTCTTGTTTGGTATCCACGTCTTTTGAACGCGACGGAAAAACAAAGAAAGAATTGGCGGATTAGCGGCGGCGGCTACGGGATACATTGGGAAGAAATAGATGAAGATTTAAGCACGGAAGGATTATTGCACGGTGTGCCTGCACCAAGCCCCCAAGTGGCAGAAGTCGTTTAACCTAAATCACGCACCGAACAAATCATCGGACGCGAGGCAAAAATAGCTTTCCGTTAAAATCTATTTTGGTTAAATCGGAGTCGCGTGGGGTCGGTTTTTGCCCGCGTCAATTCAATCGTTGACTATTTCCATAATATTTTCAAAAATAGCTTTTATAATGGGAATCGCAACCGTATTTCCAAATTGTTTATAAGCCTGAGCATCGGAAACTGGGATTTTAAAATCTTCGGGAAAACCCATAATTCTCGCACATTCTCGTGGAGTTAATTTGCGGATTTTTCCATTAACTAAATAAGCACCTGTTTTGCTTGCGACTCCGCCGCCGTTTGCCGAAAAAGTTATGGGGTGTCCGTTTTCATGATAAATTCTTTCGCCTTGACCGCCTTTGTTGATGATTCCGATTTGAACGGGTTTGTTTGGGAGTTCGCCAAACACATTTTTATTTATTTGTTTAGTTTTGAAAAAAAACGTCTTTGCGATTAATTATATATTCACTTGTTAATTCTTCAATGTCTAATAATTGTTTTAACGAACCTGACTGCGGTTTTGATTTTGGAAATTCAAAGTTGAAAATATTTAAATCACGGCGAAAGCCTAAAATATAAATTCTTTCTCTTGCTGTTGGAACGCCGAAATTACTTGCATTTAAAACTTTATAAAAAACATCATAATTTAAACTTTTCAATATTTGCAGGACGGTCTTAAGCGTTTTGCCTTTATCGTGTCGGACAAAATTTTTTACATTTTCGAGCAATAAAACTTTTGGTTTGTGATGTTTTGCAATTCTCGCAATTTCAAAAAATAAAGTTCCTCTCATATCATCAAATCCCAAATGCTTTCCCGAAATGCTAAACGCCTGACAAGGAAATCCGGCACATAAAATATCGTGTTTCGGAATTTTGTTTAATGGAATCTTTGTAATATCACCGTGAGGAATTTCGCCGAAATTTGCAGAATAAGTTTCCTGCATATTTATTTGATTCGCTGGAAAAAACGCAATTTAAACCGAAAGATTCGAGTGCCAATCTGAATCCGCCGATTCCCGCGAACAGATCAATAAATTTTAACTCCTCTTTATCTAACATATTGAACAAGACATTACTTATACGGCAAGAAAAAATTTATAATTTAGTATAAACTAAGTTAAAGCACTGACATAAATAGAAAAACAATCTAATTATTAAGCAAGCGGTCTGTTTCTGCGATTTAATGAAGGTGATTTTTTATTTTGGTTATGACCAACTTTCGATTACACTTACAGACACGAATTTTGTTATTATGTCGCTGTTATACTTTGCTGCAAAGGAGACCTTATGGAAACAACACCGTTTTTTATCTTTCTATTTATCCACTTATGCGGTCTGATCTTGGGATTCGGATCGGTCATAGTTACCGATCTTTACGGCTCACTTTGGGTTTTGAATCGGGTTCGTTTTCCGCAGGTGGTGCGTGTCAGCGGCGTAACCGAAAAGTTTATTTGGGCTGGCTGGGGACTTATGGTGCTGGCGGGAATTCCGCTGGTGCTGCTCAAGGGAGTAGTTGATAATTTGATGATCATTAAGTTCTTTTTCGTCATACTTATCGGTATCAACGGCATTCCGCTGTATCTGCTCCAAAAAAAGGTGAAAGGTTATAAGGAAGGCGATGATATACCTAAAATAATTATGTTCCGTTCGATGCTGCTTCTCCTCGTGTCTCAACTCGGCTGGTGGAGTGCGATGCTGATCGGATTTTTACATCGCCACGTGCAGACCATTATCAATTATCCCGACACGCCGTATCTCATATCGGGACTTATTCTCACGGCTATCCTAATCATCTGGGCGACTGGCGAGATGCTTTTGAGAGCGAAGAAATCGGTGTAGTAGCCGGTGAAAAAAGTAAGTTTATTTCATTGCATAAATTTAATACTCTGTAAATTAAGTTTTCTTTGCGACTTTGCGGGAATCCCTAAAAATTTATTTACAATGAATTATCTCCCGTAAAGGGGCATAAGCCGCCAAGGATAAAATGTTTACAAACTTAATTTACAGAGTATTTAATAAGCCTTCACCAAATCAATATCCGTATAATAATGCTTAATTATCTCGTCGTATTTTACACCCATTTTAGCAAACCCATAAGCACCGTATTGGCACATTCCGATTCCGTGTCCCCAGCCGCGTCCGGTGAAATTGAAACTGACGACGCGACCGTTTGCAGCGTAGCGTTTGTCCATTACGAAGAGTTGTTCTTTTAAGCGAAGTGCTGAACGGATTTTGCCGCCTTCGAGTTTGTGAACGCCGTTTGTCGTGATGATTTCGAGTTCGATTGCCCGCCGCGAGTAACCGCGTTTTTTGACGTTGACATCAATTAAATCGCCTAAACCCTTAACATATCTGCCCAAACCTGCACGCACGGATGAAGCGGATGCACTTTTTTGCCAATTTGTGAATGGCGACATCCTTTCGGCGACGGTTGGTTCGTCAGTCGGTTCGACTTCCAGATAGATTGCTTCACCGATTGCGTTTGTCTTATATCGAACTTTTTCGCCGCCAACGAGGGCGATTTCTTTTACCTGATAAAAAGAATCGCCAAATTTACGGAACAAAAACGCACTCGGATTAACTCTGATTTCCTTTTCGCTTTTGCCGAGTTTTATATTGAGTTTACCGTCGTCGGTCGGGTTTGCCGTGCCGTCTTCAAATGATAAATTCCATTTTTTCTTGCTGTAAATATTGTCAATCAAACTCAGGATTTTTCGGCGTGAATAATGTTTATTAGGTTTAATTGTTAAATCTGAATAGATCGAAAACCAACCGTCCCGCATCAAAACGGCAAGCACGGGGCGAAATTGTTTGTGAACTTCTCCGGCATCGAGAAAAGAAAGTTGATAATTTATATCGGAATCCGATAAAAGCACATCCGAATCGCCGGGATCATCGTAAATAATTCCTGCCAAAACCGATGCGAGAACAAGCGGTTTGGCGGAATTGGCAGTAACTATCGGCGGAAAAGGTTTGCCGAATTTTGCGGCTAATTGATTGAGCCAGCTTTTGAGTTCGATTTCATTTGGCGGGTCTTCAAAATAATCGTCATCAAACCGATTTGTTGCAAAAAGAAAATTATTGACCGCATATTTTGAAGCTAAACGGACATATTGATAATTAGCTTCGTTGCGAATTACGGCGGGTTCGCGGGTTGTTTTTACCAGAAACGGAGCAAAGTGTTTTCCGCCTTCGAACGAACATTCGACACCTTTTAAATACGGCAGATCGAATTCATAGATATTTTTTACATCTTCCGTTCTACCGCCGCAAGTCGAAGTAAACATTGCGTTTATCGGTTTGCCTTGATAGGTTGCTATCATTCCTCGGGTTGAATTGACGGCTTGCGTTCCCATTGCGGTTTCAATCGCCACGCCTTTATAAACCTGTGACCAAATCGTGTCCACCATATCAAAACCTTCGGCATCATAATTATCTTTATTGCCGAGTGCATAAGTTCTGGCAGCAACCGCTTGAGCTTTTTGGGCTTCGATCTGCGGCAGGGACAATTCCGCCGGAACTACGCCGAGCAGATAATCTTCAATCGGCACAACATTGACAACCGTTATGCGTCCGTCCGAAGTTACGAAAACTTCCATTTTCCCGCGATAGCGTTTGCCGTTCAGATAGATAATTCCGCGTGGATTATTTGAACCGATAGTAACTGCCCGCAGCGATGAAATATCCGTTCCGCTTCCATTTACAACAACTTCCCGTAAAGTCGGATTTATCACGACATTTACATTTTTACGGCGTGTTGCAACACTTGAAGATATTTTTTTAACCAAGTTTGGCGAATCGGTTACGTTTTTTGAAACCACATCCGATAAACTTCGTACCTTTGATTTCGGATTCTGAATAATCTGCTGAGTCAGCAGAATCGCGTCATCAGAAGGCGAAGCATATTTTTGTGTAACAATTTTGACATTACCGAAACCTTTTGCAGTTAAAGCCGCAAGATAATTCTCGGCTTCGGTTTTTGTTTCAATTTCTCTATTAATTCGAATCCGCCAATTGTCCGATGTTTCGCTGTTCATTATCAAAGCATCTTCACGCAGTTCATTTCTTATTCGATTGGCAATTGCATCAGCACCTTCGCGGGTTGGAATATCGGAAATTTCAAAGCGATAAAACTCAAATTCGGGCGGCTGATAAGCATTTGACGAAACGCGGACGCTGGTTGTATTTAAAAACCTGTTAGTGCCGCCGAGTTCTGCAGCAACGAGAGTTGAATCGCGGGTTGAGATCGTTGCCGAATAAGCATTTCTCACCAAACCGACGCGGACGAGCGGTTCGCCTTCGAGTTTATAAACTGCGAATTCGCCTGCGTTTGTATGTGAAAGTGCTTGGGCTGAAATAAGTAGAACGAATAAAAACATTAAAAAACTATTGCATAATTTCATAATAATAATGGAACGCCGTTTTCTTAACGGCAATGAACGCCAACGCGTTCAAGAAAATTTAATGATCTTTGAAGGTTTACCTTTGGCTGTAAAGTTTGCCACGATTATTTTTGTGCAGTCGCACTCATTGCCGTCAAAATAACGGCGTTCCGTTTGTAAATGTTCGATTGTTTCAAGCAAACAAAAAGTTGTTTGCTTATTTTTCGAGAGCATTAAATAAAAACTGAAAAGTTCCGTAAGTTTGACCGCGATGCTGCGGGCGAAAGCCGAAAAGAATGATTTTCCCCTTGCCGTAATTTGCTTCGGCGATGGCGGTTTTGGCGTTAAGATATTTTTCACCGAAAATCCAGCCCGACAGCAATATATCTTTTTTGCCGTATTCGGCGATGGATTTGACCTTTGAATTATCCGTGATTTCAAACGCAGAACTGTTGATAAAATACGCCGGAGTTGTTTTTTTAAATCCCTTAGCCAGAGGATTCATCGTATCAACATCAATTTCCAGAATCGTTCCGGGCGAGTAAAATTGTTTGCGATTCAAATCTTTTAAAGTGTTTTTCATTGGCAGACCGAATTTATTTATAACCAGTTCGCAGGAATCGTCAAAACAGATCAATTCGCCGCCGTTTTCGACAAATTTTTTGAGATTTTCAACTCCAGCTTCGGTCATTCCGCCTGTATATTCTTTCGGGTAATCTTTTTCGCTTCGACCATTTAAAAGAAACTTTTCGCTGATTGAAGGCAGAATTATTGTGTCAAAATTTAATTTATTAACGCGAAAATCCATATCCATCAGCGAAGTGTATTTTATCTGATGATTGTCAAAAACAAGCCGCGTCCAGCCTTCATCCATCGAGTTTGCCCAACCTTTATACATTCCGATCTTCGGATTGGATTTAAGCGGATTCGGCAATTTATCGAACGGTATTTTGTTCGGTTTCAAGTTCAAAACCTTTCTCACTTGATTGATGTTTTCAACTTTTTTCAAAGTTTTTTGATGATCGCTGAAATCCTTTATTTTCCAAGCCGCCACGTATTCAACGCCCATTTGCAAAGGCAGAGTCCAACCCGAAACATCGTAGGGAACTTCCGCTTCGCCGTTGGCATTGATGCGTTCGGGATATATTTGTTTTTCAAAAAGGCTCAAAACATTCGGCTTCTGCGGTTGGTTGACCATTACAATAAAAGAACCGGCGGGAATTTCGCCGAATTTCATTTTGTCATTTTCATTTAAAGCAACTTCGAGTTCGCGTGTCATCTCGTGAACTTCCATTCCCTGCCACATTAAAATTTCCAGAAAACGTGCGACTCTTTCTTCATTCGGCTGACCTGCATAAACGATAAACGCCTGCGGTTCATTTGCATCAGGTTTTAAGTTATTTGTTGCAAGAAGGCGAGCATTTTCCAAATATCGCTCACGAAATTTTGCCGCCATTTCCAAAACGCCCATCGAAGCTGTCATCTCAATCCGTGCAATATCCCGCGGATGCCATTCGCCGCCCTCCCACGGATCGGGAATGTTCGTTGCGGTTTCGAGCATTGAAGTTATCCCGCGTGTCGGATTTCGTTCCATTAACTTTTCTTTTTTAATTGTTACAGGCGACATCAGATCGGCACTTGCGGCTTCGGACAAAATGCCGATTGAATTGTGATAATAAGGTGCGGAGCGAAAACCGCCGTGCCACCAAGTGTCGTAAGTCGCGTTGGTCGTTACGCCCGCTTGACCGATTCTTTGCAAGTCAGCCGCCATTTTGTAGCCGAGAAGTCCGAGTTCACGCAAAATCAACGGATCAATTCGCGGATTCGGCGGATCAAAAAACGGCGGAAGCGTCATTCTCGCTCCCGTTTGTCCCTGCTGATGCACGTCATAAACGATTTGCGGAAACCATTCCTGCCAAAAAAGTTTGGTGATATTTCGCGTTTCCGCCAGATTCATCATAAACCAATCGCGGTTATTATCGTGTCCCGCATAATGATGATAAAGTTCGGGCGGCGAACTTCCTTCGTATTTCGTCCCCAAAGTCTTGCGATACCAATCGGCGACAATAT
The DNA here is from genome assembly GCA_030859345.1 of Acidobacteriota bacterium. Taxonomy (GTDB): domain Bacteria; phylum Acidobacteriota; class Blastocatellia; order Pyrinomonadales; family Pyrinomonadaceae; genus Aridibacter. The sequence goes on along the minus strand of JALZKH010000088.1, from coordinate 4,578 downwards.
CAATTCCATCGGGATTTGCCGAAGGAATCAGCAGTAAAATTGTGTTGTCTAAAATCTCTTTAGTGCGTGTGTCTTCCCCCGTTGCCAACTGATGAGCAAGCAACATAGACATTTGCGAAGCAACAATTTCGGTTGAATGAATCGAACAGGAAATTGCGACGATTGTTTTGCCTTTATAATTAGCTATCTCACGAAGATTTCGGTCTTGTGCTGATTGTATAACAGAGGAATGCTCACCTTCTGATAATATATATGGATTTGTTAATCTCTTATTCATTTGCTTAAAAGATTCCAAATTCTTGATATTTTCCGCTGAAGAAATATATGCAACAATTTGAGATTTACCGAGCGTTGTTTTGCCGATTTCTTCAACCTTTACTTTCGGACTCGCTTTATCCAATTTTGCAAAATAATCTGAAATTTGTTTCCAATCGGCAATCGTTCTATCATCGGTTGGATGAAAACCGAGAACTGATTTTGGAGTCGGAACTGTTTGTGCCGAAGCGGTGAGCGGTAAGCCGTAAGCCGTTAAGAGGAAGGCAATAACCAAAAAAGCAAGTTTTAGGTTATAATCAAAAACCGAAGACCGAAGACCGAAGACCAAAGACCGATGAATTTTATAGATAAACATAAGCAAAATTTTTCCTTAGCGATTAAGAATAATGAAAAGATAGTTTTTCCTGAAAAGGAGTCTATCAAAGAGTTTAACAAATCTCTGCTTTTCGGGAAACTCAGATATTGGTGGTGCTGGTTTGTCGTCAGCATTGTGTTGCTGGTAGTTGCACCGCCGGCGATAATTTTTTACCGATTTAAGAAAAAACGCGACGGCTATTTTAAAGTTTGTGATTTCGGGGCAAGAGTCTGGCTTTGGTCGTGCGGCGTTAAGGTCAAGGTTAAAGGTTACGAAAATCTTGAAAAGGGAAGACAATACGTTTTTGTCTGTAATCACCGTTCATATCTCGACACCGCGAGTCTTTACGCTCACGCCGGAAGAAGAGTCGGACTTGTGGCAAAAAAAGAACTTTTAAAAGCCCCGATCTTCGGTTACGGTTTGAGGATTGCGAATATTATTGCAATTGACCGCTCAAATCCAAAACGTGCGAGAGAATCAATGGATAAGGCGAGAGAAATTATGAGTGACAACTATTCTTTCGGAGTTTTTGCCGAGGGAACAAGAGCAATGCCGGGCGAACTTTTGCCGTTTAAAAAAGGTGCGATTCATCTGGCTTTGCAGACAAATGCCCCGATAATTCCCGTTGCTTTTAGAAATACAGATAAATTAATGGGCAAAAAAACCGGAGTTGCATTTCCGGGAACAGTCGAAATGGTTTTGCTTCCACCGATTGAAACCGCAGGGAAAACCGCAAAAGATGATTTGATGAAATTAATGAACAAAACCCGCGAAGCAATTGCATTGGAATTGGCAAAAAAAAATACTGCCGGAAAAAATTTGAAGTAATATATTTTTATAAAGATACTCACTGATATTAAAATCTATGAAAAAAGCTGATTTAATAATTCACAATGCCAAACAGCTTGTAACTTGTGCTTCGGATGCAAACGCAAAAAAAGGCAATGCAATGCAAAATGTCGGTATTATCGAAAACGGTGCAGTTGCAGTTGTTGACGGAATTATTGAAGCGGTTGGAACATCCCGCGAAATTCTTAATGAATTTGAAAGCGAAATTGTTATTGATGCAGAACAAAAATCCGTAACACCCGGTTTCGTTGAATGCCACACGCACATAGTTTATGCGGGAAATCGGCTTGATGAATTTGAACTCAAAATAAAAGGTGCGGAGTATTTAGAGATTTTAGAATCAGGTGGCGGAATACTTTCAACCGTTCAAAAAACACGCGAGGCGAGTTTAGAAGAATTAGTTGAGCAATCCCGAAAGCGTTTGGATAAAATGCTCGAACTCGGCGTTACGACCTGTGAGGTAAAAACGGGTTACGGTTTAAACACCGAAACTGAACTAAAAATGCTCGGAGCAATCTTGAAATTAAATCAAATCCATCCGATAAATTTAATTCCGACACTGCTTGCGGCTCACGCCGTTCCGCCCGAATTTCAAGGAAAAAGCGATGAATATGTTGATCTGATTTGCGATGAAACGATCCCTTTTGCTTTTCGTCTGTTTTCCGAAAATCTAATTGACGGCTCGGAAACATATATAACTTCTGAGGTCGGGACACAAAATGCAGGCATCGGAGTCGGATATATTGTTGAATCGGAATGGCTGGAAAAATGGCAAAATAATCCATTTTTTATTGATGTTTTTTGCGAGAAGAATGCTTTCAATCTTAAACAATCAAAAAGAGTTTTGGAAACCGGAAAGCGTTTCGGGATGAAAATAAAAGCCCACGTTGATGAATTTACAAATCTCGGCTGTGCAAAATTTGCGATTGAAAGTGGAGCGACTTCAATTGACCATTTGGACGCAACCAGCGATGCGGAGATTGAAATACTTGCGGCATCCGACACAATTGGGGTTGTAACGCCGACCGTAAATTTTAATTTTGGTTCGACGGAATTTGCCGATGCAAGAAAAATGATTGACGCGGGCTGTGCCATCGCCGTTTCAACCGATTACAATCCCGGTTCTGCTCCGTGTCCGTCATTACCGAATGCAATGGCAATCGCCTGCCGTTACCAAAAACTTTTGCCGAATGAAGCGATAAATGCGATTACTATAAACGCCGCGTTTGCCGTCGGAATGGGAAATAAAATCGGTTCGCTGGAAGTGGGGAAACAAGCGGATATTTTGATTCTGGAAACTGATGATTATCGTGAATTGGCTTATGAATTCGGTGGGAATTTAGTTGGAAAAATTATTAAAAACGGAAAATTAACAACTCAAAATTGAATATGGACGAAATAATTTTAGATGGAGAAAGTTTAACTTTTCAGCAGGTTTTAGCTGTTGCTTATGGCGAACCCGAATCACCGAAAGTTTCTTTATCAAAGCAAGCGATAAAAAATGTCGAGCGTGCGGCGAAAGCGGTTGAAAAATTGCTTGAACGGGGCGAAATTGCTTATGGAATTACGACAGGTTTTGGTGCTTTCAAAGATAAAATTATTTCCCGTGAAGAAGTTGAAAAATTACAAAAAAATATTGTGATGAGCCACGCCGTCGGAGTTGGCGAAGCGTTTGATATTCCGACAACGCGGGCGATTATGCTGATTCGTGCGAACACTCTGGCACGCGGATTTTCGGGCATCAGAGTTGAAACGCTTCAACTTTTGATTGATCTGTTAAATAAGGGAGTTCATCCTGTAATTCCAGAAAAGGGAAGTCTTGGAGCAAGCGGAGATTTAGCACCGTTGGCACATATGTCTTTGCCTCTGATCGGTTTGGGCGAAGTGGTTTTTGAAGGTAAATTAGTTACGGGCGGCGAAGCGTTGAAAGAAGCCGATTTGAAACCAGTAAAACTTGCTGCAAAAGAAGGCTTAGCACTTACAAATGGAACAACGATAATGACGGCGGTTGGATTGCTGGAAACGCAAAAGGCAATAAAATTGGCAGGTTTGGCGGATGTTTCGGGTTGTCTTTCGCTTGAAGCGTTAAATGGAACAACACTAGCATTTGACGAAAGAATCCACGCTTTGCGTCCGCATCCGAGGCAAAATGAATGTGCGGAAAATCTGCGTGAAATTTTGGAAGGCAGCGAATTTACGAGAGATTATGATCCCGCAAATGTGCAGGACGCATATACTTTGCGTTGTATGCCGCAGGTTCACGGAGCTTGTCGAGATGCGATTGCTTATGCGAAATGGCTTTTAAAATTGGAATTAAATTCCGTTACCGATAATCCGCTTATTTTTTGTGATGAAGAATGTGAAAATATTGATGTTATTTCCGGCGGAAATTTTCACGGCGAACCGCTTGCACTCGCTTTTGATTATCTGGCAATTGCTTTGTCAGAATTGGGAAATATTAGCGAAAGACGACTTATGCGTCTGACCGATGAATCTTCAAATGCTCATATTCTGCCTGCTTTTCTAACCGAAAACGGTGGATTGAATTCGGGCTTTATGATCGTTCAATACACCGCCGCCGCACTCTGTACGGAAAATAAAGTACTTTCACATCCGGCAAGCGTTGATACGATTCCGAGTTCGGCAAATGTTGAAGACCACGTTTCGATGGGCGTTACAGGAGTTTTGAAACTAAGACAAATTGCCGATAATTTACAAAAAATTATTGCTCTGGAACTTTTTGCCGCCGCTCAGGGAATAGATTTTCGGCGTAAAATTATCGGCGAAGAAAAAATGTTAGGAAATGGAACAAGAGATATTTACAAATTAATCCGCTCAAAAGTTCCTTTTATTGAAGAAGATACGGTAATGTATCCGTTTATGAGAAAGGTTGAGAAAATCGTTAAAAATGAAATTCATAATTTGGAAAAATAAAAAAATTATCCATTATCCGTTTTCAATTATCCATTACTAACTGATGTTACGCAGTAATGAAGTTTAGTCCGATTTATCGGGCTTTTGAGCGAAGCGAGTTTTCGCCACGTCATTTATGGCGTGGGAAGATTGACAACCAAATAAAAGAGGGCGTTTTAACGTCC
>JALZKH010000069.1 GCA_030859345.1 Acidobacteriota bacterium | reverse complement strand
GCATCACCATTCCACCGTCTGCCTTTTCGATTAAAGAGATAATTTCTTTCGGTTTGATATTTGTATTTGTTTCGTCAAAAGCGTGAATCTCTAATTCGACATTTTCGCCCGGTATCTTTTCTTCCTTACATTCTAAAGCCAAACCGTAAAGACAAGCCAGAGAATTTGAAGGAATCGCCGAGCGAAACCATTGAATCACATAGCCGTCATCATCATAGTGTGAAGGCTTGATTAGAACTAATGAAAACCGCTGTTTTTGTTTGTTTGTCATTTGCAGAGAAGTTTATATAAAAGTGACATATTAGGCAAGATTTATTACAAGTTATTCAATTTGCCGAAAATTATGTTATTTTTTTGAGTGATACAAATTAACAATATGATAAAACCGAGAGTAAAAATCTGCTGTATAGTTGAATGCAAAAATTAAAGACACGCAAAAAAAAAGTAAGTGATATATTTCATAAAATTTGTTCAAGAGTTTTGTAACAAACCAATTATGAACATATAATTTTAAACAATGTCAACGAAATTCGGATAAAAAGTAAAAAATTATGACGACAAAATTAGATTGGTTAAAAGGATGTGCGACGGCACTTGTTACGCCGTTTAGAAAAGACGGTTCGATTGATGACGATTGTTTTAAATCTTTGGTTGAGAGACAAATAAAAAATGGCGTGAAACTGCTCGTGCCGTGCGGAACAACGGGCGAAAGCGTAACGATGGATGCCGATGAGCGTTTGCACGTTATCAAAATGACGGTTGAAGTTGCAAAAAGATTTAAAGACGCAAAAGTCATCGCCGGAACGGGAAGCAATAACACCGCCGCGACGATTGATTTTACGCGAAAAGTTAGAAGTGCAGGTGCAGATATGGCACTCGTCGTCGGACCATATTACAATAAACCGACGCAGGACGGATACTTTGCACATTTTTCGGAAATTTCTAATTCGGTCAAAAAATTTCCGATAATGCTCTACAATGTGCCGGGCAGAACGGCTTCAAATATTTCGGCTGAAACTCAAGTTCGTATTGCCGAAAATTGTCCGAATGTCGTAGCGACAAAAGAAGCATCGGGAAATTTTTCGCAGATTATGGAAATTATCCGAACTCGTCCAAAAAATTTCCGCGTGTTTTCGGGCGACGATGCAATAACAGTTTCGATGTTAGCCATTGGTGCGGATGGATTAGTTTCGGTTTGTTCGAATGAAATTCCAAAAGAAACATCGGATATGGTTGAAGCGGGATTAAAAGGCAATTTCTCAAAGGCTCGTCGCATACATTACAAAATTTTAGAATTGATGGAAGCCAATTTCATTGAGGCATCGCCCGCACCTTGCAAATTTGTGATGAAAGAAATGGGTTTGTTGGAAAATAATTTAAGATTGCCGCTTGTGCCTGTAACGAAAGCGACAGAGAAGAATTTGAAGGCGATTTTGGATGAATTAAAATAGTGTTTGAAATTAACAAAGATTTTTTTGAAAACTTACCGCGAAAGCAAAAAACCTTATTAATTGGAATTGACGGTTGCGGAGGTGCGGGAAAAAGCACTCTTGCCGAAAAAATTAAAAACACTTTTGAAAATATAACAATCGTGCAAATGGATGATTTTTATTTTAAAGATCATTTTGATTGGCAGAGATTGCAGAAACAAGTTTTAGAACCTTTGAGAAAAAATTTGGCAGCAGAATATCAACGCTCCGATTGGCAAACCGAAACTTTAGCGGAATGGCATAAAATCAAAATCGGCGGAATCGTCATTGTCGAAGGCGTTTATTCGATACGAAGCGAACTTGCAGATTTTTACGATTACAAAATTTGGGTTGAAACCCCGCTTGAAATTCTCCTCAAACGCGGAATCGAACGTGATGGCGAAATGATGCGTGAGAAGTGGGAAAATGTTTGGATGCCTGCCGAAGATTATTATGTTGAAAACGATTTCCCACAAAAACGGGCAGATTTGATCGTAAATGGGTATAATTAAATTATGGAGTTACAAGAGAAAATCGAAAATTTATCATCAAATATTGAATTGCAATCGAAAAATTATCCCGATTTAGTTTCTTTGTTATTGCATCATTTGGTAGCTGTTCGTCTGCGTTCAAATCCCGGTTTGATTGAAAAGGCTAAATCTAATTTACGAAATTGGTTGAAGAAAACTCCGAACGTAGCGGCTTGGTTGGAATGGGAAGAGATTTTGGAAAAGAAAACTCTAAATGAAGTGTTGGCAATACTCGTGTCAGAATCGGACGAAGGTCAGCGGCTTCGTTCTTCTTCTCCATTTGTCGGGATAATCACGGCTCAGGAAAGAAAAACCGTAATCGAATACTGTGAGAAAGCAAAACCTTTTTGAATTAACCGCCGAAGTACGAAAAATCATCGGAGAACTGCCGATAATTGTTGGCTCGCAGGCTATTTTTGCAATTACGGATTTCCCGCCTGAAATTGTGCAGAAATCGGTTGAATGTGACTTTTTGTTGCTGAAAGAATTTGCAAAATTACGTCCGAAACTTGATGAAAAACTCGGCATTTTCAGCAAACGTCAACAAGAAACAGGATTTTATGCGGATATTTTAGGTTTGGCAACCGTCGTTTTGCCTGACGGTTGGCAAAATAGGGTGACGGAATTAAAAGATGAAAACGAAAAAGTTTTGGCATTTTGCGTCGAGATTCACGATATAGCAATCAGCAAATTAATGGCGGGGCGTGAAAAGGATTTTAAATTTTTGCAGAATGCTTTTGAGGCAAATTACCTGCAAATCGAAATTTTTCTGGAACGTGCCGAAATGATTTTGCAACATCCGGCAGCAAATGCTTTGCGTCCGCGTCTATTAAAACTTATTAAAGAGTTTGAAAAATTTAGCAATTTACGAGAAACAGTTGAAGAATTGAAAAAATTTTCAATAAATATAGAAAATAATAAATAATGAATTTACAAGAAGAAATTAAACAATTAACAGAAAAGTCAGAATTTACAGCCGATGATCGTAAGGTTTTTGAAAAATTTAAAGAGGCTTTACGAAATGGTGCGATTCGGGCAGCGGAAAAAGATTCGAGCGGAAATTGGCACACGAATACCTGGGTGAAGCAGGGAATTTTGATTGGGTTTAAGATGGGCGGAATGGTTGAGATGTCGAAAGAATCTGAATCATTTCAATTTTTTGATAAAGAAACTTATCCGCTTCGTCCGATGACTCTGGAAAATAATGTTCGCATTGTGCCGGGCGGTTCGACGATTCGTGACGGCTCGTATGTTGCACCGGGCGTGGTTTGTATGCCGCCGATGTATGTTAATGTCGGGGCATTTGTTGATGAAGGCACGATGATTGATTCGCACGCACTTGTCGGTTCGTGTGCTCAAATCGGTAAAAATGTTCACCTTTCAGCCGCTGCACAGATCGGCGGTGTGCTTGAGCCGATTGGTGCGATGCCCGTTGTTATCGAAGACGATGTTCTTGTCGGTGGAAATACGGGCGTTTATGAAGGAACGATTGTCAGAGAAAAAGCGGTTTTGGCTTCGGGCGTGATTTTAACACGCTCAACTCCGGTTTTTGATTTGGTAAATGGAACAATTATTAAAAGCGATGGCGAAAACCCTTTGGAAATTCCCGCAAACGCAGTTGTTGTGCAAGGTTCACGGGCGATTACAAGCGGTTTCGGCAAGGAAAACGGTCTATCAATTTATGCACCGATCATTGTTAAATATCGTGATGAAAAAACCGATGCTTCGACACAGCTGGAAGATTATTTACGGTAAATAAATCTAAAAATGTTGGAAGGTTTCAAAATTAAACCCGAAATTTACTGACATTTTTATTTATAAGCCGAATTATTTTATAATTTTGCGTGCATTCTGTGTTAAATTCAAAATATGCCGTCGCCAATAAAAGTTATTATTAATCGCGGTTCGGGAAACGATGATAAAGCGGATGAGTTGGAAACCGAATTAACCGAATTATTTACGGCGAATGGATTAAATGTGGAAATTTTGATTGCCGAAAGCGGCGAGGATATTTTGAAATTTGCCGAAGATGCGGTCAAAAGCGATGCGGAAATCATTGTTGCGGGCGGCGGCGATGGCACAATGAACGCGGTTGTTTCAACAATACTCAAATCGGATAAAACTCTCGGCATTCTGCCGCTCGGAACTCTCAACCACTTTTCAAAAGATTTAAATATTCCGCAGGATTTGCCGGAAGCCGTCCGTGTAATTGCGGAAAAGCATACGAAAAAAATTGATGTCGGCGAAGTCAACGGGCATATTTTTGTTAATAATTCGAGTATCGGATTTTACCCTGAAATCGTCAAAGACCGTGAAAAACAACAGGAAGAAGAAGAAGGACGCGGAAAATGGGCGGCGGCTTTTTGGGCGGCTTTGAAAATCCTCTCGTTGCATCCTTTTTTGACAATCAAACTGAAAAATGAAGGCGGCGAACATATTGTAAAAACGCCTTTCGTATTTGTCGGGAATAATAAATACGAAATGGATTTTTTTAATAATGGAAGCCGGAAAACACTGGATAAAGGCGAACTGAGCGTTTATTTTTTGCATAAAAGCGGTCGTCGTGGGTTGATCGCACTTTTTTTGCGGACGATTTTTGGAATGCTCAGACAGGCGAAAGATTTTGAAGAAATCGCCGTTGAAGAAATTACGATTGAAATGCACGACAGGAAAACGCTGGTTGCCTTTGATGGCGAAGTTGAAGAATTAGAAATGCCGCTGTGTTATAAAATTCACCCGCTGGCTCTAAAAGTAATTGTTCCGCGTGAGGAAATTTAGTAATTTGGTCTTTGGTCTTTGGCTTTTGTATTCTGGAGGAATAATTATTAGCGAAATTCAAATGATAAATAGATTTACAAAAACCAAAAAACCCAAAAACCACATAAAATAAATGAGAAAATTAGTTCATATTTCGGATATACATTTTGGGCGGATTGATTATGCGATTGTCGAACAGGTGATTGTAAAAATTAACAAATTAAATCCCGATTTAACAGTAGTTTCCGGTGATTTAACGCAGCGTGCGAGATCGGAGCAATTTCGTGAAGCAAAGGAATTTTTGGATAAATTACCAAAACCTCAGATCGTCGTTCCGGGCAATCACGATGTGCCGCTTTATAATGTTTTCAATAGATTTTTTTCGCCGCTTGAGAAATATAAAAAATATATCACCGAAGATTTAGAACCTTTTTATAGAGATGAAGAGATCGCCGTGATCGGTGTTAACACGGCACGTTCGCTGACCATCAAAGACGGCAGTATCAGTTCGGAACAAATTGCCGAAATCCGCGAAAAAATGTGCAGTTTGGGTCATAAAATGCTGAAAATCGTTGTTACCCATCATCCGTTTGATCTGCCTGAAGGATTTGATGAAAATAATATTTTAGACAATGCTGATACGGCAATGTTGCAAATTGCCGATTGCGGAGCGGATGTTTTTCTATCGGGACATCTGCACGTTAGTCGCGTTTTACACACGGCAAACCGCTACAAACTCGATTCGGGACGCAATGCCCTCGTTATTCAAGCCGGAACTGCAACCTCGACGAGAGGACGCGGCGAAGCAAATTCGTTTAATCTGGTAGAATTTGAACATCCGCATTTAATCGTTAAAAAATTTGAATGTGATAATCCCGGAGCAGGTTTTATTCAGGTCGAAGTTCAAAAATTCGTTCAAAGCGAAAAAGGGTGGACGGAAGTTTCGTGATAAACGGATTTAGTTTATAAATTGATATAGATAGACGGGATGAACGGGATTTGAAATTGAGTTATCCTGTAAATCCTGTTTTTACTTTATAATGTATTTAGAGAGATTCAAATTATGAGCGTAAAAATTTCACAAATGACGGATGTCGAATTACGCCAAATGATCGGTGAAATAGTCGAAGAAAAATTGATGGCTTTGCTTGGCGATGAAGAGGATGATTTGCTATTAAAAGAAGATTTGCAGAAACGACTGCTTAAGCAAGTTCAAAAAACTAAAAATGGTGAGCGTGGCGAGGCGTTTGACGATGTGGTTTCAAGACTTGGATTAAGCTAAATTTCGTTTATGTATGAACTCCGCATTTTAGAACAAGCTGTTTCTGACTTAGAAAATATTGATCGTGATTATTCATTTCATCGGACATCGCCGAGAGGTTTATAAAAAATAATGGAAGCAACAAAAGAAACGAAGGGATTTCGTGTGCCGGAGCGTCTGCAAGGGATGCAGAAATCTAATATTCGGCAGATTTTTGACAGTGCTTTGCCGGGAAGTATCAATTTCGGTCTCGGACAGCCCGATCTGCCGACACCTGAATGTATTCGGGATGAAGCGATTCGCGTGATAAATGAAGAACCGCTCGGTTATACATCGCACGCCGGTTTGCCCGAATTGCGGGAGAATATTATCGGCGAATATGAACACCTTAATTTATCGAAAGATGATTGTATTATTACGGTTGGATCAAACGAGGCTTTATACGATGTTCTAATGACTTTGTGCGAGAAAGGCGATGAGGTGCTTGTGCCGAATCCGGCGTTTCCGGCTTATCCGGCGATGAACAAATTGGCGGGTGCGAAGACGGTTTTATATCGTTTGCCGAAGGAAAAAGGTTTCGGTTTTGATGTGAACGAATTTGAAAAACAAATCACAAATAAAACCCGCGTGGCGATTATTTTGAGTCCATCAAATCCGACGGGGCGAACCTTGTCGCGTGAAGATTTAAAAGAGATTGCAAAAATTCTGGACGGGACGGGAATTTATGCCGTTTCGGATGAGATTTACAGGGAATTATATTTTACAGACGAAAGACCGGCTTCGATTTCTGAATACTATGAAAAAACTTTGGTTGTCGGTGGATTGTCAAAAAATATGTCTATGACGGGTTGGCGGATGGGATGGCTTTTGGGCATTCCCGAAGTAATCAAAAAGGCACTTGTTATTCACGGCTATAATACGGTTTGTGCTTCAACGATCACGCAGAAAGCATCGCTGGCTTATTGGACGGAAGCGGGAAAACAAGCCGAAGCCGAAGCAAGAGAAATTTACAAGCGGCGGCGGGATTTATTAGTCAGATTGATTGATCAAGAACTGAATTTAAAAGCCGTTTCGCCCGAAGGTGCGTTTTATTCGATGGTGGATGTTTCGACACTCGGCGATGAAATGGATTTGGTTAATAAGTTCCTGGAAAATCGTGTGATTACAGTAAATGGTTCGGGATTTGGAGACGAAGCAAAAGGATTTTTGCGAATCTCTTTTTGTGCGAGCGAAGACAAAATCCGCGAAGGTGTAAAAAGAATGAAAGAAGCATTAGGAAATTAAAAATTCAAAATGTAAAATGAAAATTCTTTTTGAGAATAGAACGCGGATTACGCGGATTTTGCGGATTTCCGCAGATTTAATAATTGATAAGAATTCATTTAAAAAAATCTGCGGAAATCATTTTTAATCCGCGTAATCCGCATTCTATTTCTTAACAAAAAAGCATTTATAGTATATAAATTATGAGTAAATATCGCGTAGGAATTTTAGGAGCGACGGGAACTGTCGGGCAGAGATTTTGCCAGCTTTTGGAGAATCATCCGCAGTTTGAGATAACTGCTCTGGCGGCTTCGGATCGTTCGGAAGGGAAGCCGTATCGTGAGGCTTGTGCGTGGAAACTTTCTACGCCAATGCCCGAAAATGTTAAGGAAATCGTTGTTCAAGCGATTGAACCGCCGCTTGATTGCGATTTGGTTTTTTCAAGTTTGCCTTCATCCGTAGCACGCGGAACCGAAGAAGCATTTGCCCGTGCCGGTTATCCCGTAATCAGTAATTCTTCCAGCTATCGTATGGAAGAAGACGTGCCGCTGCTGATACCCGAAATCAATGCCGAACATCTTGGTTTGATCGAGGCTCAGAAAATAAAACGCGGTTTTGATAAGGGATTTATTATCACAAATCCGAACTGTGCCGTCATCAGTTTTGCTCCGCCCTTAGCCGCTCTGCATCGTGCCTTCGGGGTTGAATCGGCAATTATTACAACATTGCAAGCCGTTTCGGGAGCAGGGTATCCGGGTGTAGCGAGTCTTGATATTGTTGACAATATCCTGCCCTACATCGCCGGAGAAGAGCCGAAAGCGGAAACCGAGGCACAGAAAATTTTGGGCAATTTAGTTGGTGAGAGCATTGAAAAGGCTGATTTTACTGTTTCCGCACAATGTTTCCGCGTTAATGTGATTGAAGGACATACGGCTTCGGTGCGTGTCAATCTGAAACAAAATTCGACGCTTGAAGATGTAAAGAAAGCAATGATGGATTTTCCGAGACTGAATCTGCATTCTTCACCCGATAAATTCATATTCGTATGCGATGAACCGACCCGCCCGCAACCACGGCTTGACCGCGACAACGGCAAAGGAATGACCATCACCGTCGGCAGACTTTATCCCGACAATATTTTTCAATACCGCTTTGTCGCCTTGAGCCACAACACAATCCGCGGTGCGGCAGGTGCGGCGATCTTGAATGCGGAGCTTCTGATTAATAAAAAATTGATATAATTTGCAAAGCGTTTGATAATAAAAATGAAATTTTATAAATAAATATTTCCCCGAATAAATGCTTAAAGCCGAAAATAACAAGCCGACATTTACCAAAAAAGTCTTAATTATAACAGGTATAGCGATTTTATCCGTTTCGCTAATTTTGCTTACCTATTCTGCGATTGATGTAATGTTTTCGCTGTTTGCGGCGATTCTTTTAGCGGTCTTTTTTCGCGGTCTGGGAAACTGGATCAGTCATTACACAAAAATTTCCGAAGGCTTAGCGGTTGTGCTGGTTTGTGTCGTTTTATTGGGGATTTTAAGTTTGGGAATCTGGCTGCTTGCTCCCGAAGTTGAGCAGCAAATTATTGAGCTAAAGGAATTTTTTCCTGCCGCATTGGATTCTCTCAGGCTGCGGTTAGCTCAATATAATTGGGGACGACTGGTTCTGGAACAGATTCCGGCGTGGGAAGGAATTTTTAATCAATTTGTTTCAAGCAGAGTTTTAACCCGCATCGGCGGATTTTTCTCGACAACTTTCGGAGTTGTGGCAAATCTCGTCGTGATACTTCTTTTAGCAATTTATCTGGCAAGTGAACCGCAAACCTATACTAATGGTTTGATAAAACTTTTTCCGATTTCAAAGCGTGCGAGAATGCGGGAAGTTGTCGGCGAGATCGGCGACACTTTGCGTTGGTGGCTGGTCGGAAAGTTTTTCTCGATGCTGATAATCGGAGTTTTGACGGCGGGAGGTTTGTGGATTTTGGGAGTTCCGCTTGCCTTATCGCTCGGAATCTTCGCGGCACTTTTAACATTTATCCCGAATTTCGGACCGATCATCGCCGTTATTCCGGCAGCTTTATTTGCATTGGTTGAAAGTCCGACAAAAGCCTTGTATGTTTTGGCTTTATATTTAGGAATTCAAATGGTTGAAAGCTATTTGATAACGCCTTTGATTGACCGCAAAACGATTTCGTTGCCGCCCGTCCTGACAATATTTTTTCAGATTTTCTTAGGCGTTCTCGTCGGCGGACTCGGACTTATTTTAGCCACGCCGCTTTTAGCCGTTTTAATCGTGCTTGTAAAAATGCTTTATATCGAAGACATTCTGGGCGATTCGGATGTCGTTTTGCCGAGCGAAGCGGTTGAGGAGAAAGCCGAAGATTAAAAGAGTTTTAGTCTGTGAAGGACGCGAAAGGACGCGAAAAAAAGAAGTAAATTCTATAAAAATTAAAAATGATTGAACGATATACATTGTCCGAAATGGGTGCGATCTGGCAACTTAAAAATAAATTTCAAAAATGGCTCGATGTGGAAATCGCCGTCTGCGAAGTTCACGCCGAAGACGGAACGATTCCGAAAGAAGCGGTTGAAGAAATAAAAGCAAAAGCAGCTTTTACGGTTGAGAGAATTAACGAAATTGAAAAAATTACCGATCACGATGTGATTGCTTTTACGACTAATTTAGCGGAAAACATCGGCGAATCTGCTCGTTTTGTGCATTACGGTTTAACTTCTTCGGACGTTGTGGACACGGCGAACGGTTTACTTTTGAAAGAGGCTTGTGATCTTTTGCTCGAAAAAACTGATAAATTATTAGAAGTTTTAAAACGCCGTGCGTATGAATTTAAAGACACGCCGCAAATCGGAAGAACACACGGGATTCACGCCGAACCGACGGCATTCGGGATGACTTTCGCACTTTGGTTTTCGGAAATGCAGCGAAATCGTGAGCGTTTGCTTAAGGCAAAAGAAACGGTTTCCGTCGGAAAAATTTCAGGTGCAGTCGGGGCGTTTGCACATCTTGCTCCCGATGTTGAGGAAAGAGTTTGTGAAAAGTTGGGTTTGAAACCCGCCGATATTTCGACGCAGGTTATTCAGCGAGATCGTTATGCCGAATATCTCTGCACGCTCGGAATAATTGCGTCAACGCTCGATAAAATCGGCTTAAACGTCCGCCATTGGCAGAGAACGGAAGTCCGCGAAGCACAGGAAAAATTCAAAGTCGGTCAAAAAGGATCGTCGGCAATGCCGCATAAACGAAATCCGATTTTGTCTGAGAAAATCTGCGGTTTGGCAAGAACCGTGCGGGCAAATGCGATTGTCGGTATGGAAAATGTTGCACTCTGGCACGAACGCGATATTTCGCATTCTTCGGCGGAACGAGTGGTCTTTCCAGACTCAAGCGTTACGCTCGATTATCTCTTGGCGAAAACCGCTTCACTTCTCGACGGATTGGTTGTTTACCCGGAAAATATGCTCAAGAATCTGAACTTAACGGGCGGTCTGATTTTCAGCGGACAGTTGATGTTAGCGTTGACGCAAAAAGGAATTTCGCGTGAAGAAGCATACAAATGGACGCAGAGAAATGCGATGAAAGTTTGGGACGAAGGCGGAGTTTATAAGGATTTGGTAGAAAATGACGCGGACATTTCAACGAATTTATCTAACGAAGAAATTGCCCGCGTGTTTGAGTTAAAACATTATTTGCGGAATGTTGATAAGGTTTTTAAAAGAGTTTTTAATGAATAAATCAAACCCATTTATCAGCCATATTTCCAACGAACGGAAGTTTGAACATATTGCCGCCGAAGGCTTTGATAGCTGCAAATATTGTTCCGCCGAAAGCTGCTAATGATAAGCCCGTAATAGCTAAAATAAACAGCATCCAAACTATCCAGCCCAAAGATGCTACTGCATATGAAATAACCCCGGAAATTATCAAACCGAGAATAACAAGAGCAATCACAGCGACAGTAACAATAACATTCCAAAGAATTGATTGAAGTGCGTGGAATCGGACAAATTTATTATCTTTTTCCATAAATACTAGAATTAAAGCGATAAGCGGAATAAGATAGCCGATTAAAGCGGTAATATTTCCATCAAGTCCAAGTGCAGATTTTTGATTTTCCATAATCTTTGATTTTTCCTTTTGTTTGCTTATAATTCAGTTTTTTCTTACAAAAAAGTAATTTATAAGCGTAAATTTAACAAGAAGACGTTGCATATCTCCAGAATTTGCGTAAAATTTTATATTTTGTTGGAGAAAATTATGAAAGCAAAAGTTTATGTTACGCTAAAACCGAGTGTGCTTGATCCGCAGGGAAAGGCAATTCATCATTCGGCTGAATTATTAGGTTTTGAAAACGTAGAAGATATTCGGCAGGGCAAATATTTCGAAATTGCTCTGGATTCCGGTTTATCTGAAACGGAAGCAAAGACAACCGCCGAACGCATTGCCAAAGATGTTTTGGCAAATCCCGTGATTGAAGATTATGAAGTGGTAATTGGTAATTAGTAATGCGAATCAAGAGTAGAAATTTAGCAGATAGACATAAATTCGATAAGATGAAGTTATTATGGAAATCAAACTTATCGAACTCTTTTGTCTAATCTGCCATCTCTACGATACAAACATTGTTTTG
>JALZKH010000064.1 GCA_030859345.1 Acidobacteriota bacterium | reverse complement strand
ACTATGTGTCGTGCCATGGCGATAACCGTTTTCCAAGGCTTCGCATTGTTTTTTCGTTAGTTCGATTACTTTTATTTTACCCATCTCGCTTGATAGTCTAAACTATTTCTGCACGATTACTTAATTGTATTTGAATGCTGGTTTTTCTGCTCAAGAAAAAAACGGATTAAAATAATGAATAACGGATAGTGGATAATGGATAATTTTGCATTTATAATAAATTAAATGTGTTTTACGGATTGAGAAAAGAGGCTTTGAAGCCGAAGAAATTATGTTAATTAAAGCAATTGTCTTTCATTATCCATTATCTATTATCCGTTATCCATTTATTACTTAATTTACAAGGAGAAAAAAAATTATGCAAGACGTTCAAAATATTCCTGTTCCTAATGAAAATTCAAACGATGTTGATGAAGAATTGGGCAGCCATTCGGGTTTACAGCCTGAAAGTCCGGCTGATTCTGAGGTAAATCCAAATAGTGATGATGATACGGGCAAAGCTGTTTCTTTACCGGTGGATCGTGATCCTTTTCCAAAGAATGAAGGTGTTCCCGATGATGAGGGAGATGCTGAAAGAACTGATATTGAGCAAATTTGACAAGTGTGCCATTTGTAACTATGATTGTTACAAATGGCATCAAACAGTCAGTTCGCAATAGCAGTTCATATTTTAACGATGTTGGCAAAAGATTCGGATGTAATGTTAAAGTCCGAATACATTGCCGAAAGTGTTAACACAAACGCAGTCGTTATCAGGAGATTACTGTGTGATTTGCAAAATGCTGATTTAGTTGTGTCACAAAAAGGAGCGACTGGCGGAACTCGTCTGGCGAAAAAAGCTGAAAATATCAAATTAAATGATGTTTACGAAGCTGTTTCGCACGGCGAGGTTTTTTCTTTGCACCGTCAGAAACCTAATCAGGATTGTCCGGTTGGGAAAAATATCGAAGCGGTTTTATGTAATTTGCAAAAAGATATTGGTCAGGTTATTGAAGCAAAACTCGTCCAATACAGTTTATCGGATGTGATTGAATTTGTTGAAGAGGAAAAGGGAATTTTAACAAACGAGTAATTTTTTTTGAACAAGGGAGAATTGTAATTTCATTTGTATCAACAAATGTTACAAAATTATAAAATATGCAGACAGAATTGAAAAAAGACTTTCAAATGAAAAAATATATTGATAATTCAATGAAATATGCCGAATATATTGATTTGATTGATAATTTATTATTGGAAGGAAAAACTACCGGACCGAATCAATCAGAAGCAATGTTTAATTACGGGAAACTAAATCGTCAACGGATGAAGCGTTTGGGAAAAACGGTTAAAATTAATGAATCGTTAGTTGAAAAACTGAAAAACATTGAGCGGAAAATGATCTGGCTGATAATTACCGAAGGCTGGTGCGGCGATGCGGCACAGAATATTCCGGTGGTCGAAAAAATTGCAAATGAAAATTCCAATATCAAAACAGGTTACATTTTGCGTGACGAAAATTTGGAATTAATGGACAGGTATTTAACCAACAATACCCGATCTATTCCAAAATTGATTGCATTGGATGCGGAAAATTTGGAAGAGATCGGAACTTGGGGTCCAAGACCAAAGGTTGCGATGGATTATTTTTACGAGATGCGTGAAAGCGGAATGGAAAAGCCGGAAATGATGGAAAATATGCAGCGTTGGTATAATAAAAATAAAGAGCAGGCAATTCAGACAGAGTTTGAAAGTCTTTTAGAAAAGTGGACTGATTGAAAAAATTGAAGTTGTAACAAGATCAGTAAAATAAATTATTTGGTTTAACGGAGGATGAAACAATGAATGAATTTTGGACAAATTGGCAACCGAAAATATTGAGCGTTTTAAGAATCATAGTCGGTTTTTTATTTCTGTGGCACGGCAGTCAAAAACTCTTTGACGTTCCCGCTACGGGCAAAGCCGGAGAACTTTCTGCTTTGATAGCGGTCGCAGGAAGTCTGGAATTTTTTGGCGGAATTTTGATTTTGTTCGGGCTTTTTACACGCTGGACGGCATTTGTGTTAAGCGGTTTGATGGCAGTGGCATATTTTATGGCTCACGGGATGAACGCATTTTTGCCGCTTGTTAATAAAGGTGAATTGGCGGTCGTTTATTGTTTCGTATTTTTATATCTGTTTTTCGCAGGCGGCGGTGAATGGAGTCTGGATAATTTATTGAGGAAGAAAGCATAAAAAATGAAAGCATACGAAATAAAGGAATTTGGAATAGATAATCTGACATTGAGCGAGCGTGAAAAACCTACGCCGAACGAAACGGAAGTGCTTGTAAAATTTCACGCCGCATCTTTGAATTATCGTGATTTAATGATGATCAAAGGTTGGTATAACCCGAAATTAAAAACGCCGCTCGTGCCTTTTTCCGATGGTGCGGGCGAAGTTGTCGAAGTTGGCGAAAAAGTTACAAAGTTTAAGATTGGCGACAGAGTTATGCCGACATTTATGCAAGGTTGGCATGATGGCGGAGTTTCTTTCGATAAAGCTCGAACAGCACTCGGCGGAGATTTGGACGGATGTTTGCGGGAGTTCGGAACTTTCAATGAGGATGGTTTGGTTTGCATTCCCGATCATTTGAGTTTTGAAGAAGCTGCAACTTTGCCGTGTGCGGCTTTGACGGCATTTAACGCACTTTACGAATCGGGCGGTTTGAAACCTGATGACACTATTTTATTGCAGGGAACAGGCGGCGTTTCGATCTTTGCTCTGCAATTAGCAAGTGTTCTTGGTTGCCGAATTATTATCACTTCTTCAAGCGACGGGAAATTAGAGAAAGCAAAAGAACTCGGAGCGACTGATTTTATAAACTACAAAAAAACCGAAGATTGGGACAAAGAAGTTTTAAACCTAACGGAAAAACGGGGCGTAGATCATATTGTTGAAGTCGGCGGATCGGGAACTTTACAAAAAAGCATCAACGCCGTGCGAATGGGCGGACATATTGCCGTTATCGGAGTTTTATCGGGTAAAGGTGATTTTGACCCAACCTCGATTTTGATGAAAGCGGTTCGTCTTCAGGGAATCTTTGTCGGTTCACGGCAGATGTTCGAAGCGTTGAATCAGATGCTTTGTCAGCACCATCATCTTAAACCCGTAATTGACAAAACATTTGCATTTGACGAAGTAAAAGATGCTCTGAAATATATGGAAAGCGGTTCGCATTTCGGGAAAATCGTTATTACAATTTAAATTGAAAAAGAGGTAAAACCAGATGATTAATGATCCAATAGTTCCAAGAGATAATATAAATCCCAAAGACTGGAAAAAGTTTTTAAAAGATTTTTCAGACCGGAATAACGGCAGACGCTCGCGTTTCGATATTTTCAAAAGCGGCGGTGAGATTTTGGAAGAAAATTTAGAAGCACATTTTGAAGAAGCCCGTTTGGAAGAAATTGGCGATAAGAAAAATGTTGTGATAACTAGAATTGACCGCACGGATGCCAATGCTGAGAAACTCAAAAATGAAGTTACAAATGTTCGCGGCATCGCGGTGCAATTTGAAACGGACGGAAGCGACAATGTTTTAGAAATTACCGACGATCAAAACAGTTTGATAAGTTTGCGGTTTGAATCGAAAGTTGATGGAGTTTCTTAAAATTAATCAAATAATTATGGACATAATAAATTCAAACATACAAAACTACGCAGAAAAATATACTTCTGATGAAAGTGAGATTCTAATCGAGCTACGGGGAAAAACTTTTGGCGAGCGTGAAGATAAAAATATGCTTTCGGGATTTTATCAGGGGCGGCTTTTGGCGATGTTCAGCAAGATGTTGAACCCGAAACGTATTTTGGAAGTTGGAACTTATATGGGTTATTCAACGCTTTGTCTGGCGGAAGGATTAAGCGAAGACGGCAAAATTATCACACTTGATATTGAACCCGAAACAAACGAAATCGCAAAAGATTTTTGGGCAAGAACTGATCTGAACAGCAAAATTGAACCGCATCTTGGGCAGGCAGATGAAATAATTCCGACATTAGACGAAACATTTGATCTGGTTTTTATTGATGCGGATAAATCGAATTATAAACATTATTACGATCTGGTTTTCCCGAAAATGCGAATCGGCGGTTTGATAATAGCGGACAATGTTTTATGGAGCGGCGATGTTTTGAATGCGGAAAACGGCGAAGATGTTAAAGCATCAACTAAGGCTCTGCACGAATATAATGTGAAAATTAATTCGGATGAACGAGTCAGCAATATTCTGGTTGCGGTGCGGGATGGTTTGATGATTTCGAGAAAGGAGAAGGAGTAAATGGCAAAAAGCGGAATTAAAAACTAAGAAAAATGTGAGAAACCGCAGCATTATGAATATGGATTTTATAAATCAAATGACAACTATTTTGAAAGCGGCATTTTTGCTTTCGATCATAATGATTTCGATCATAATTGCACAAACATCAACGCTCATTAATCAACCTCTGATGGCGACTGCCATAACTTTTGATTTAACGATAACCTTGTCATCGTTCTGCACATTTTAATTGCGAAATGGAATGTTTATGCAGCGTGGATTTTATCTGCTCTCAGCATTTATTTTTTATTCCAAATCTTCGCTCACGGCAAAGCGATCATCTTGCGTCCGATTGAAATTGCCGAAGATAAATTGTTTATCCGGTGCGGACTTTTCGGCGATGTCGAAATTAATTCGGTAAATATTGATTCGGTAGATGTTATAAAATCGCCGTTTGAAATGAAGGATAACGAATTAAAACTAACCCCGCTCGGAGATTTCACTGTATGCAATTTGAAAATATCTCTGAGAGATGAAGCATATTTAAATGGCATTTATGGAAAAAGGAAAAAATTCAAAACGATATATTTAAGTATGGATGAAGCCGAAAAATTTACGGCTGAAATAAAAAAAGTTACAAAAAAATAAATTAGCAGGAGAAATTATGACACAAAAAATTTATGAAATTCCCGTTAAAACGATTGACGGTGAAGAAACGAATTTAGACAAATACAAAGGTGAAGTTTTATTGGTTGTAAATGTCGCATCGAAATGCGGTTTAACGCCGCAATATGAAGGTTTGCAGAAACTTTATGAAGAATATAACGATAAGAATTTTGAAGTTCTCGGGTTTCCGGCAAACAATTTCATGGGACAAGAACCCGGCACGGAAGAAGAAATAAAGGATTTTTGCGACACGAATTATAAAGTCAAATTTCCGCTTTTCTCGAAAATTTCCGTAAAGGGCGACGATCAGCACGAACTTTATAAATACCTGACCGACACAAAACCGGAAACCGATGTCAACGACGGTGATTTTGAAGAAAAATTAAAAGGTTACGGTTCGGAGCGTTCTGAATCGAGTGAGGTTTTATGGAATTTTGAAAAGTTTTTGATCGGTAAAAATGGCGAAATCGCCGCTCGTTTTGCTCCTGATGTTACGGCGGATGATAAGCGTTTGCGAGAAAAATTGGAAGCGGAATTAGCAAAATAAATATGAGGTTTAATTAAAGTTAAAAAAAAGGAAAAAATTATGAGTGATAAAAATAGAGTTTGGTTTATAACGGGAAGTTCGACTGGATTTGGACGCGAGTTGGCGGAACAGGTTTTGGAGCGTGGCGAAAAGGTTGTCGCAACTGCTCGGAACACAAAAGATGTCGAAGATTTGGTTGAGAAATATCCTGATACAGCTTTGGCGGTTCAGCTGGATGTTACAAAAGAGGAAGATATTAAAAACGCGGTTAAGCAAGCGGTTGAGGAATTCGGGATGATTGACGTTTTGATAAACAATGCGGGTTACGGACTCGGCGGCGGGATCGAAGAGCCCTCGATGGAGCAGATTCGGACGCAGTATGAAACAAATGTTTTTGGTTTGATCGCTGTGATGCGTGAAGTTCTGCCGTTGATGCGTAAACAAAAAAGCGGACATATTTTGAATCTTTCATCTGTTGTCGGACTTCGTTCATTACCGTCAGTTGGTTATTATTCATCAACAAAATTTGCGGTTGAATCTTTGTCGGAAGCGCTTGCCGGAGAAGTCGAGCATTTGGGAATTAAAGTAACGATTGTCGAGCCGGGTGGTTTTCGCACCGATTTTGCCGGACGTTCGTTTACACAACCCGAAAATCGCATCGAAGATTATGTAACAAGCGAGCGGGTTGACGGAATCGGCGAATACGACGGAAAACAAATGGGCGATCCGGTCAAAGCCGTCAAAGCGATAATTGATGTGGTTAATAATGAAAATCCACCGCTTCGTCTGCCGCTTGGCGAAGATGCGATGACGGCGATTGATGAAAAACTCGAATCCCTCAAGAAAAATATGGACGAATGGCGTGAAGTTGCGATTGATACAAAGGCAGAAGATCTTGCCGAACGTGTAAGTAAATAAAATTTGAATAATTTCCCAAAAATATCTGATAAATGACCAAAAAAAAGATATACGAAATACTTGAAAAGAGAAATGCCGGAAAGCGTGATATTACAACTGCTCAAGGGATTGAAGCGGTTTTGTCTCCCGGCGAAATTGCCGAAGAAAATCAAATAAAATGGGCAATCGCGGGTGGAATCGCAATTCAAATTTACGGATTTACGCGGGCGACAACCGATGTTGATGCTATCGCTTCCGGCATTTTACCGATTGATGAGGTTAAAGAATTAACTTTTGGCGGTGTCAGTTATCTTGTTTTATTAGACGATGAAGAAATTACCGTAAATTGGATTGTCAGAGATGATTCTTACGACGATTTTTATCAAGCCGCTTTGGAAGATGCGGTTGAAATTGAAGAAATTAAAATAGTTTCGCCGGAATGGTTGGCGATTTTGAAACATCTGGCGAATCGAGGAAAGGACGAATTGGATTTGATGTGGTTTTGCGTGAACCCGATTTGGTTGACCGCAAATTATTGGTTGAACACTTGGAGCGAATCCGTGGGAAATATGCTCAACCGATTATTGATTCATTAAAATCTGATTTTTTATATGCGGATGTATTAAAAGCAAGAGACGAACAAGGGGAATAATTTTGGAATACGCAAATTTAGGAAAAACAGAATTAAAAGTCAGCCGTTTGGGTTTCGGCGGTGCGGAAATCGGGCAACAGAAAGCGACGCAGGAAACGGTCAACGAATTGTTGAATTCGGCGATTGATACGGGTTTGAATTTGGTTGATACTGCCGCCGCTTATTGGAAAAGCGAGGAGATGATCGGCAACGCGATTAGCAATCGTCGCAATGAAATCGTCTTGATTTCAAAATGCGGTGCGGTTGACGGATTTACGCGAAGTGATTGGTCGAAAAAAGGAATTTTGGAAACGATTCAAAAGAGTCTGCAATTATTGCAAACCGATTATTTAGATATTGAACAACTCCATTCGTGCGATGCGGAAACAATCAAACGCGGCGAAGTTATTGAAGCCTTAATCGTTGCAAAAGAACGAGGTTATATACGTTATGCGGGATATTCCGGTGATGGTGAAGACGCAAAAGCCGCCATCAAAACTGATTTTTTCGATACCTTACAAACTTCTGTTTCCATCGCCGATCAGGAAGCGATTAATTTAACAATTCCACTTGCACGAGAACGTGAAATGGGCATTATTGCCAAACGCCCGATTGCCAATGCGGTTTGGCGGAATGATGCTAAACCCGAAGACTCATATCATCACGAATATTGGGACAGAATTCAGGCTTTGCAATATGATTTTCTCGATAAAAATATGAGTGAATCTGTGGCAACCGCTTTAAATTTTACGTTAGCAATTGAAGGTGTTGACACGGCAATTGTTGGCACAACAAAACCGGGACGTTGGAAGGAAAATGCTGAAATGTTGGAGAAGATAGATTTTCGCGAAAAGGATTTTCGAAGAATCCGCGAGCGTTGGCAGGAAATTTCTGAGAGTAAGAACTGGAAGGGACAAGTTTAAGAGAAGAATTTGCCCGCGATACGCGAATGAACCCGAATAGGAAAAAAATTAATTGTAGGGGCAGTGTCTTGTGCCTGCCCAATGAGCCGAATGGCGAAAAAAATTGTGGTGAATTATTAGATAAACGAGCAAGGGAAATAAAAATGAGTAAACTTTTTGAATCGTATAAATTAAGAGAGATCGAATTTAGCAATCGGATTTGGGTTTCGCCGATGTGTCAGTATTCAAGCGAGGACGGAATGCCGACGGATTGGCATCTGGTGCATCTCGGAAGCCGTGCGGTCGGCGGTGCGGGACTTGTAATTCAGGAAGCGACGGCGGTTTCGCCGGAAGGTCGGATTTCGCCGCAGGACGCGGGAATCTGGAAAGATGAACACGCCGAAGGTTACAAAAGAATCAACAAATTTATCAAAGAACAAGGAGCGATTGCGGGAATTCAACTCGCTCACGCCGGACGCAAGGCTTCGACCGCTCCGCCGTGGGAAAACGGTAAAGTTTTGGATGATAACGAAGGCGGTTGGCAACCTGTTGCACCAACGGCGGAGATGTTTGCGGAACATTTCAGAATGCCGAAGGCTTTGGACGAAAGCGGTTTGCAAAAAGTCCGAAATGATTTTGAAGCATCGGCAAAACACTCGGTCGAAGCGGGTTTTGAAGTTGTCGAAATCCACGCCGCACACGGTTATCTACTGCACGAATTTTTGTCGCCGCTTTCAAATAAACGCGACGACAAATACGGTGGAAGTTTGGAAAATCGTATGCGTTTCCCGCTTGAGATCGCACAGATCATCCGCAAAACAGTTCCCGAAAAATTACCTGTTTTTGTTCGCATTTCTGCAAGCGATTGGACGAAAGGTGGTTGGGATATTGAGCAATCAGTTGAGTTTTGTAAACATTTAAAAGGAATTGGAATTGATTTGATTGACGTTTCATCCGGTGGAAATGTTCCGTCTGCCGACATCAAAATCGGTGCCGGTTATCAAGTTCCGTTCGCGGCGGAAATACGCGAAAAAGCCGAAATTCCGACTGGGGCAGTTGGCTTGATAACGGAAGCGAAACAAGCCGAACAAATTCTGCAAAATGGTGAAGCGGATGCTGTTTTATTGGCACGCGAATTTTTGCGTGAACCATATTTTCCATTTCATGCGGCACAGGAATTGGGCGGACAAATTGATATTCCGAAACAATATGGACGGGCAATAGATTTGCAGAAGGCTAAAAATGCTTGATAGCAAAATACTTGAGAATAATTAGATAAATTGGAAAACAAATGAAAGCAATCAGAGTTAATGAATTAGGCGGAGTTGATAAATTAACGCTCGAAGAAATTGAAAAACCGATACCGGAAGCGGATGAGATTTTAGTAAAAGTTGCTGCGGCGGGTATAAATTATGCCGATACGATGATGCGTTCGGGAAATTATTTGGCACAGCCGGAATTGCCGTTCACGCTTGGTTATGAAGCCGCCGGAACAGTTGAGAAATTGGGCGAAAGTGTTACAAATTTGCAACTGGGACAGAGAGTTTTGGCGACAACTTCGAGCGGCGGATATGCTGAATTTGCAACGGCAAAAGCAAATTCTGTGATTCCAATTCCCGACGAATTGGGTTACAGCGAAGCGAACGCTTTGTTGGTGCAGGGTTTGACAGCACTCGGACTTTTGAACGACACAAAATCGGGACAAAGCATCTTGATTCACGCGGCGGCGGGCGGCGTTGGGAGTTTGTTGGTTCAACTTGCAAAAGACAAAGGATTGAAAGTAATCGGCACGGCTTCGAGCGAAGAGAAATTGGAGTTTGTAAAAAGTCTGGGTGCTGATAAAACGATTAATTATTCAAATGATAACTGGACAGAAAAAGTTTTGGAAGCGACGGATAACAACGGTGCGGATTTGATAATTGAAATGGTCGGCGGCGACATTGTGGCGAAAAATCTAAAAGTTTTAGCAGCACACGGAACGATGATCGTTTACGGTTCAGCAAGCGGCGAAGATTTCAAAATTTCAGTTTTAAATTTGATGTATAAAAATCATTCCATCAAAGGCTATTGGTTAATGAATGAATCGGTTGAAAATCGCATCAGATTTACAAAAGAATTGCTCGGACACATCGCTTCGGGAAAATTGAAAGTTGAGATCACGGAATTTCCACTCGAAAATGCGAAGGAAGCACATCAATCAATAGAAGACCGCAAAACTAAGGGCAAAGTTGTGTTAACGGTGGGAAATTAGCCACTAACAAACACGAAAAGGACACGAATAGGAAAAGAATATTTGAATCACAAATGAACACGGATAAAAAAGATTTTAATCTAAAAGAATTCCCCGTCTGCTTGCAGCGTGGGTTTCCTTATTAGCCCTGAAAGGGCGACAGTTCTTTGTTCTTAGAAAATTCGTGGTAGTCGGTGCTTTGACCGACTAATTTTCGGG
>JALZKH010000004.1 GCA_030859345.1 Acidobacteriota bacterium | reverse complement strand
GTACAAGCCTACTTGGAGCATCATCGGCAAGATTCAAATAGCAAGAATGACAAATTCATTCTGGATTAGGACTTTCAGTCCACATTAAACCTCTGCATTTCCAATGCAGAGTGGTTTAGTTTTTTTTACTCAATGCAATAATGAAACTTTTTTCAAGGATTTAAAATGGAGAACATTTGTTGCAAAAGAAGCAGGTGTTAAAGTAGATTTTCCGTGTGAACCAAAAAAAGACTTTAAATCATTTCAGGAAAAACCGCGTCCAATAAACATTTATGGTATTAGTTGTCAGGTTGATGGAATAAGATTTTTAGTTTCATCTAAAAATTATTTGGATGATTTTAATGAAAATAGTATTCCAAATTATTTTGAATCTATTGAGTCAAACAATAAAGTTATATTCGGAGCAGTTAAAAATTTAGACGAAAAAGACATCTCGAAATACCCAAATGTTAAAGGCAAATTTTACAAATTAGAACTTGAGAGTAAAGGAATTATTTATATTTTAGCTTTAGCTGATGAAAATAGAACCTATGAGATTATGGCGGGTTTATTGCCCGAAAAAGATTCAAGTGAAAATGTAGAAAATGAGTTTGATATAATTGCTAAGAAATTTATTGATTCATTTGAGATTATTCAACCTAAAAATTAGAAAAATAAACAATGCCGAAAAAAACGAAAATGAAAATGGATGAAAATAATGAATTATTGCCAGAGTATGATTTAGATTATTCAAAATCTAAGCCGAATCGTTTTGCTGAAAAATATAACGAAACGAAGTGAACTGTAATTTTAGAAAAGGATGTTGCCGAAGATTTTCCGAGTTCGTAATCTGTTAATGAAGCGTTACGATTTTTGGCGAGAATTACGAAGGAAAACAAAGGCGAATTAACTCACAAATGAAATTTGAATGGGATAAAGAAAAAGCGGAATCAAATTTGAAAAAACACGGAATCAGTTTTGATGAAGCTGTTTCTGCATTCGATGATTTATTTAATGTGGATTTATTTGATCCGAAACATTCCGAAGACGAAAATCGCTTTATTTTGGTTGGGCAGTCTGAAAACGAAAGGATTTTAATTGTTTCTTATGCCGAAAGAGGTGATAAAATAAGAATCATAAATGCAAGAAAAGTTACATCTAAAGAGAGAAAAGATTATGAAAACGGAAGATTTGAATGATGAATTAGAGCCTGAATATGATTTGACAAAGTTAAAAGTGCGAAAGGTCGGGATTGGGAGAAAACTTTTGCAGGACAATGAAATTCAGCTTGATATTGATGTTGCGAGAGTTTTTCCAACTTCCGAAGCTGTAAATGAAGCATTACGATTTTTGATTCGGGTCACTAAAGAAAATAAAAGCGAACTGACTCACAAATGAAATTAATTGACTCACATTGCCACATAGACGGCGAAAAATTTGATGAAGACCGCGACGAAGTTATCCAAAATGCTTTAGATGCGGGTGTTGCGGCGATGCTTAATGTCGGGACGGGAAGTGCGAATGATGATTCATTTGAGAAAACCGTTGAACTTGCTGAAAAATATGATTGTGTTTTTGGTTCGGTTGGAATTCATCCGCACGATGCTTCGGAATACACGGACGAAGTTGAAAAGCGTTTGATTCATTTATTAACTTCGAGCAAAAAAATAATCGCTTGGGGCGAAATTGGACTAGATTATTATTATGAACATTCGCCGCGGGATGTGCAGATAGAAGTTTTTCGGCGGCAGATAAATGTGGCGAAAGTGTTGGATTTGCCGATAATTATTCATTCACGCGATGCAAATGATGAAACGGTTCGGATTTTGCGGGAGGAGTGTTCACACAAAGATTTTCGCGGCGGAGTTATGCACTGTTTTGGCGGGACTGCTGAAATGGCTTTGGATTTGATGGGAATTGGATTTTTAATTTCATTTGCGGGAAATGTAACATTTAAAAAGGCTGATAATTTGCGTGAAGCGGCGAAGGTCGTGCCGCTTGAAAAATTATTGGTTGAAACGGATTGTCCTTATTTAACGCCGGTGCCGTTTCGCGGGAAACGCAATGAGCCGGCGAGAGTTGTCGAAACAGCTAGGTTTCTTGCCGATTTTTATGAAATCGAATTTGAAAAATTAGCTGAACAAACGACTAAAAATTTTGAAGGCTTTTTCAATCTGAATTTGTAGTTGTTAAGATTTTTCTTTGCTGATTTTGTAGATTCCAGGAAAATTTTCTGCATATACGAGCTTGCGTAACTTGTTGAAAAAACCTAACAATATCAAATCCATGATATCGCTACCCATCGGCACATAAGTATCTTTTCTGTTGTAATAAATGAGAAAGAAATACAATATAAGCATTACAAAAACAAGAATTAAAATTCCGTAGGATAAAATCACATAAGTCAGATTGTTGCTGATTGCAGAACCACAGTATTTACAATGATATTGATAGAACGGAACTTTAATTTTGCATCTGGGGCAGAAGTTCTTTTTTCTGAATTTAATTCGCTTCTTTATTCTTTTTCTCTTTTTCTCTGTCATAAATCGAGTTCAAAAAATTAATGTTAAAAATAGTAAAATAAAATTAGATTCTCTAACAGTTCGATATTATACAAAAACTACATTATTATACTTTTATGGCAAAAGAAAATTCATTTGATATTGTTTCAAAAACAAATTACGCGGAAGTGGACAATTCAATCAATCAAACCCGGAAAGAATTAAGTCAGAGATTTGATTTTAAGGGAAGTAAGGCTTTGGTTAGTCTGCATGATAAAGAAGTGATTATTAGTGCGGAAGACGACACGCGGCTTAAAAATATGAACGACATTCTTCAAAGCAAACTCGTCCGGCGGGGCGTGTCTTTAAAGGCTTTGCAATACGAGCCGAAAGAACCTGCGGCAGGTGGAACTGTCCGGCAAATTATAAAAATTCAGCAGGGAATTCCGCTGGATAAAGCAAAGGAAATCGTCAAATTTATAAAAACTTTGAAACTAAAAGTTCAGGCGGCAATTCAGGGTGAATCGGTCAGAGTTACCGGAAAAAATCGTGATGATCTGCAAGAACTTATGCAGGAGCTGAAGAAAAAAGATTTCGGTATTGATATGCAGTTCGATAATTATCGGTAACTCAGTGATTGATAGTTGGTAAATCTTTGTTAAAAACTTAAATATCAGATGCAGACTTTCAGCCCACAATTTGCAAAACAAAATCCGAATGTGTTTGCCGCGAAGATTTTCGGTTTGGTCAAGGATGAAATGTCTTTGGTCGAAGAAGAATTTAAACAACAGGCAAATTCTAACATTCAGGTTGTCAAATATCTCGGCGATTATTTGCGTGCTTCAGGCGGAAAGCGAGTTCGTCCGGCACTTTTAATCCTTGCAAACAAAGCCGTCGGCGGCAATTCTTCGAGTGAAAGTGTGATTCGGTTGGCGACGGTTATGGAGATGCTTCATACGGCGACGCTCGTTCACGATGACATAATTGACAATGCCGACACGCGGCGAAACCGGACTTCGGTAAACGCACGTTTTGGAAATCAATCCGCCGTCTTAATGGGAGATTGGCTCTATATGTCTGCGTTTGAAACGTCTTTGAAAGAGAGAAGTTTGGAAATTCTTGATATTTTAACCGAACTAACGCGAAAAATGACAGAGGGCGAGTTGATTCAACTGACAATGCTCGGTCGGACGGATATTTCCGAAGAGGGATATTTTGACATATTGCAAAGAAAAACCGCATACCTTTTTTCTGCTTGCTGTGAGATCGGAGCAATTTTGGGAAATGCTTCCGGCGAGGTTCAGAAAGCCTTAAAAGATTACGGCAAAAATCTTGGAATTGCCTTTCAACTGGCGGATGATGTGTTGGATTTTACGGCGGATAAAGACGTTTTAGGCAAAGCATCGGGAGCAGATTTGTTAGAAGGAAAATTAACTTTGCCTTTGATATTTTTGGTCAAGAATGATGCGAATGTTAAAGCTGAATTGGAAGAAATAATGCGGAAAGGCGAATATGAAAATAATTCACGAAATTTACTTTTGGACAAATTAAATACTAACGGATATTTAGAAAAAACAAGGCAAAAGGCATACGAATTTGCGGAAAAAGCCGAAAAAAATCTTGAAATGTTACCTAAAACAGAGTATTGTTTAGCATTAGAGGAAATCCCGACCTTTATGATCGAAAGAAATAAATGACAATAATTGATAATGAATATTGAGAATTTGGATAATTCATTAATTACATTACGATCCGGTTTAAATTTTTAAGGGATTTCGCTGAACAAAATTATGTCTGAACCAATGGTAAACGAAAATCTGATTGGAACTCTTGAGCAAAGTCTGAGGCAAACCCGCAAAGCCCAAAATCTGTTGGTCGGGCAACTTAAAGAGGTTGAGGCTGAAGTTAAAAGATTGAGTCAGGAGATCGAGGCACTTGAAAAAACCGAACAAGCTATTTACAGTTTGCTGTCAAGAATTCGTTCCGGTAGTCATCCGAATAATTTAGTAAAAAATATGCGTGATGACGATGACGATTATGAGATTCCTGCCGATCTTCAGAATGCGGTGTATAGAAATCAAAATAATCAAGACAATCAGTATTATAATAATCGGGATAATTATTCCAATAATCGAGATAATCAATATTCCAATAATCAGGATAATCCGCGTAACAATCCGAACAATCGCAGATATTCAAACGATAATTATCGGGACAATTCTGGATCATACAAAAATAATAACCAAAACAGAAACAATAACAATCGGGGAATTACTCCTGTCAATTCTCATATTGAGCCCGTCAGTCAAAGATTTTCAGACAGAACGATTACGCAAGCCTGCACTCTGATTTTGCGTGAAGCGGATGAGCCTCTGCACGTTAATCAATTATATAATTTGCTGGTTGCGGGCGGATTTAAATTTAAGGGTAACAATCCGACCATTTCGATTGCTGTTTCACTGAACAGAAATCGAAGATTTGAAAAGATCGCTCCAAGCACATTTGATTTGGTAATCCGCGATGCTTCTCAAACCGCATCATAAATAAAATCAATTTTCAAAATAAAAAAGGTGTTCTATAAAATCAGAATACCTTTTTTATAAATCTAGCAACTAACAAAACCCAGCAAATAAAAGACTAAAACAAAAATGGCGATAGTTGATAGACATCCGCCGCCCCATTTCCACGCCGCGATTCCGGCTAAAATTCCTCTTAATGGTCCTTCCATAATTTCCTCCTTATAATCGAACTAATTTAATACGTTTTACTTCTATAAAATATTTCTAGCAAACAGAATGCCAGAATTTATTTCATAACCCGTTGTTTTTTGTAGCGTTAGAGTTTATTAACAATTATATTTAAAATCCATAATAAACAATCTTCTTATCCATATTTCTATAAAATTGTTTCGTAACTTATAATTAAATCATAACAAACTTTGAAATATAAATAACAAATATGAATTTTGATTTGAACGAAGAACAGGAAATGGTGCGAAATTCCGTCCGCGAATTTGCTCAACAAGAAATCGCACCGCTTGCCAGAGAATATGACGAAGAGGAAAAATTTCCTAAAAAACAATTGCAAGGACTTGCTGAATTCGGGCTTCTCGGAATGATAATTCCTGAAGAATACGGAGGTGCGGGATTTGATTCGGTTTCTTATGCGGTTGCTTTGGAAGAAATCGCCAAAGCCGACGCATCGGTTGCAGTCATTGTCGGTGTAACAAATTCGGTATGCTGTTACCCAATTTTGAGTTTCGGAACGGAAGAACAAAAACAAAAATTTCTCGTTCCTTTGGCAAAAGGCGAAGAACTCGGAGCTTTTTGTTTGTCCGAACCGCAAGCCGGCAGCGATGCGACGAATTTAAAAACTCGTGCCGTAAAAGACGGCGACGAATTTTTAATTAACGGCACAAAATCCTGGGTTACAAACGGTGGCGAAGCCGATACGCACATTGTAATGGCGGTAACGGGCGAAGAAAACGGCAAAAATGAAATCACGGCTTTCATTGTTGAAAAAGAACGCCAAGGTTTGAGCGTTTCTTCGGTTGAACACAAGCTCGGACAACGTGCTTCAAAAACAACTGAAATGAGTTTTGCGGATGTTCGAGTTCCAAAAGAAAATATACTCGGCGGAATCGGCGATGGAATGAAGGTTGCTTTTAACAGTCTTGACAACGGCAGAATCGGCATCGGTTCATTATCCGTCGGAATTGCCCAAGCCGCATTTGAAGAATCAAAAGATTACGCAAAAGATAGAATCGCATTCGGTAAACCAATCTCCGAATTTCAGGCGATTCAATTTAAACTAGCAGATATGGCAACCAAAATCGAAGCTGCACGGCTTTTAACCTTGCAAGCCGCTTCATTAAAAGATTCAAATCACAAAAAAACAGGTATTTATGCTTCAATGGCAAAACTTTTTGCCAGTGAAATAGCAAATGAAGTTTGTGCTGATGCAATCCAAATCCACGGCGGAAATGGTTATTCGCGGCATTATAACGTCGAGAAATATTATCGTGATGCACGAATTACAACAATTTACGAAGGCACTAGCGAGATTCAAAAAATTGTCATTTCGAGAGGAATTTTGAAAGATTAAAAGTAATTTCTGCAAAGGCATTCATTTTTAAAACATTATGAGTGCCTTTTGGTTAATATGCTTTTGCAAACACAACTCTTTTTGCAGATTCTTTACCTGAATAAACACATTCGCCAGCCATCTCAATTGAATTTAGGGGAATACAGCGAATCGTCGCTTTGGTTTCCTGTTTGATTTTTTCTTCCGTTTCGGCAGTTCCGTCCCAATGTGCCAAAACAAATCCGCCTTTTTCGATTTGTTCTTTAAATTCTTCCCAGATATTAACCGAGAAAGTATTTTCCTCACGGAAATTTAAGGCTTTGTCATAAATACTTTGCTGAATTTCGTCCATCAAATTTTTGATATATTCGGCAACGCCTTCAATTTGCCGAGTTTCTTTAGTTAAATTATCACGGCGGGCAATTTCAATCGTGCCGTTTTCCAGATCACGCATCCCGATTGCCAGACGCACGGGGATTCCCTGCAATTCGTATTCGGCAAATTTATATCCGGGTTTGTATTTATCATCATCATCGAATTTTACCGTAATGCCGAGAGATTTTAGTTCTTCAATTACCGGATTTATTTTCTCAAAAATCTCTGCTAAATCCTTCGGTTCGCGGAAGATCGGGACAATCACGACTTGAATCGGAGCGAGTTTCGGCGGCAGAATCAAACCGTTGTCATCAGAGTGTGCCATAATCAAAGCACCCATCAAACGTGTCGAAACACCCCAACTCGTTGCCCACGGATAAGTCAATTCATTTTCCTGATTGACGAATTGGACATCAAAAGTTTTTGAAAAATTCTGCCCCAAAAAATGCGAAGTCCCGGCTTGCAGAGCTTTTCCGTCCTGCATCAAAGCCTCGATGCAGTAAGTTTCTACCGCACCGGCAAATCTTTCCGCCTCGGTTTTTAAGCCTTGAATTACGGGCAGAGCCATCCAGCTTTCAGCAAATTCGGCATAAACTCCGAGCATCTGTTCGGTTTCGGCAATCGCTTCCGCTTCGGTGGCGTGAGCCGTATGACCTTCCTGCCAGAGAAATTCCGTTGTGCGTAAAAACAGACGGGTTCGCATTTCCCAACGCACCACGTTTGCCCACTGATTTATTAAAAGCGGCAAATCACGCCACGATTGAATCCAGCCTTTGTATGTGTTCCAAATAACCGTTTCTGATGTTGGACGGACAATTAATTCTTCTTCTAATTTTGCATCTGGATCAACAATCAAACCTTCGCCATCGGGATTTGCTTTTAAGCGGTAATGGGTTACAACCGCACATTCTTTGGCAAAACCTTCGGCGTGTTTTTCTTCTTTTTCAAGAAAAGATTTCGGAACAAAAAGCGGAAAATATGCGTTTTGATGTCCCGTCGCTTTGAACATATCGTCCAACGCACGCTGCATTTTTTCCCAGATCGCAAAACCGTAAGGTTTAATCACCATACAACCGCGGACGGGCGAATTTTCCGCCAATCCCGCACGTTTTACAATTTCGTTATACCAAGCCGAATAATCTTCAATCCGTGTCGGAAGTTTTTTGCTCATAAATTCTCCATCAAGATAAAAGTGAAATGATAAAGTAAATTTCATTAAGACTCAATAGACGTTTATTTTTCGCCGAATTGTTGTAAAATTAAATCTATGGGATTAGCACAAAGAAAACCTGAATCAAAGCGAAAATATACCATCGGCGAATATCTCGAAATGGAACGAGACGCATTTGAAAGAAGCGAATATATTGACGGATATATTTATGCGATGGCTGGGGAAAGTGAAGATCACGGAATTGTATCCGTTAATTTAATTAGCGAAATTCATCAGCAATTAAAAAAAACTGATTGTCAGGCAAGAGTAAAAGACGCAAAAATCCAAAGTGGTGATTTTGCCAAAATGGTCGGAAAATCTTTAAAGGGAATGTTTTCTTATCCCGACATTGTTATTTTTTGCGGCAAACCTGAATTTCACGACGAACATACTGACATAATCATAAATCCGAAAGTAATTATCGAAGTTTTATCTCCATCAACCGAACTTTTTGACCGCAACACAAAATTTCATCGCCTTAGCAAATTTAACGAAACTCTGACTGATTATATTTTAGTTTCACAAGACAAACCGATGGTTGAACATTTTGTGCGGCAAAGTGATGGGAATTGGAAATTATTTGCATATTTCGGGACGGATGAGATTTTTAAAATCAAAAATATTAAATGCGAGTTAAAACTTGAAGACATTTATGACCGAATTGAATTCAGCAAAGAGGCGATGGAATTTTTAAGCGATATAAAAAATGCAGAATAATAATCATAAACTCGATTTTCAAGATACCGAAACGGCGTTTTCCGATAAAACGGATGCGGAATTACGCGAAAAATACCGTATGTTTAAAATGATGAATTCCCCAATTTTGAACGGTATCGGCACAACTGCGGCAAATTTTGCTTTGTCAATCGGTTTGCCCGTTGAATGGATAATCAAAAATACGGTTTTTGAACAATTCTGCGGCGGCGAAACGATTGAAGAATGCGATCCGACGATTGATAAATTGGGCAATTCGAACATTGGAACGATTTTAGATTATTCGGTTGAAGGGAAATCGACGGAAGAAGATTTTGAACGCACGAAGGAAGAAACTATTCTGAATCTGAAACGTGCGAAAAATGATGTTGATATTCCGTTTGCAGTTTTTAAGGTTACGGGAATTGCACCGATCGGAACGCTTGAGAAAATCAGCGATGGCGTTGAACTTGCCAAAAAATCGAATATTACGAAATGGGAAAATGCAAAAAGGCGTGTGAACGAGATTTGCGAATATGCACATTCGATTCAACAGCCTGTATTTATTGATGCGGAGGAATCCTGGATTCAAAATGCGATTGATCTTTTGGCAACCGAAATGATGGAAAAATACAATCGGGAATTGCCGATTATATTTAACACGATTCAACTTTACCGCCACGACCGTTTGGATTATTTGAAAGAATCTCACGCCGAAGCCAAAGCTAAAGGTTACATTTTAGCGGTAAAATTAGTCCGCGGTGCATATATGGAAAAAGAGCGTGACCGTGCCTCAGAAATGGATTATGATTCGCCGATTCAGCCCGATAAAGCGGCAACGGACAGAGATTATGATCTGGCAATTGATTATTGTCTGGAAAATATCGAAGATATAGCTTTTGTCGCCGGAACACACAACGAAAAAAGCGTTCAAATGCTTGCTCAAAAGATCGCAGAAAAAGGATTCGACCACAATCATCCGCACATATTTTTCTCACAGCTTTACGGAATGAGCGACAATCTTTCATACGTTTTAGCGGACAATAATTTTAATGTTTCAAAATATGTTCCGTATGGTCCCGTCGCGGATGCCGTGCCGTATTTGATTCGTCGGGCAAAAGAAAATTCGTCCGTTACAGGACAAGTCAGTCGGGAACTCGATTTGATAAGCAAAGAAATTGAACGTAGAAAAAGA
This sequence comes from Acidobacteriota bacterium, assembly GCA_030859345.1. Lineage (GTDB taxonomy): Bacteria > Acidobacteriota > Blastocatellia > Pyrinomonadales > Pyrinomonadaceae > Aridibacter. Next base: position 799 of record JALZKH010000004.1, on the reverse strand, counting down.
AACGGAAATTGAACTTTTTAAGTTATCAATCGTTTTATGTGTTAGGTTTTAATAACGAATAACGAACTAATTTATGTATTGTCCAAATTGCGGAAGATCAGACCAAACGGAAAACACTTACTGCCGACAATGTGGTGAATTTCTGAATGATTTTAAAAAGAAATCAAAAAACTTGTCATTTGGCGGCGAAACTCCGCAGGAACAGATTCGCACGAATTTGGTGCTTAGTTTAATGAGTGCGATTGTCAGTATCGCTTCGGGTTTGTATTTATTCGTAAGATTTTCGGATTTGGGTTCGGAATTTCAATTAGTTTTACTGACTGCCGGATTTTTATTAGCGATGGGCGGTTGGCAGCTTTCGACATTTTATGTCGGCTTAAAATTGAGAAAAACATTTAACAAAAATCAGATCATAACAGAAGTAGAAAACGATATTGCCGCGAAAAATAAATTAAATGATTTGACGACCAACGAACTTTTGCCCAAAGCGGATTTTTCAAATGATATTCCCATCAGCGTCGTGGAAAATACGACACGAAAACTCAAAGAAAAAATTAAACGCTTAACGGAGTCCTAAAAGCAGACGCACGGTTCTATCGGAAATCTCACGATTCGGATCATTTTTCCATTCTTGCAAAGGTTTTAATTCTTCTTCGGTAAGCGGTTCGTTTGTCATCCGTGAGGTTTGCGTTGCTTCAAATGCACGATTTGTCAAAGCGGCGTGTTTTAGATTTATTTTCAAATTTTGCGGATTTTCCAATGCCTTATCTGCCGTATCAATATCAAGAAACATATCCTC
>JALZKH010000168.1 GCA_030859345.1 Acidobacteriota bacterium | reverse complement strand
ATATCCTTTTATTTTAATTTTCTGTCCTATGCTCGCTTTTGTAAATTCAAAGATTTTTCCCGCGAATAAACGCTAATTAACACAAAGTAAATCAATGATTAAAATTGCTGCTTTTTCTCTTCTCCGTTTTGCGTCCTTTTGCGTTTATTAGTGGGCACAATTTCTTTATTTTTTGGCTTATAATATAAAAGGCTTCACCAATAATCTTGAGGTAAAGCCTTTTGTTGTTGTTGGAAATTAAGGAAACGAGTTACGAGTGAGGTGACGGCTACCCTTTCGTGGAGAAAGTGAACGGTAAAATTCGCAACCCGTTTTCCAAAGTCCGAAAGTCTAAACTTTCCAGACTTAACCTGCCCGACGCATCGGTGCATCGGAAACTTGATTTTGCTGAAAATCCTGCAAATGCTGAATTAGGTTTGATGCCGCACGTTTTGATAATTCATCGGTTCGGCAACTCATAACCTTGTTTGATTCTTCATCCGCATCAATTCCGATCTCTCTGGAAATTGCCCGGATCATTCCAAGTTGTTTCGCCGTTACTAAATCAGAAAGCGATTTAGCAATCGGATTTGCCGGGAAACCGTTTTCGTTATTGTTCGCATTTACCTGAACTGCACCTTCACGCTCGATTGTGTCGGATTCTTGCTTGTATAATTCTCTCGCAATTCCGAATTTAACAGCCGCACGTTTTAAGGCATCGTGTTCGGCTTTCTTGATTCCCATTTCCGACTCGGCTTTTCCTGTACCGATTCCTTCTCTAACAATTCCATCAATCGTAAGGGCAACCGTTACGGTAATTATGTCGCCGATTTGCCGTATATCTTTGACTGAGTGCATCCAGTTTGGAGTTGTTTCATCCAAAATATCCGCAACCGTATGCCATTCAACATAATCAACCATTTGCACTTCGCCGTTGCGATTTGTCCAACCCTGTCTTTGTTTGACCAATTCAGGATTTAAATCTTTTCGCAATGCTTTAAGTTTGGTCGGAAAATCCAAAACATTGTTTGAATTCTCAACATCAACTTCCTGCACATCGTCAGCCATATTCTCAAATTTTTCCGCTTCTTCAGCTGTGATAAACGGCATTTCTTTTAAATTATTCTGTGTCATTTTATTTTTACCTCGTGTGTTCGCAAGTGGATTCAGTTCGGGATTTTGTTTCGCCGCAGTTTGTCCATCAACCGCGACCGCCTCCTGAACTTCATCTGCCTTCTGTTCGCTACGCTTGGACCCGCGTAACTCAGTAGCGTTTTCGTCTTTTGTGTTTTTTGAAACAGTAATTTCCGTTTCAACCTTTACAGGTTTATTTTTCCTGGTAACGGATTCGGTATTTTGTTCTACGAGTGCAAATTTTACTGCTAAAATATGCTCGCAGCGAAATTTCGAATCCTCGATGACGGCTTCTTCGAATTCCAAACAATTACAACGAATCTTGCCCGCTTCATCACGCTTTACTTCATAGGAAATTTGCCGACCACGCAGGGAAGGAGTCGAAACTCGAAACAAATCGCCTTCACGATTGACTAAACCCATCGCCGAAATTGATTTCGCTCTTTTCGTTCTTTTTTCCGTCTCGTTATTTGTATCTGTTTTAACTGCCATCTTTTTACCTCACTTTCTAAGTAACATCTTGAAATCATTGATACTTAAAAGAAACGATAAAACTATAAATGTTTCATCTGTGAAACATAGTATCACAAGGTTTTTTATGTTGCAAGCGTGAAACGCGGTGTTGCAATTAAAATTTTATTGTGATAACTTGTTTTATAGATGGCACAAGTGCAGTCTTCAACAGGTTAGTACTTGTATTCAAATCTGTAGCAAAAGTGGAGAAAATTATTATGGCAAATAAATCAAAAAATGATGGATTGATAAGCACAATCGAACTCGGACGTGCGATCAAACGCCGTCGAGAAGAATTAAAACTTAGCTTGCGTGATGTGGCGGATAAAACAAAAGTTTCCGCATCAACACTTTCACGCATCGAAAACGGAACGGGAAAACCTGATGCCGACAACATTGCACGTTTAACCGATTGGCTCGATATGCCGATTGATCGCGTGATGCGTAAAAAGAGCAATTCGGAAGATGTCGAAGCGGTCGTCTATTACCCGCACGAAGCAACTCCCGAAATTGTCGAAGCACATTTACGTGCCGATAAAAATCTTTCGGAAGACACCGCAAAAGCTCTTTCAGAACTTTTCCGTGTAGCTTATTCACAGTTCAGCAATCCGAAAAACAGGAAATAATTTGCAATTTGCGATTGTTGATTACCAAGGCAGAAGTTTTGTCTGAAGGAGATAATTCAAAGAAAAAATGGAAGCAGCAACAAGCTTAACGAAAGCAAGAACAAGCGAAAATTCAAACTTCGCAATTGATACAACCTTTGTTTTGTTTTTTTTGGCGGTAGATTTAGGACAAAATTTAAATGTTGTCGCATTTGATACGATATTTTTAGGTTTAACACTTTTAGCAGTTGTCGTGTTGCCTTATTTTATACAATCGGACGAGAAACCGGAATTCGGGAACTGGTTACTCGGCAGAAGTTTGATTGTAGTTTTCGCAATAATGCTCGGCTTGATGTTCAAACAAACGCTCGGCGTAGTCTTGCCCGAATCGTTTCGTTTTCTTCCATTTACACTTCTGATCGTTACGGCAATGCTCAGTTGCTATATCCAATTTTACAGTTTTTTCAGACTCCGTTCATCAAATTAGGCAAAAGGCGATTTACGGAAGATGAAGCAATCTGCATTCGTGTCGTTACGAATGCAGATTTTTTATTGATTGATTTATTGTTATAACGATTGTTATAATCTTCGTGAGGTTTATCAAAATGACAAAAAAATTAAAAGTTACAACAATAGGAAATTCAACAGGCGTGATTATTCCCATCGAATTATTAGAAAAACTCCGTGTTTCCAAAGGCGATACACTTTTTGCGATTGAAACTTCAAACGGAATCGAACTTACTCCGTATAATCCTGAATTTGCAGGACAACTAGAAATCGCCGAAAAGGTTATGCGTGAAGACAGAGATGTTCTCAAAAAATTAGCGGAGTAAAAAATGTCGGAAATAAAATGGATTTTAGAAGAAACTGTTTACGCAATTCATTCACGCCAAATTGCTGAACACGGCGGAATTGACGGCATCAGAGATAAAAATCTTCTCTCATCAGCACTCGCCCGTCCGCAAAATTTGTTTGCTTATGGCGAAAATGTAGAAATATCTCAATTAGCCGCCGCTTATGCTTTCGGAATTGCTAAAAATCACCCGTTTTTAGACGGAAACAAACGCACAGCTTACGTCGTGATGCGAACATTTTTGTTGATAAACGGATTCGATATAGAAGCGACTCAAGAAGAAAAATACATAATTTTTCTAAAACTTGCAGAGGGAAGTTTGAGCGAAGAAGCATTGGTTCAATGGATAAAAGATAAAATTAAAACGACTGGAGCGTAAGCGTCCCGCTTGCATTGAGTGTTTCTTAAACACGAAAAATATGTGGCAAACTTTATAAATAAAATTAAACTATTCAGTTAATAAACTTTGTTTTCGTGCTATCACACCATTGCAAGCGGGACGCTTACGCTCCAGTCTAAAAATCTAAACCGCAACAGTTTCTTGCACAGGAAACATCAGCTCACGCATCGCTTTGACCTGTTCATTTAATTCAAAATACTGATTCGGCAACATCGCTTGAGCTCCATCGCAGAGTGCTTCTTCGGGACAAGGATGGACTTCGATAATCAAACCGTCTGCACCGACTGCAACGCCTGCTTTTGCCATCGGATTAACCATATAATTTCTACCGGTTGCGTGCGATGGATCAACAATTATCGGTAGATGAGTAAGTTTATGAACAGCCGGAACGATTGAAAGATCAAGAGTGTTTCGTGCGTGTGTTCCGAAGGTTCTGATGCCGCGTTCGCAGAGAATTACATCGTAATTTCCTTCCGCCATAATGTATTCGGCGGCAAGCAGAAATTCATCCAAAGTCGCCGACATTCCGCGTTTTAACAAAACAGGTTTGCGGGTTTTGCCGACATATTTCAAAAGCGAAAAATTCTGCATATTTCTCGCACCGATCTGGATGCAATCGCCGTATTTTTCAACAAGGTCAACGCCGTGTTCATCCATCGCTTCGGTTACGATATTTAAACCGAATTGCTCACGGACTTGTGCGAGAATTTTCAAACCTTCCTCACCTTTCCCTTGAAAAGCATAAGGCGATGTTCTCGGTTTAAAAGCACCGCCGCGAAAGAATTTCGCACCGCTTTTGGCAACAATTTCAGCAACTTCAAAAACCTGTTCTTCACTTTCGACAGCACAAGGTCCGGCAATGATTGCCAGTTCATTACCGCCAATTTCCGAATTTCCAACTTTTATTACTGATTTTTCGGGTCGTAACGCCTTTGAAATTAATTTGTAAGGTTTTGTAACACGAATCGCTTCGGCAACACCCGGTAAATTTTCAAAATGCGTGCGGTCAACCGCCCCATCATTTCCCGTAATTCCAATCGCCGTCCGAGCCGCACCCGGCATCGCGTGCGGGCGAAAACCCAATTTTTCGATAACTTCATTAACGCGATCAATATCACTTTGAGTCGCATCCTGTTTCATTACAATTAACATAAATTTTTATATACAAACGGTAAGTTCAAACTTTATAGACTATTTTCCAGTCAAATTATTTGCAAATGACAACTCTAAATAAGCAAAATGCTAATAAGAGAAAGCATTTCTTAACCACAGATGACCACAGATAAACACTGATAATTAAAAGCAGATAACACATTTTATAAAAATGTCTCAGAAAATCTGTGTTTATTCTGTTTATCTGTGGTTAAATTTCTTCTTCTTTTTTTCAATTCAACATTTCACGAGTTCAATATATTGCAATTAGCTTGCCAACAATCCGCCAACAAATTCTCCGACATTTGCAACAACACTTTCCTTATCAGATTCCGCAATCACCGAAACAATCGCCGAACCGACTACCGCCGCGTCAGCATATTCTAAAACTTCCGTAACGTGTTTATTTGTCGAAACACCAAACCCGACCGCTATCGGTAGATCAGTAACTTTTCTCGCACGCTCAACTAATTTCTGTGCTTCATTACTTAAATCATTACGTGTTCCCGTAACACCGGCACGGGAAATTGCATAAACGAAACCTCTCGCCGCACTTGTGATTTTCGCCAACCTTTCATCATTGGTCGTCGGAGCAAGCAGGGAAATCATGTCAATATCGGATCGAGCAAAATTATCCGACATTTTAACAAATTCATCGCCGATAATATCCGTTATTAAAAATCCGTCAACACCAACATTTTTCGCTTCATCCCGCAATTTATCAATCCCGAACTGCATAAATGGATTCAAATAACCAAACAAAACAATCGGCACATCCGTTTTATGTCGAACTTGCCGAACAACATCAAAAATCTTCGCAATCGTTATCTCGTCATTCTCCAAAGCTCGCTGAGCCGAAAGCTGAATTATCGGACCATCCGCCATCGGATCTGTAAAGGGAACTCCGAGTTCGATAACGGTTGAATCGAATTTCGCCAATTTCAAAATCAACTCATAAGTCGTTTCCAAATCAGGATCGCCCGCCGTGATAAATGGAATAAAACCTTTTTTATTCTCGTTTTTAATTTGCTCAAATTTCTCCGCAATTCTGCTCATAACTTTATTTGGAACGCGGACACTATGTCCGCCCGTTTGCAGCGAAGCGAACAAACGGTTCATAGTTTTACATCTCACAAGTTAAACAAATTTTCCAAGAATGATTACTCAGATAAATCCCAAATTTACAATTGATAAATTTGAGGTGTTCATTTGCTTCGCTCATAAACGGGCGGACATAGTGTCCGCGTTCCGTCTATCCAATTCATCTGCCACAGTATTTACATCTTTATCGCCACGCCCCGATAAATTCACAATAATAACTTCATCTTGCTTCATTTCCTTCGCCAATTTCATCGCATAAGCAATTCCGTGCGAAGTTTCCAAAGCGGGAATGATTCCTGAAATTTGCGATAAAGTTTGAAACGCTTCCAACGCTTCATCATCACTTGCCGAAGCGTATTCAACTCGTCCAATGTCGTGTAAATATGCGTGTTCGGGACCAATCGAAGCATAATCCAAACCCGCCGAGATCGAATGAGTCAAAGAAATTTGCCCGTGCGTATCTTGCAGTAAATAACTTTTTGTTCCCTGCAAAACGCCGACTTTGTTTCCGCTTGTTTGATTAAAACGTGCCGCGTGTTCACCCAAAACATTGCCTTTTCCGCCCGCTTCGACACCGATCATTTTCACTTCCGCGTCCTGCAAAAATGGATAAAACAAACCGATAGAATTTGAACCGCCGCCGACACAAGCGACCAAACAATCGGGAAGTCTGCCTTCCATTTCCAAAATTTGCTCTCTCGCTTCGGTGCCGATCACGCTTTGAAAATCTCTGACCATCAACGGATACGGATGCGGTCCCAACGCCGAACCGAGCAAATAATGAGTCGTTTCAACATTCGTAACCCAATCCCGCAAAGCCTCATTTATCGCATCTTTGAGCGTCTTCGAACCCGCATCAACACCGCGAACTTCCGCTCCCAAAAGTTCCATCCGAAAGACATTCAAAGCCTGCCGCCGCATATCTTCCGTTCCCATATAGATCACACATTCAAACCCGAACAAAGCACAAACCGTCGCCGTCGCAACTCCGTGCTGCCCCGCACCCGTTTCGGCAATTATCCGTTTTTTCGACATCTTTCGAGCCAGCAAAATCTGCCCGATAGCATTATTTATCTTATGCGAACCCGTATGCCCCAAATCCTCACGCTTAAAATAAATCTTCGCCCCGCCCAATTCCTCACTCAAACGCCTCGCATAAAAAAGCGGAGTCGGACGACCAGAAAAATCCTTCAACAATTGCTCAAATTCCGCCCGAAACTCCGCCGTCTCACGCACAGCAAAATAAGCCTCGGTCAATTCTTCCAAAGGAGAAACAAGCGTCTCAGGCACAAACCGCCCGCCATATTCTCCCCAATATCCATTTTCATTCGGTTCAAAGTTTTGTGAATTATTCATTATTTTAAGAATTTTTTTGAATACTTTAATTTTTTTCTTTCAGCTGGAAAAAGACTTTCAATGATCTTTTGATAATTTTTTACAACTTCTTCATAATCTCTTTTTTTCCAAGCGGTTTCAGCCTGCGTTCTTGAATAGTCAATTTCTAGTTTTTCCGTATAATTTCTGCTTTGAATATCTTCATTCTTCTGTAATTGTTTATAAATTTTTTCTTTTCCTGTTAGAATATCTTTGCCATTTTTACATAAAAATTTTGCAAAACCAGCAACATTTTTTTCAATAATTTCAACTTCACTTAATTTTTCAAAAGTGTATTCAGTCTTTTTGTTAATTTTCATATCTAATGGAAATAAACTGCCAATCGAGAACCAATGATTATCCTTTAGAAGTCCGAAACTTACTCCATAATCATAATGAGGCAAAAAATACCAAGGATTAACAAAAACTTTATTTGATTCATATCTAATGGAACTTGAATTAAAATTTGTTTTTGTTTTTGTTACTTTAAAACCAAAATCTGTTTCTAAAAATTGAAAGTGTTTTTTCACAAAACACTCAAATGCTATCAACTTTACATTTATTTTACTTTTAGCTGTTAAAATAAAAATTTGTGTTATTTCTCTATTCTTTTTCCCTTTTTCATATTCAATACAACTGCAAGCATCAACGGCAAAAGGTTTATTAAATAGGATGGCTTCTGAAACATTTTTTTCCGACAATCCACCTGCTAAATACATTTTAGGAGAAATCTCTTTTACCTTCTTCGCAATTTCCCAATCAAAAGTTTCGCCAGTTCCTCCATGTTCTTTGGGCGAATAAGCATCGAGCAAAATTGCATCAACTTCATATTGTAAAACATCTTCGGGCTTAAAATCTTCGCTGACTCGAAACGCTTTGATGATTTCAAGTCCTGTTTTTGTCTTTAATTCCTTAGCAAATTCGGGCGTTTCTTCGCCGTGAAGTTGGATCGCATCTAAATTTGTAGTTTTGGCAATTTCAATAATTTTGTCCAAATCTTCATTTACAAAAACTCCAACTTTCAAAACATTTTCGGGCAATTCGTCAATTATCTCTCTCGCAACTTCGGGCAAAATATAACGCGGCGAATTTACATAAAAATTAAACCCCAACGCATCCGCGCCGAATTTGGCAGAAAGCAACGCATCTTCTAAATTTGTAATACCGCAGATTTTAACCTTTGTCATAATTCTGAATTAGGAATTTCAATCATTTCTTTCTTCTCATCTTTCAAACGAGTTGATAAATACCAAACAATAAAAATATTCACGACCAAAGCAGCTACTCGAAACCAAGTAAATTTTTCAAAAATTTCGTAAATCTCCACCGGAATCAAAAGGGAAGTTGCAATTACGGTCAAAAATTCCGCCCAACGCTTCTCAAGCCAAAGTCCGATTCCTTCCGTCAATTGCAACGCCGAATAAAGAAACGAACCGACACTGAAAAACACAAGTTGATTCCGCTTAATTCCCGCAATTTTTTCAATGATCGTGTGGACAATCGTATTTTCGGGATCAATCCTTTGCCTCGAAATAAAATCGGCAAACCACAAATTCAAATCTTTATCCAACAAAGTCAGCAACTTTATCGCCACAACAAAGAGTAAAATTCCTTTCAAAAACTTCACGCAAGCCAGCAGTTTGATTGTCCAATGCTGCTCTTTCGGAGTCTGATTTTTATACCTTAAATGTGGTTTGTCCATACCAAAGATTCTAGCATTTTTCCTGTGTTTTCAGCCTTTATTAAACTCTCACCGATAAGAAATCCGTCAAATCCCAGTTCCTTCATTTCCGCCAGTTCTTCTTCATTGCTCAAACCACTTTCGCAAATGAATAAAACATCGTTTGGTTTGTGTTCAACCAATTTTCTCGAAACATCGAGCGAAACTTCAAAATTATGCAAATTGCGATTGTTCACGCCGATAATTTTTGCCCCGAGTTGAATCGCCCGCACTAATTCTTCCAAATTATGCGTTTCAACCAAAACATCTAAACCGAGATCACACGCCAACGCATAGAGTTTTTGCAAATCTTCATCTTCAAGCATTGCAACAATAAGCAAAATCGCATCCGCCCCAATCAAAGCCGCTTCGTATATCTGAAATTCATCAAAAACAAAGTCTTTCCGCAAAATCGGTAAATCTGTTAAATTTCTTGCTGTTATTAAATCTTCGATATTTCCTTTGAAATAATCTTCTTCCGTCAAAACCGAAATCGCCGTTGCTCCAAATTCCTGATAATTTGTCGCAACTTCGCCAACATCAAAAGAGTCATTTATAATTCCTTTGGACGGCGAAGCACGCTTGATCTCGGCAATAATATTTATTTTGGATTTATCAGAAAATGCTTTAGAAAAACGATTCGGAATCTCATCCTTTCTAAATTTCTTCGCACGTTTAACAAATTCGCCGTATTCAAAGCCTTGCTTGGCTTCTTCAACTCGAATCTTTTTTTGTGCAAAGATTTCCTGCAAAATTGTCGGTTTATCACTCAATTATTTGTTTCCTCAATCAATTCATTTAGTTTCTTCAACGCTTTTTCGTTCTCAATACTTTCTCTGGCAATATCTCTTGCTTGCTTAAAATCATCAGCAAATCCACCAACAAAAATCGCCGCTGCCGCATTTATCAAAACTATGTCCTTTGCTGAATTATTTGATGTTTTTCCACTTAAAATATCTTGAATAATTTCAGAACTCATTTCAGGCGAAACATCACTAAAATCATTCAATGTATTTCGCTCAAATCCAAAATCTTCGGGCGAAATCTCAAAATAATTAACTTCATCGCCAATAATTTCCGCAACAAAAGTTTTCCCGTTCAAAGTGATTTCATCCAAACCGTCTTCGCCGTGAACGATCCAAGTTTTTTTCGTTCCGAGTTTTGCAATCGCTTCTGTCAACGGTTTCATAAAATCTTTATTCCAAATCCCGATAAGTTGAAACGGTGCATTCGCAGGATTTGCCATTGGTCCAAGTAAATTGAATATCGTTGGTTTACCAAGCGATTTTCTCGCCATTGCAAGTTGTTTTGTCAAATTATGAAACTTCGGAGCAAACATAAAGCAAATACCTATTTCATCTAAACATTTTTGAGCAAGTTCTGTTTCAGCAACGATATTTACCCCCAAACTTGAAAGTGCGTCGGCACTACCTGTGTTGCTTGAAGCGGCACGATTTCCGTGTTTTGCAACGGGAATTCCCGCCCCTGCAACTACAAAAGCGACTGCCGTTGAAACATTAAAGATTTTCGCTTTACTTCCGCCTGTTCCAACAATATCAATAAACTTATCGTGTTTAGTTTCAACTTTGACACAATTCTCACGCAAAATATTCGCACAGGTTGCAAGTTCGTTTGATGTGTAACCTTTGTTCGCCCAAGAATCTAAAAATGCTGCAATTATCTCTTGATCTGTGGCACTGAGCAAAGCATTGAAAACTTCGATTGTTTCATCAACTGATAAATCTTGTTTCGCATCTAATTTTGCTTGATATTTTTGTAAAATGTTGCTCATAAATTAAACCGCATATTTTCCGCTTTCGGCTAATTCTATTGCTTTGAATAAACCTTTCGCTTTGTGAATCGTTTCTTGATATTCAGTTTCGGGAACGGAATCGGCAACAATTCCCGCACCAGCTTGAATTTTCGCCACGCCGTTTTCTAAAACTAATGTCCGAATTGCAATGCAAGTATCGAGATTTCCCGCATAATCAATATATCCGACCGCACCCGCATAAATTCCTCTCGCAGTCGGTTCTAATTCCTGAATTATTTGAATCGCCCGAACTTTCGGAGCTCCCGTAACAGTTCCCGCCGGGAAGCACGAAGCGAGTGCATCGAATTGGTCAAAATCTTTTTTTAGGTCTGAAAATAAATAACTGACAAGATGCTGAACGTGCGAAAATTTCTCGACGCTCATTAAATCTTTTACTTTGACGCTTCCAAATTCCGAAACTTTTCCGAGGTCATTTCTGCCCAAGTCAACAAGCATCGTGTGTTCGGAAACTTCCTTCAAATCTGCACGCATTTCTTCGGCAAATTTTGCGTCTTCCAATTCATTTTTTCCACGCGGACGGGTTCCTGCAATCGGACGATATTCAAGTTTTTTATCACGGCACCGCACCAGCATTTCCGGCGATGCTCCGACGATTGATTTTTCGCTCAATTTCATCAAAATCATATACGGTGAAGGATTTAATGAACGCAATGCACGATAAATTGCTTCGGGTGAAGCGTTTGTTTTTTTTGTAAAACATTGCGATAAAACGACTTGATAACATTCGCCGGCATTTATTAATTTTTTGATGTGTGAAACGGCATTTTTGAAATCTTCTTTTTCCCAGTTCGATGAACTCTCTGAATTAGATTTGATTTCGTTTTGTGAAATCTGCGGAAATTCAGCAGTTCCCAGATTCTCAAATATTTTTTCGTTGGTTTGTTTGGCTGAATTTAAGTTTTCTGATAATTCTTTTTTGTTTTGAAAATCTTCAGCAAAAACTAGGGTGATAATTGCAATTTGTTGTTTGGCGTGGTCAAAAGCGATGGTCGTTTTATAAAAAGCGAATTGCGACTGCGATTTTGATTCAAAATTTTTCTTTGATTTTTTTAAAATAGGTTCAAAATATTCAACCGCCGCAAAATCAAAATAACCGATTGCACCGCCGATGAATGATGGAAGATTTTGAGCGTCGGCAATCTTTCGTTTCTTGAGATACACTTTCAAAAATTCATAAATTGATTCTTCCCTAAACGTATAATTTGAGCCTTTGATAATATTCACATTTTGATTATGTTCTTTAACCACAAATTCGGGATTTGCACCGAGAAAAGAATATCTTGCAAGACTTTCGCCGCCCTCGACCGATTCAAACAGGAAAGAATACTCTGCATCTCCGGCAAGTTTCAGATACGCACCGAAAGGCGTAATCAAATCTGCGGGGAATCTAGTGACGACGGGAAAAACTTCCGCCTCGCCATATTGCAAAATCAAATCTTCAAATTCTTTTTCCAATGAGTTATTCATAAAACAAAAAAAGCATCAACGAAATCTATTCATTGATGCTTTTTATAAAACTTAATCTTTTTACACAAGATTCAAAAATTTACACAAGTTCACCAACGCTTTTAAGATGTCGCCACCAAAGCCAGTTGGAAATTTGTGTTTTGTTAAAATCTCGTTTCATCTAAATTTGAAATTACATTTATAAAAATCAATTGTCAAACTAATCTATAAAAATTTCAGTCAAAGGAAGTTTAAAATCGGGCAAAATTTCTTCGCAGGTCAATACATCTTGCTTTTTCAAAGTTATTGATTCTTCGGGCGATTTGTAAATTCTGATACGTTCAAAACGCGGCTCGACAAGCCAAACTTGCTTCACTCCCGCTTTGAAATAATCATTTATTTTATCAAAAATTTTGTCATAAACATCATTCGGCGAAATTACTTCGATTGCAATATCTGGAGCAAAGTTCCACTTTTTCATCGGTTCACCTTTTTTCGGTATCTTCTTGGTAGAAACAAATGCAACATCAGGCATTCGTTCATTTTTTCCGACTGTAAACATCGTATCAGCCCCGTAAACTCTGCCCAATTTTTTATCTCTAGCAAAAAACCAAATTTCTGCTCCTAATCTCAAGGCGATTCCGCCTGCTTTTGCACCTGACATATTTTTGATTTCCTCCTCGCCATTAACTATTTCAATTTGTTTTTCCCGGTCAATAATTTCATCTTCAGCTATAATCGGAAAATTAGCGTGTGTGGTTTTTGTTTGAATTAGTTGTTCATTTATAGCCATAATTTTTACTCCTTTTGGAATAGATTTTAACACAAATTACATACGTTCGGGAACTTTGATTCCCATCGTTTCCAGTGCCGTCGTTAAAGACTTGCGTGCGATTTCGGCAACGCAGATCATCAAGGCTTGTTTCAACTTATCAGGTTCGTCTTTGATGCGATGTTTTTGGTAAAAAAGATTTGATGATTTTGCCAAATTGAATGTGTATTTAGCCAAATATGCGGGTTCGGTGTTTTCGATTGCCTGCTTAATTGTTTCTTCCAAACGGAAAGACAAAATAATAACCGACCAGAAATCGTTTCCATCTTTTTCACTAAATATATCGGCGATTTTTTCTTTATTTTCTTTTATTAATTTCTGTGCATTTTCCAAAGCATTTTCATCAAGTTTTTTGAAAATTGAATTTATGCGAACCGTTGCGTTTTGGCAGTAAGTTCCTGTTTCTCCTTCAAATGCCATCGCTTCTTTGAAGTCGAAAACGATGACTGTATTTTTTGTGAATTTGGATAAAAAATAACGCAACGCACCGATAGCAATTTCGTGAGCGATTTGTTTTTGTTTTGCTTCTGTAAATTCAGGATTTCGTTCGAAAACTTCCTTGAAAGCATTATTTTCCAAACGATTTATCAAATCATCTGCTTTCACACCCAAACCTTTTCTGCCCGACATTTCGATAAAAGATTTTTGTTTGTCTTCGTCCGATAATTCAAAACCCAATTCTTCGGCGGCAGATGGCGAAAGTGCGACCATTTCGTAGGAAAGATGAACACTTGCGTCTTCACCTTTTTCGGGGAAGATTGTCGCAACTCCTTGTTTTACAATTTCTTGCGGATAAGATTGGCGTGTATCAATCACGTTGTAAACTGTTTCAGCACTTCCAAATTCGGGATGTTCATTGTTATTTTCTTTTGCAGTTGTGATCCAAACTTGTTTTCCGTTTTCGTATTCGGAAAATTTATTGTAATAAAAATCCATTCCGAGAAGTCCGAGTTTCCACATTTGATAGGCGATGTCTTTGCCTGTATAAGTTACGGTTCCATTTGAACGCACGAGAATTTTGTCCTGTTCATTGTCGTCATTTCCTTCGTGTTCGCCAAAAGGCATCACCCAGCAACCAGTCATTTTACCGTCTTCAACAAATTTTATGACATTTCGTTCCTTCATGAGATCGAACGCTTTTTGCCAAAAATTCAAGTGCAAGATTTCCGATTCTCGCGGCAAAAGATCGTAGCGAATTGAAAGACGTTCCATTGTTTTCAGAATACATTGAACATTTCTAGTCGCAACAAATTCGGCAATTTTTGCAGTTGAATTGTTGCCTTCTTCGATAAGATACAAAACTTCGGCACGTTTTTCTTTTAAATCTTCGTTTGTCTGATATTCGACACCGACCTTTGCATATAAATCCCAACAATAATAATCAAAGGATACGCCTTCATCATTTAATCTGTCGGCTAAACTCACGATGTCTGCCAGATTCAAATTTATCAAATGAATAAACCCGACAACGACATCAGCGACTTGAACGCCTGTATTATCAATATAATTTTGAACTTCGACAGTTTTGCCGTCTGCCCGCAGAATTTGCACAAATGTATCGCCCAAAACCGAATTGCGAACATGACCGATATGTGCCGCTTTATTCGGATTAACCGAAGTGTGCTCGATGCAAATTTTCGCTCCGTTTTCATTATTCGCATTTGGCAAAAGCTCATTTTCTAACGCTGCGGTGAGAAAACCTGAACGATTATAGAAAATATTTAAATATCCCGGTCCGGCAATATTTATCTCCTGAACAAATTCAATTTCCAATAAATCAGCTTTTAATTTTTCCGCAATCGCACGGGGATTTTGTTTTTCGCCTGTTTGTTGTTTCAAATATTTGGCAAGTTCAAATGCGACGGGAAATGCGAGATCTCCGAATTCGGTTTTGGGCGGAATTTCTGCGGCAATATTTTCCAGCGAAATATCAAAATTATTTTTGACAGTTTGTTTAATTTTTTCGGTTAAAGTATTTTGAAAATCGGTTAAAGACATATTTGTATTAACTAAAGTCGGTTAAAATAAAAGCAAAGTATAACTTTCAGTTTTGCTTAATTCAAAGTTAAAATCAGATATGCAAATCTCAAGTGCTTTAAAGAAAAAATTTAAAGAAGCAAATAGTGTCTGCGTTTTAACAGGAGCGGGAATTTCAGCGGAATCGGGCATCCCGACTTTTCGCGGCGGCGGTAAAAGTGCGGTCTGGAAGGGAATGCCGTTTGATGAAATTTCATCAGCAACAATGGTCAAGGAAAATTTGCCGGAAGTTTGGGAATGGTTTGATTATCGTCGCGGTGTTTTGCAGAAATCTGAACCGAATCCGGCACATTTTGCTTTGGCTGAATGGGAAAAGCATTTCGAAAAATTTACACTAATTACACAAAATGTTGATGGTTTGCACACTCGTGCGGGTTCGGAAAATATTGTTGAAGTTCACGGAAATATTAATCGTTCGCGTTGTGTAAGTTGTGAAGAAAAATTTCAAATGAAAGCGGAAGATGTTCCGCATAAGCCCGCAAACTGCAAAAATTGCGGTGGAAATGTTCGTCCTGATGTTGTTTTATTCGGTGAAATGCTGCCTTTCGGGTCTTATGAAAAAGCGGCATCAATGGCGAGCGAATGTGATTTGTTTTTTGTAATCGGAACTTCCGCACTCGTATATCCGGCGGCGATGCTGCCCGAAGTTGCCAAACAAAATGGAGCTTATTTGGTGGAAGTGAATCCAGAAAAAAGTTCTTTGTCTGATTATTGTGATGAAAAACTAAGTGGAAAAGCGGGTGAGATTTTGCCTCTGTTCTTAAACCAAAATTTATGAAAACCCTATATTTTGATTGTTTTGCAGGAGCGAGCGGGAATATGATCCTTGGCGGATTGGTTTCGCTGGGAGTTGAATCTAAACAATTGATAAATGAAATTGCAAAAGTAAATATTTCAGATTTCGATATTGAATTTACTGAAGTAAATCGCTCTGGAATAAATTCAGTTCACGCAAAAACAATCTTTGATGAAGAAAAAACTCACAAACATTTTTCAGATATAAAGGGAATTATTGAAAATTCAGATTTGAGCGATTCTGTCAAAGCTCGTTCTGTTAAGATTTTTAAAAACCTCGCTAAAGCTGAAGCCAAAGTTCACGGAATTGAATTAGAAAAAGTTCATTTCCACGAAGTTGGAGCGATGGATGCGATCATTGATGTTATTGGTGCGTGCGTCGGATTTGAGATTTTGGAAATTGAGAACTTTGTTTGTTCAAAAATTCATGTTGGAAGTGGTTTTGTCCAAATCGCACACGGAAAATATCCTGTTCCGCCACCTGCCGTTGCTGAGTTGTTAAACGGCATTCCAGTTTATTCAACCGAAATTACAGGCGAACTGATAACTCCAACTGGAGCGGCAATTATTTCGACTGTTTGTAATGAATACGACGAAATTTCGGATTTTCAAACTGACAAAATCGGCTACGGTGCAGGAACTCGTGAATATGAGAATTTTCCCAACGCACTTAGATTGATGCTCGGAGTCCAAAGTCCAAAGTCCAAAGTCCAAAGTCCAAAAAGCAATGAACAGCGAACAACGAATAACGAACAATTAACACTTATCGAAACAAACATTGACGATATTTCTGCCGAGATTTTAGGTTTTGTGATGGAAAAGGCGTTTGAGATTGGAGCTTTGGATTGTTGGTTCACACCGATTCAGATGAAAAAAAATCGTCCGGCGACAATGATTTCTATTCTTTGTAAACAAGATGATAAGGAAAAATTTGCCGAATTGCTTTATACTGAAACTTCGACTATCGGCGTTAGGATTAGAAAGGTTGAACGGGAATGTTTGAAACGTGAGATAGTTCAGGTTGAAACGGAATTTGGTGAGATTGATGTGAAAATTACGAAATATAACAATAGAATTGTGAATATCAAACCTGAATTTGAACAACTGCGGACGTTTGCAATGGAATCGAAAAAATCATTACAAAAAGTTAAAAAAATTATCTCAAAAAATATAGAAGATATAATTGGGGAAAAATAAATTTGTCTGAAAATAAAAAAGTAAATATAGAAAAAATTGCACAAGGTGTGCGTTTAATGCTTGAAGGAATTGGTGAAGATCCTGACCGTGACGGATTGCAAAGAACACCGGAAAGAGTCGCAAGTTTTTATGCGGAATTGACCGAAGGAATGTGGCAGGACGCGAAGGCGGAAATCGTGCCGCTTCCGGGAGATTCGCACGATGAAATGGTGATTGTTAAAGATATTGCCATCGCGTCCGTCTGCGAACACCATCTCGCGCCGTTTGTCGGCAAAGTTCATATTGCTTATATTCCAAAAGGCGGGCGCATCGTCGGTTTGTCGAAACTGGCGCGAATCGCGGAGATTTTCGCGCGT
>JALZKH010000124.1 GCA_030859345.1 Acidobacteriota bacterium | reverse complement strand
CCGAAAATTAGTCGGTCAAAGCACCGACTACCACGAATTTTCTAAGAACAAAGAACTGTCGCCCTTTCAGGGCTAATAAGGAAACCCACGCTGCAAGCAGACGGGGAATTCTTTTAGATTAAAAATGAATTAACTCCAATCGGGCGAGCCAGAAAAAACACATCCGATATTTCCTTATCAAAAAGACAAAATTCGTGGCAAAAATGCGTAAGGCTTTGCGAACGTGCTTTGGAATCGCGTTCAACCATAATTCAAAATGACAAAACAAGCGAGGATGCGGCACAAATCGCCCTGCCTCTAATATGCAACGATGTCGCAATCGGGGCTTTATATGTTGATGTCGGACAGGATTTTCAACGCAAAGATCAATCTCTGCTTGAAGCATTCAGCCGCCAACTCGCACGCAATTTACAGCGAAATGAACTTCGCAATAAAGAATTGCCGCATAAAACCTGGTGGAGTTCTTTTTCGACTTACTCTTTGGAAAACCGTCTGGAGATTACGAATCTGGTTCACGGAATTATCAGAGAGCAATCTTTTAGTGCGGCGGCAAGCTCTTATTTAAAAGAAGCTCACGCAATCGCTTACCTGGACGGTACGCTTGCTTATGTAAATCAACGAATGAAAAAGCTGGCAAATCTGAATTCGCAGGATTTAAACGAAATGGATTTGTTCAAATTACTCGAAAGATTCAAAACGGATGTTTTTAATGAACCTATCTTAGCAATCCGCCGCGTGATGCAGACGGGAGATTCCTTTGAATGCGAATTAAATTTTGCGGCAGAAAAAACGCTTAGCTTGCAGATAACACTCGTCAAAATTCCGGTAAATGATCAATCAATTCACGAAACAAATGTTATCAAAATTCCCGCTTGTTTTCTGATCACATTCCGCGATGTTACCGCTCACAAAGAAAATGAAAAATTACGCAGCGATTTAGTGCATCTGATGTCGCACGAACTTCGCACACCGATCACGAGCATTCAGGGATTTGCCGAAATGCTTACGTATGAAAGCGAAATTTCCGAAGATTCGCGTGAATACTTGAAAATTATTGCTGAAGAATCAAACAGAGCTGCAAAAACCCTTTCAAACTTTTTGTCGGTTGCAAATCTCGAACAATCCGATAAACAGGAAGTTATAAAGTCGCCCGTTAAAATCAATCGGGTTGTCAGAGAGGTCGCCGAAGATTATGAAAAGGCGGCAAAATGCAAACGCATACGAATCGTCGAACAACGGAGCAAATATATTCCGCCGATTGCCGCCGATCAAGGATTAATTACAAAAGCAATTTCGCACCTGGTTGATAATGCAATCCGCTATTCACCGGAGAGAAGTTCAGTAATTATTTCAACAATTCTGGAAACGGATTTTCTGCGTGTAGATGTTGAAGACCGGGGCTATGGAATTCCACGCAGTGAACAGGAGAAAATCTGGCAAAAATTTTATCGAGTGGCTCACGACGGTCAGGATAAACAGGAAGAAACAACCGGCTTGGGATTATCTATGGTAAAAGAAATCATCGAACAGCACAACGGCGAAGTTTCCGTTCAATCGGAAGTCGGACGCGGTTCCAGATTCAGTTTTAAAATTCCCCGCCTTTAATAAATTTTTAACTTTTAATTTTTGAATTTCTTAAATCCTAAAAGCTGTAAAGTTGCCAGCCACATAAACCGGGGATTGAGAATCAAATATCTACGCCACAGGCGACGCGGTTCCTGCGTCAGACGAAACAGCCATTCCAAACCCACTTTTTGCAGCCATTCGGGACATTCCTTTATATTTCCCGCATAAAAATCAAACGACGCACCGACACCGAGCATAATTGCTTTAACCTGATCTTTGTGTGCGGACATCCAATTTTCCTGCTTCGGACAACCCAAACCCATAAACAAAATATCAGGCTTCGTGCGATTAATTTCAGCCGTAATTTCCCTGTCTTCTTCGTCGGTCAAAGGACGAAACGGAGGCGAATAAGCGTAACATATTTCCAGATTTGGAAACTCCTGTTTGGCTTTTAATTGAATTTCGTCAATAACTTCCTGCTTTCCACCGTAAAATCCGACACTTAAATTATGCTTCTCAGCGTGTTCAAAAATCATACGCATTATGGAGTTGGCTCGAACTCTATCTGCCTCCCGGATACCTTGCAATTTCTGCATCCAAACCAGCGGCATCCCGTCGGGAATGACCATATTTGCACTATTTACCTTCCCGCCGAATTTGCGGTTGTCATAGCTTTCCATAATCATATGAACCGTTGAAAAACAAACATATCCGCCGTTTCCTTGTTTAACCAATTCAACAATTTCTTCAATTGCCGATTCATAATCGCAGACATTTACAAGCAAACTAACTACCCGAACTCTTTTTGATTCGGACAATTTATTAGTTTCTTTTTTTGTTTGAGTTGCTGACATATTTACATTCTAACCGTTTCGTATATTTCTTTTAAATGAGCCAAATGTTCTTCAGCAGAAAATCTTTCTTCAATCGTTTTTCGTGCATTATTTTGCAAAATTTTGTGGTCTGTTTTATTTAAAAGCAAGAGTTTAATTTCCTCAATGATTTGCTTCGTTTCGTGCGGTTCGACTAAAAATCCATTCACGCCGTCTTCGATAACTGTGCCGATTGAACCGACGTTTGCTGCAATAACCACGCATTTTGCCGCCAACGCTTCGAGCATTGATAACGGTAAACCTTCAAAATATGAAGGCAACAGAAAAATATCCGCCTCCGTCAAAACTTTCCACTTTTCTTTTCCCGAAACAATTCCTTCGTAGAAAAATTTTTCACCTAAAACTTCTTTCATCTGCCCGATAAAAAAATCTTTCTGCTCTCCAGTTCCATAAACTTTAAATTGAAATTCAAAACCATCTTTCTTTAAAATCCGGCAAGTTTCGATAATTTCATTCAAACCTTTATTTTCATCAATTCTGCCAAAAAATATAATTGTCTGCAGAGCATTTGAGTGTTTTTCAAAATTCGGTATTTCCGTTAAATTTATAAGATTCGGAAAAATCTCAACATTTAATTTAGGATAATTTTCAAGTAACTTTTGCTTTTCTTTTTGACTCAAAACCAAAATCAGATCCGCCGTATAAAGCATTTCTTCGGCACATTTTTTGAGAAAATAACTCTCCATTTCCTGCGTCAAAAATCTGCCGCCGTGCAGATGCAAAATTACCGGAAGTCCTGCAAATTTAGCAATTAATGTTAAAACAAAATCCCGCAAAATCGAGAGAACGGAAAATGCCGTATTGATATGAACTACATCAATTTTCTCTTTTAATAGTTTATATAAAAAGCCTACCGGCAAAAAAACCTGTTTCAAAATCCAGAAAACATTTACTTTTTGTCCATCCCGTCTGCCCGCCGTAAAATGAATAAATTCGCATTCATCGTATCTTGTGATCTGCCGCACAAAGGTTGAAATTCCGCTGATATTTTCCTTTTCATCAAGACTCGGTGCGGTGATCAGAATTTTTAATTTTTTGCCGGATTGGTTTTTCATTGCTTAACACGAACAAAAAGAATAGTTTAATAAACATATCGTCTAAATTAGAATTTGCAAGCTACCTGCATTTAGCTTAAAAATAGAATATCTAAAAATTGATGAAAGCTGAAAAAACAATTAAAACTTCCGCCCTTCAAACAAAACTTTTGCCAAAAGCAAATCGCGTCCCGCTTTGGCTAATGCCTGTGGTCAAAAGCGGGATCATAATTTTTGATGCTTTGCTTGCTTTCATATGTTTTATAACGGCTTTTTATTTGCGTGAGGGAAATGCGATTTTCAGCGAAACTATTTGGAATTGGTCGAAAGATTTTGTGCCGTATGCGGGAATTGTTTTGTTTTTGATTATAACCCGCGTTCTGATGTTGGCTTATCAGAGAGTTTTTCGTTTGCAAGGTGCTTTTTCTTATATTGCCGAATTTATCAAAGTCTTCAAAGCCGTTTTGGTTGGTTCGCTTCTGACAATCGCTTTTGCATTTTTATTTCGCGGCGGTTTTGCGTTTCGGGATTTTTCTTATTCACGCGGCATCTTTGTGCTTGATTTTTTAATTGCACTTGTCGTTTTTTCCATATTTCACATCGGCTTGCGTTATATTCAAACGCTGTTTAGAAAACGCGGCATAAATCTAATTCCAACGCTGATTGTCGGAACAAATGCTGAGGCTGAACAAACGATTCGGGAACTCAAAGAAAGACGCGATCTGGGTTATCAAATTGTCGGGGTCGTTACTACTTCAAATTACGAATCACGAATCACGAATCACGAATTCCATAAAACTCCGATTGTCGGGAGTCTGAAAAATTTACCTCAAGTTATCCGTGAGCTTTTAATCCAGGAAGTGATAATCACCGATGCTGAAATTCCGAGCGAGAAACTGTTTGAATTAATGATGGATTTGGGACGGAAACGAAAGGTCGAATTTCGGCTTGCACCTTCGCTTTTTAGTTTTCTGCCGCAGAAAACGAGTGTTGAACAGATCGGAATTTTGCCGATGGTCAGACTTTTTCGTGAACCTTTGTCCGATGCAGAAAAATTTATTAAAAGAGTTTCGGATATTTCCATCTCTGCCGTTTCGCTTTTTATACTTTCGCCCGTTTGGCTGATAATTTCACTGTTAATTAAATTTGATTCCAAAGGCAATATTTTATTTAAACAAGAGCGTGTCGGAATGGACGGACGCAAATTTCTCTGCTACAAATTCCGCACGATGCAAGCCGATGCGGACGACTCGATTCACCGGGAAGCGTATCGCAAAAATATCGAAGGAAATCAATTGGAAGCAAATGCGGGCGATGAGAAAAAACCTGTATTCGGCAAGGTCAAAAACGATCCTAGAATTACAAAATTCGGGAAATTTCTGCGGCGTTTGAGCATTGACGAATTGCCTCAGCTTTTAAATGTTTTAAAAGGCGATATGAGCATCGTCGGTCCGCGTCCGCCGATTCCTTACGAAGTTGAAGAATATGATCTACGACATCGCAAACGCCTCGATATGAAACCCGGAATCACCGGACTCTGGCAAGTTTCGGGCAGAAATCGCCTGACGTTTGAAGAAATGGTCAGAATAGATTTATATTATATTGAAAACTGGTCTTTATGGTTGGATTTTAAAATAATTCTGCTGACACTTCCCGCAATTGTGCGTGGCGACGGTGCAAAATAAATCTACTGAATCATCACGAGATTTTGCTGTCCCAAATTCGCTTCCGAATGGTCGAAAACCTCATCCAATTCTTTCTCGACGCTTCCGTGTCCTGCTGGAATTTGCTTGATTATCGGCTCGAAATTTTCAAAATCATAGAGGTCTGTATCAAGCAGGTGCGAACCCGTTACGTTTGATAAAGCCGTCAACATCGAATTGCGTATAAACGGAATTTCTTTGGACAATTCCTGAATCATTTTTTTCATTCTCGCACGCTTCAAATTCGGCTGTGTGCCGCATAAATTACACGGAATTATCGGAAACTGTTTCTCAATCGCATATTCCTCAATATCTTTCTCAAAGCAATATGCCAACGGACGGATGACCGTATTTCTGCCGTCGTCGGAACGTAAGATCGGCGGCATAGCTTTTAATTGCCCGACATAAAACATATTCAGCAAAAACGTATTGATAACGTCATCGGCGTGATGTCCGAGTGCGATCTTCGTGCAGTTTTCTTCAACCGCCGTCGTGTATAGAATCCCGCGTCGAAGCCTTGAACAAAGCGAACAAAATGTTTTACCTGCGGGAACTTTTTCTTTGACGACCGAATAAGTATCTTCTTCAACAATCCGATACGAAACACCCATTTCCTCTAAATAATTCGGCAGAACCTCTTCGGGAAAATCAGGCTGTTTCTGATCGAGATTAACAGCGAGCAGCTCAAATTGAACGGGCGAGCGTTTTTGCACATCCATCAAAAGATCAAGCATCGTATAGCTGTCCTTCCCGCCCGAAAGACACACCATAATCTTGTCGCCATCTTCGATCATCGAAAAATCGTGAATGGCGTTGCCCATTTTTTTGAGTAACTTTGTTTTTAATTTACTTTCTACAAACACTTTTAATATAATTTCCTTATAACAAAACTAAACTATTAACATCTCATAAAGTTTAGTGAGTATGCAACTAAAGATTAAATGTCTTGACTTTTAATTCAATAAACAAAATAATTTGTATATAACCGTAAATTGTTTTTGAGTCTCTAAACCAAATAATCAACTGAAAAGACACAATTCAAATAAATGAAGGAGTAAATTAAAATTCGTTATTTTCGGACTACCCCGCAGCAAGCTGACGGGGCATTCGCCCGAAAATTAGTCGGTCAAAGCACCGACTACCACGAATTTTCTAAGAACAAAGAACTGTCGCCCTTTC
>JALZKH010000096.1 GCA_030859345.1 Acidobacteriota bacterium | reverse complement strand
GTCAAAGAACGAAATAAACTTGAAATAAAAGCAAAGTGGCAATTTACAGTTGATAAAGCAAGAACAAAACTAAAACGCCACTATGAAAAAGTAATATCTAAAAACTAAGATTACATTGTACTAGCGTATTTATCTAATTTTTCTAAAGATTCAAAGCTAAGTTTCTGGAATAATTTCTTATCAAAATTTACAATGAATTTTTCTGGTCCAAAATTATAACTTTGCAGCGTCTTTAATTCAAAATATTTGTTTGTTTCTTTTAATGCCAATTTATCTAATTCTTTCTCTATTTTTACCTTTACTTTGTTTAGGCAAGATTTGTTGTCTGCATTGAAATATAACTGATTCAGACTGCTTGATTCTTCTTCAATCACAGTCATACTTTCCCCTTTGAAAAGAACACCTTTCGGTAGTTTTTCCTTTGTTTTAATATGATTGAGTGATTTAGTATTTTGTGAAGGTTGAGTTATCTGAACATTGGTTTGTGAATCCCTACATCCAGTCATTACACAAAATAAGAAAAACAGAGAACACTTTAAGGCTATTTTCATATTTTTATTAACTTAACTCCCAACATATTTCGCATATATCGAACGTGCAACAGCTGCGTCATCTGTTCCTCTAATAATTGCACGGGCATCTTTGAAAACTGTTAATTCGTAATCTTCAACTTTTAGACGCAGTAAGTATTCATTGAGTTTTATCTCGCCGAGGTTTTTTAATTTTTCAGCCAAGTTCGGTAAATCAATTTTTGTCGAATTCGGCGGTTGGATTTGGACGGCATCGCGTCCGCATAAGCTAGTGAAAAAGTCTTGATTTGAGGCTTCGAGGAATTCAAAGTTTCGATGTCCGCAAGTTTGGCAATCTTCGTTTGGTTTGCCGAGTTTTATCTTTCGCCAATCGTTTTCCCAAACATCGAATTGCATTAAGGATTTGTGAAGTTTATCGGTGTTTCCAACTAAAATTTTTAACGCTTCAGAAACTTGAATTGCAGAAATCGTTGAAATAATCGGTTGAATGACGCCCGCCGTGTCGCAAGTCGGCGAAGTTCCGACGCTTGGGATTTCATCAAAAATGCAACGCAGACAAGGCGTTTCGTTTGGAATAATCGTCATCGTCGTGCCGTAACTCGAAACAGCCGCACCATAAATCCACGTTTTTTTTAATTTCACGCAAGCATCATTGACCAAATATCGAACTTGAAAATTATCCGTTCCGTCCAAAACCAAATCTACATCTTTAACTAAATTTTCGATGGTTGAATTATTAACATCGGCAACAATTGCCTCAATTACAATTTCCGAATTTACTTTCGATAAACGATTCTTCGCCGCAATCGCTTTCGGCAGACGCTCTTTCGCATCTGATTCTGAATAAAGTGTCTGTCTTTGCAGATTGGAAAATTCCACAAAATCACGGTCAACAATTCGTAAGAAACCAACTCCCGCACGAGCAAGCATTTCGGCGTGAGAAGCTCCC
Source organism: Acidobacteriota bacterium (assembly GCA_030859345.1). Taxonomy (GTDB): domain Bacteria; phylum Acidobacteriota; class Blastocatellia; order Pyrinomonadales; family Pyrinomonadaceae; genus Aridibacter. The sequence goes on along the minus strand of JALZKH010000096.1, from coordinate 7,926 downwards.
AAAGCTCCGCAACCAACCAGCAAAATACGGGAATTTAACAATTTTCCTTGTCCTGCTTTGCCAATTCCATCAAATAATATTTGGCGACTATAACGATTGTTTATCACGAATCAAGATTATCACAAAATATTAATTGTATGGATTTCATTCAATCAAGCAAGAAGTTAATGAATCCTCAATTCGGACAATTTAATGCTTCTACTTTCATAATTTTGGGATTTAAGCCGCAGATGACAACGAGAAAAAAAAAGGGAAGTGTAGATTTTTTTTTGGTAGGAAAATATGGAAGAAAATATAAATTATTAAAATCTCTCGTAATGGTCTTTATTCTGTGTGGCGGAATTTTATTTTAATCTTTGAAGTGCGGTGCGGCTCATAATCTGCATTGGTGCATCGAGTTCTGTCCAGATTTCAAACTGTTTCGTTCCTTGGGCAACCAGCATTGCCAAACCGCCGATGGTTGGAATATCAACACTTTTCGCTTCACGCAAAAAAAGCGTTTCAAAAGGATTATAAACTAAATCGTAGGCAAGTTGAATATTTTTTATTTGTTCGGCAGTTGCGGGAGTTTTATTTTCCGAATTACCGACAGTTCCCAAAGGTGTCGTATTTACCAAAATATCTATATTTTCGATTTTCGATTTTCGATTTTCGATTGATTCTAATTTTACATCAAATTCATCTGCCAATTTACTTGCTTTTTTAATATTTCTTGCAAATATCGTAACATTCGCCCCGTCCTTTTTGAGTGCGTAAAGACAAGCTCTTGCCGCTCCGCCGTTGCCGATTATTCCGATATTTGCATCCTTCAGATCACCATAAGAATTCCGCAAAGGTTCGATAAACCCGTGTGCATCTGTGTTATATCCGCAAAGTCTTTTATCAACAATTTTAACAGTATTGACGGCTCCGATCTCTTTCGCATCATCGTCAATGAAATCAAGATGTTTCATTATTGCTTCCTTATGCGGAATTGTGATGCTAAAACCTTGTAAGTTCCAATCAATTTCCCGTGTTTCTTCCCGCACCATCCGTTTAATAAATTTGTCTAAATTGGAAACTTCAAACGGAATATAAACGGCATTTAAATCATGATGCTTAAACGCGGCGTTGTGCATATACGGCGAAAGCGAATGCGAAACGGGATTGCCGATGATGCCGTAGATTTCACTTTGTTTATCCAGTTCTTTGACGCGATAAACATCAATCAAATCCTTCGCCGAAATTTGTCCCGGTGCGGTTTCATTTCCCGTTTCAAGCGATGCGTAAGTCAGCGGCGAACCGTGTGCCAGTCCCAAAATCCGCGTCCATTTTCCCGCTTCGCCCATTGCGATTGGGATTAGCTGCTTATTTTCCGATTTTGCTTTTTCGAGAAGTTTCCAAACTGCGAGTGAATCCGTGATTTCATTGGCTTGGACGGCGATTTTAGAAACTGAATTTTTTTCAAACAAACTATCAAAAATTAATTCGAGATTTTGAGGAACTTTTTTAAAATCGTGAAATGAAATGATTTTTTTAAATTTCAGTTTTGAGATTTCAGTTTTCAGGTCATATTCACAATCAATCCAAAACTTTCTTCTATCAAGCAATCCGTCTGCGATAAAGAAATTCCAAAATTTAACTCTGGTATTTTTATCAATCTCAATCCTGCCGCCTTGTTCTTTCGGTCTATATGTTAAAAGTAAAAGTTTTTTTGAAACAAGAAATGCGAAAGTTTTAAAAAACTGTTCATTTGCAACACAATCCAAACGGATTTCGATAATATCAGCCAAATCTTCGGCAGATTTTATTTTTGTAAGGATTTCATCGGCGGTTTCAGCACAAACCGAAATGCAGATTTTTCCGTTATTCATAACTGTTTGTGTTTAGAGTTTAAATTTTGCTTTGGTAAAAATTGCCTCCGCAACACGGAAGATTTTGCACACTTTGTTGGATGGACTTTGCCCGTGATTTTTATTCATCCCTCGCAAATTCCGCAAGTGCTGCTATTAATAAAACAATTACTCCGATTGCAGTTGCGACCACAATAATTATGTCTTGACTTTGTTCGACTGCAATGGCAGTTAATCCCCAGGCAAGTGTTGCCGGATAAAAAGCTGATGAAATTTTAAAACGTAATATAATCCCCAATCCAGCAGCCATGAAAAATAGGATTGCTCCGACAATTGAAGTTATGTGATCGGGAAATTGAATTCCTAAATAGACCAACATTATTGTAATATTCAAAATCGTTGCGACAGTTATCCAACCAAAATAAATGTTAAAGGGAATTTTCGTCGTTATAAGTTCGGCGGCTGATTCCGCTTTTACCAAAACAATATTTATATATATAAGCGTTCCGAGCAAAATCAGCATAATCAAACCACTTAAAGAAATACTTTCATAATGCCAGGCGTAAATCCATGCACAGTTTGCAATACAATTAACAACATAAACAGATCGGATTTTCTTAACAAATAATTATCGGTTTGCGTAGGCAAAGCCTGATAAATGCTGAATGCTATCAAACCGAGATAAATTACACCCCAAATTGAAAAAGCGTAACCTGCAGGAGTTATATCGGTTGTGTATTTTTCGGCAAGTTCTCCTGTTGTTTTGTTATTTATAATTCCATCGGCGGCTAAATAATTGACGAAAACTACTCCCGAAGTTGCGATCATTACAAGTATCTGTTTGATTTTTTCGCTCATATTTTATCCTCTATTACAATTGTTTTATAATAATATTAAACGGATAGCAAAACTATATTTATCAAATGAATAATTTGAAGTAGAGGATGAGGTCTTTCAGCGGCAATTGGAAATACAGTATTCATAGTTTGACTTAAAAACCAGCTGAATTTGCGTAAGAAGTTCGCCTGAAAACAAGTTCCCGTAGATATTCTTTGTTGAATGCTAACTAAAATACAAAGGTTTATCAAAATTCTACTGAAAAGGTTGGTCAAATTTACGTTTTCGTATGAAATTTGCAGAAAACTTTAAACCATATTTTTGAATCAGATACAATAGTGGCGTAACTGTCTGCTTTTCTATTGAAATCATAAATTTACAAAGTATATGGCATCATTCTTGCGTGTATAATTAATGGCACTTTGAAAAATCCTTCCAATTTGTGCCGAACAGAAGAAACGGAAGGATGATTTATTGAAATGAAGAAAAATCTTTTGAAATTCTTAACTTTATTTGTGGTGATAATCGGTCTTTCCATTACAGTTTTCGGACAGAAAAAAGGTCAGAAGAAACCAAGAAAACCGAAACGGAATGTTCCTAAAATAATTGTCCCGAAAAGGGAAAAGTCGCCGAAAAAAGATAAAGATAAGAAGAGTAAAAAGAAAAAACCGAAGTCTTATTCGGAGTTTATAATTTCTAAAAGAGAATTCGATTTAGCATAATTTTCACAGTTATTTATTTTTCTTTCCCCGGAAGTTGGATTGAAAAGGAGAGAAAAAAAACGATATGAAAAAACATCTGATAAAATTAATATTTACTTTTGCATTGGTTATCGGATTTTCTTTAAATGTTTCGGCTCAACAGGACGATAAAAAGAAACCACCACCAAAGCCGAAACCGCCCGTAATCGTTCCGAAAGAGAAACCAAAACCTAAAGACGATGATGATAATGATAAAAAGGAAAAGAAAAAACCGGAAATGATATTCGGTTTTGTAGAAATGAAAAAATTTGATTTATAAATGCAGCATTCACAAAAAAAGCAGTTCATCAACCGCAAATTTTAACTCAATAATTATTTTATAAAGTTATAAATAATTACTCCCGACACCTTTACTTTTTGTTTAGAAAGCAAAGTCGGGCTGAATTTGGAGGCACGTGCCGCACGAACCGCCGATTGTCTTAATAACGGATTTCCGTCAATTGCTTCTGCTGAAACGATATTGCCGTCTTCGTCTATTAAAACCTGAACCGTTACTTTTCCGCTGATATTCATTGATTTGGCGGCTTGTGAATAAACCGGAGTAACCAGATTTATTGCCTTTCCATTAACAACTCCGCCGGAAACGGTTGGAGTTTCTTTTTTCTCAATCGGAGGTGTTTCCTTTTTCAATGGAGGCGGTTCTGCAATTTCAGGTTTTTTAACGACAATCTCAGTCGGTTTTGTATTTCCCTTCAAATCAGGCATTCCAATTGAAGATGCCGAGTTATTGTTGCTCCTTGTGTCTGACGAAATAGAAGCAGAAAATTCTTTTGAGTCAACAGTTGAAAGTTTATAAGGCACATCAGGACGTGATTTTACATCCGAAGGTATAACCGAGATTCTGTCCGGAACTTTGGGATTTTCATTTATTCTCAAAGTAACTGTTTTTCGTGTTATTTCTTTTGAATTATTCGGTTCAGCCTTTTCGGATTTCGGTTGTTTATTGATTATATCCGGTTTTGCTTCCGTTTCCATAACCGGAGCAACCAGAGTTGAAATGTTTAAGCTGTCATTGCCCATCGCCAGATTGTAACTGAATAAACTGTAAACTAAACCAACGGTTAAGACCGATGTGATCGCTAAAAAACTTGTTATGAGAAAGTTTCCTGTTCTCCTGTTTTCCTTGGTCGTATTTTTTGACACTACTAATTTATCAAGCATAATGTTTCCTCCCTAAATTACGGTGCCAAAACAATTTAAAGATTGAGATAAAGTTTTATTAAAAGCAAGATAAAGAAAATCCCGCCGTCAATTAGTTAGACACCGGGATTTGTGATTTGTTCCCTGAAATTTAGAAAATTTTAAGGAATTAATATAATAAATTCAGTTTTATTGAGCAAACTCCGTTGCTCTTTGCGGTTGAATATTCAGATTATTCGTGCCGCCCGTGATAGTTACAGGTGAACTCCATACGGCAAAACCTTGACCGACTTTGTGAATTCCAAACAAATAATAATTGTCAGGTTTGACTCCGCTGATTTGAGCTTTTCCGCTTGAATCCGTCAATGTGTCATATTTGATATGGTCATTGATCGCACTTAAAGCCTTTTTATTAAACTCGCTGTATTTTCCGGGATACAAGACCGACAAGCCGAAAGAATTAACCATACTCTGATTTTGAATGCTGTTGAGTTTAGCTTCGCTTAAAATTGATTCTAAATCTTTATCAAGCAAATAAAACTTTTCAGCTTTGACGACTTCTATATTTCCTTTTGAATCCGAAACTTTTGCTTCTAATTCCACTTTGCCTTTATCGGAATTTGTATCGCCGACAACGGTTTGCGTATCGGGTTGAATAGTTTGGTCGTTGGTTGTTTCAGGCACAACGGTGGTATCACGCACCGGCATATCATTTAAGTTAGGATCACTTTGCTGCACCGGAATATCCTGAGTTTGCGTGGATGTTCCCGGTTGTGTGCCAATATTTACATTTATATTTGAACGGTCGGTATCGTTATTATTTTGCAGCATATAGATCAAACCGAAAATAACGATAACTCCCAAAAGCACGAGTGGAACAATCGCCCATTTTGGAAAAGATTCTTCGCGTCTTTCTGGAAGCGGCGTTACAATAGTTTCAGTCGAAACTCTTTCAACCTTGTGTAAACTATGTCCACAGTTTGGACAGGAATCTGCGGTTGATGAAATTTGTTTGTTGCATTCAGGACAGTTAATCATAGCCATATTTGAAAATTTCCTCCCTAATTAATGGTTTCTTAGTCTAACATTTTTTTCAGATTCAATTAACTTAAAATAATAAATAATTTTAAAATTTACTTGCGATTTGGTTTGATAATTATAACTTTTGAAAATTGCAATGTTTTTTTGAACACTTTTGCATCCGTTTATTGAAAAAAGACAGGTTAAATGTTAAAAAAGTTAGAACGAAACTCTAATACTTTATGGATGAACATATAAACCAAAATTTTCGATTCTTCAGGAAACTTTTCAGGGGTTGGAACAATCTGCGGGATGGTTTCTCATTTGCTTTAGGAGTCGGATTTGAACGTAAGACGGAGCTTTACACCGAACTTTCAAAATCTGTTACCCTGACGGATTTGGTTTATTGGCTGCAAATTTTCTTTTCCGCCGGAATCGCAACTCTGGGATTGGTCTTAAATAGTTCAGCAGTAATTATCGGAGCAATGCTTATTTCTCCATTGATGGCTCCAATCTTGTCGCAAGGATTATCGCTTGCCACCGGAGATTTGACATTGGGTGTGCGATCTTTTGTAAATCTTTTTTTAAGCACATTTCTCGGAATAGGTGTTGCCGTCATATTGGTCGCACTTTTGCCGTTTAAAAACCAAACTCCGGAAATTATGGCTCGGACTGCACCGAATACTTTGGATTTAGTGATCGCCCTTTTTTCAGGTGCAATCGGCTCAATCGCAACTTGTAAAGAGGTCAAAGGTGTAGTTACTTCAATTCCGGGTGTTGCTATTGCCGTAGCTTTAATGCCGCCGCTGTGTGTCGTCGGATATGGAATTGGTTTTGCGGTAAGCGTCGAATTTGAAAAAGGTTGGGAAATAGCCTGGGGCGGCGGTCTTTTATATTTAACTAACTTAGTGGCGATAACTTTTACGGCAATGCTGGTTTTTGTGCTTTTGCGGATTGATACACATAAAGTCAGAAATGTCGTTAGACAATGGCGTGAAGAAGATCCTGAAAGCAGTTGGTGGTTAAAACAAATAAATAAAATTCCGGCGTTGGGAAAAGCCAGAGAAGTTAGAAGTTTTTCTCTCCGTTTATTGATGATTCTGTTGCCGCTTGTGATTATTTTTGTTCCATTAAGTCAATCATTTTCAAAACTCCGAACTCAAATCATTCAAAAACAATCAGAAAATCTTGTCAGTCAAACAGCCAGAGATATTTGGAAAGAAAGATTTGCAGAAGATTCGGAAGGAAAGGTCAGAAGTTATTTAGATGAATTAACTAGTAAAACGGAAGATGGAAAGTTAAAACTTTACTTGAGAATATTTGATAATACTCCTTACACGCCCGCTGAGAGAAAACAATATATAAATTTACTGGCAGAAGCTCTGGAACGTGACCCGGAAACAATTGTTTTACAACTTATTGAAATTCCGACTTCAGCTATGGAAAATACTACTCCGATAGTTGAAAATACCCCGTTACCACTGACAATCGAACAGCGTCAGGAAAATTTTGTCGAAAGTTATAAAAACGCTCTGAAAACTTTTCGACTTCCTCCACCGGCAACTTTAATTGATTATCTCATTATTACAGGCTCGGATAGCAGTTCAAATCTCCATATAAATTATTTAAGTAACCGGGACATAGACAGCGACGGAAAAAGTGCTTTACGAGATAGAATTCGGGAACTATTAAATCTGCCCGATTTAAACCTTTCATACAGTCGTATCTCTTCTGATGCAAAAGAACTTTCTTTTAAGGCAAATAGTGAAGAAATTGACGAAAAAACAATAGTTTCACTTGACGAAGCCGGCAATGATTTACGCCGACATAAAAATTTGAAGATCAGATTTATACTAAAATCCGATGAAACTAATAAGGAATTATTTAAGAATAAAAAAGTAAAAATCAAGGATTTTTTCAAAATAAATTATTCGGTTGAGGAAGACAGATTGGTTTTCGATAAAGTTATGGAAGATGAAAAAGGTGAGATATATCAATTTTTTGTTAGGAAATAATTTTTTTATAAGGAGTTTTACACAAATTAACCGATGGTTAATTCCATCTCGAACAACGATTGAAGTTTTACAAAATTAAAATATACAAGGAAAAATTATGAATGCAGAACAACAAGGACAAAACTTTTTAGCGAGTGTTAACCGCTATTTTGACAAGGCGGCAGCGGCAACTGACCATCCTGAAGGATTGCTTCAGCAAATAAAAATTTGCAACAGCGTTTATTCATTCCAGTTTCCAATCCAACACGATGATGGATACAGAGTGATAAAAGGATGGCGTGCCGAACACAGTCATCACAAACTGCCCGTCAAAGGCGGCAT
>JALZKH010000095.1 GCA_030859345.1 Acidobacteriota bacterium | reverse complement strand
GTCAAAGAACGAAATAAACTTGAAATAAAAGCAAAGTGGCAATTTACAGTTGATAAAGCAAGAACAAAACTAAAACGCCACTATGAAAAAGTAATATCTAAAAACTAAGATTACATTGTACTAGCGTGTTTAAAATAGTAAAGTTTCCAAATATGGAGAAGGAATTTTGCCTTCAGTTTTCTTTCTAATTTCTTCAATTAATGCTTTTGCTTGAGCATAAGTTGCCTGTTGTTTTTGAACAATAACAGCCCCTTCTATCCTTTGAAATATCTTTTGTTTGGTAGATTTCCAAGGACGATTCTCAATTGTCAGAATCTTGTCGATATTTGAGATTGAGTCTGCAAACTTAGCATCAAAGAGTATTTGAGCCATTTTTAAATCTTCAGAAAGCGTCGGGAATTTTTCAGAATAAGATTGAACTAATAAGGTTTGTGCTATATAAAATGTCCAAGTTCCTGCCATGTCATCTGCTGCTTGATTTGACATTTTAGGGTATTGTGGCAATTGTTGAGCGACAACTGGAAGTAATGTTGCAATTATCAAAATTGATACAACAAAAAATTTATTTACACATTTTTCAAACATAAGAATCTCCTCTACAAAATTATAGTTTAATTTTTCATAGTTCTATATCCTAATATTCCCAATTTTTTCCGTCGGTTTATCCTTAGTTTCTTTCAGATAAAGTGCGTCTTCCTGTTCGCGTTTTTCTTGTGCGTCGGAGGAATGCCATTTGAGCCATTGTTCGGGGGCATCGAAGGTTTCGCCGCCGTGTTTGGTTAGGCGTGGGCGGATGCGGCACATTACGGGGGTGTTTGTTCCGACTCCCGAAATTATTGCTTGTCCTTTGGTTAGGGCGGGGAGTTCGGCGAGCATTGCACGTCCCGCACCTTCGACGGATTGGGCGATGGTTTGTTGGTCAATCGGGTTGACGATTCGCATAATTATTTGCGTCATACATTGCGAAAGCACGTCTTGGTCGAGTTTGCCGGGGCGTTGGGTTATCAAACCGATGCCGACTCCGAATTTTCTCCCTTCGGATAAAATTTGCTTTAAGATATTGGTTGAAACGACACTTGCTCCGGCTGGGGCGAAACGATGTGCTTCTTCGAGGAGTGCGAAAACGGGATAATCAAGGAAGTTTTCGCCCGAATCCACGCCTTCGCGGACGGTCATCATACGGGCTTTGTTGACACGCCGCAAAAGTGTGCCGACGATGACTTGTTGTTCGTGCTGTTCGATGTCGGATAATTCCAAAACGGTGCAACGTCCGGGAGCGAAAAGTTCTTGCAAGGGAATATGTTCGTTGTCGCTGAAAATTCCACCTTGTTTATCAAAACGCGAATCTAGTCGCCACAGCAAACCATCTATTGAGGAAACATTTCCGCCGTTGCTGCTGTTCTCGTCGCCGTATTTTTGTTCATTCACGGCATCACGCAAGTCGTGATAACCCCACATTTTGCGGTCGGCGTTTGGTCCGTCGGTCAATTTGCGAAACGCTTGCGAAAGGAAATGCGTCATTTTGTCGGACGTTCCTTCGGGCAGTAAATATCTGACATCGGCTTCGGTTAAAGTCGAGAAACGCACCTTTATTTGTTCGGGTTTGAAGATTTTAACTTCGGGTTTGTAACCGTCTTCACCAAAAAATTGCGAATCGCCGTGAACCGATTGCATCGTGTGATATTCGCCGTGCGGATCAACGATCAGAACCGCCGCACGATTATATTCGTTCATCAATTCCTCAACAAGAACGCCCGCCGTATAAGATTTTCCCGAACCCGTCGAAGCCAAAATTGCAAGGTGTGTCGAAACAACATTTTTAACCGAAAGCACAACGGGAACTTCGCCTTGCTCTCTTGTTAAAAGACTCCCGATATGTGCCGAACCTGCTTCGCTCTTTTGTTTGGGACTAAGCATTTTCGCCAAAGTTTCCGACGAAGCAAGATAAATCGGCTGTCCCGGATTCGGCGGAATTCGTGGATTTACAAAATCGCTCAAATTCTTGCTGAAATATCCAATCGTTTCAACTTCGATTTCATAAATCTCACAACCTTCGCTGTCCAAACCAATTAAGGAAGAAATCATCGAAGGCGGAGTCGTCGGATCAGCCAGGAAAGCATCGGGCAAATTCCTTACAAGTTTTCGCCCTTTGATCGTACCGATTATCTGACGTTTTTCGCCGTCAATATCAACCGAATAATAAACGAATTCGCCGATGCGTGTTTTTTCGTTATCTTTCGTGATAATTAAATATTCGTGCGGCAATTCGCCGGGACCTTTGACTGTGCCGATTAATGTGTCGTTTTTCATAAAATTGTTGTAATGATTTCGGGTAAAAATTTTATGAAATTATATCACGATAGCTTTTCGCAAAAAATGTTGGAACTTTCACTAAATAATGTAGTCTAATAACCTTTGGTGCTAGTTGAAAAAGTCGATGTTGTAAGTTTTGAAATGCTGATGCAAAACTGAGGCTGAACTAAACCCTACGATCAGCAGCAGCAAAAGAGCAAAAGCAATTTTCGGACTTAACGCACCTTTTTTCGGAGTCGCGGCGATCATTTCCGGCGAAGGAGTTTCGCCCGCCGCAATCGCCGCTTCGAGCGGATTTCCGCCAGGTCGGATATTTATCATTTTAACGACAAAAATCTGGATTTTGTTCATTCCGGAAATTTTTAGATCATTGAAGGATTTTCAAATAAGAGTTAATTATTCGGTTTCTCTCGAATTATCGTTATATGCAGCTAATAATATGCTATTAAATCAGATATGCAAAATAATTGATGACACAACAAAGCCACAATATCGTTTTACTCAAATTAATGCTTCAGATAATTTATCAATCTCCCATCCTATAATTGCACAACTCTTTCCCAAATGCTTATCATAAAACCTGTAAATCTTTTCAATTGAAGTCTGAAATATGGAATGACCTGTGCTTGTTGTCTGTAAGATTTTTCTATTATTTTATTTCTTTGCTATAATGTTGTTTACCTTTAACTTTTACCCAAGTTATACCTAAATCTTTTGAAAAAAAGTTTCTACCATACTCTCCAATCAAATGAGCTTCCTTCTTATTTGTCCAAACTATTCCGATAAAATGTTCTGAATCAAATAAAGTCGTTTTCCAAGTTTTTCCTTGATCTTTTGTACAAGCGACAATTCCTTTGCCCACGTCCCAACCTGTAACACAACCGACTTTTTCATTGAGAAAAGAAACCGCTTCAAACCAAAATACCCCATCAAAAAATTGCCCGACACTCGTTTCGTAACTTAAACTAATTCGCGTCCAGTATTTTCCGCCATTATCCGTTTTTAGAAGTAAATTGTTTTCACCAACCGCAAAGCCAACTTTTTCATTAACAAAATAAACATCCTCAAATTTTCTATCGCTAACTATTTTTTCTAATTTCCAACCTTTATTAATTCCGCCACTAATGAAAACTCCATCCTTATTACCGACAACCCAACAAGTATTTTCATCAAGCCAGAAGATACTTGTTAGATCAACTTTTGTATCAAGTTTAATTTTTTGCCAATTTTCTCCCCGATCTTTTGTAAATAAAAGTTCTCCCGCAGTTCCCGTAACAAAGGCTTTTTGGTCGTCAAAAACATATATAGAATTCAAGTCCGATTTGGAAATCCTTTTTTCTATTTTTCCCTGTTTTGTATAAATCTTAAAATCTCCAAAACCTCCGACACCCCAAGATTCAAACTCATTTTTTGAGTTCTTTATCATTTGATCGTCTTTAATGCGATAGGGTTCTTCGAAGTTGAGAAAATTTTGTGACGATGCAACTCCTGTAAATAATACAGAAGCAAAAACTACGAGTAGGCATTTTCGTGCTTGATTAATTATTTTATTCATAATTTTGTTATTAAGTTTGATTGTTAAACTTTTAGATGCCTAAAATGTAAATAGGTTCGTTTAAGGGAAATTTATGTCAGAAACACAATACGATGTTGTTGTCATCGGAGGCGGACACAATGGTTTGACCTGTGCTTGTTATTTAGCGAAAGCGGGTTTGAAAGTTGTCGTTCTCGAACGCCGTCATATAATTGGCGGGGCGGTTTGCACTCAGGATGATTTGATCGAGGGTTATAAAATTGATGTCGGTTCGTCGGCACACATAATGATTCATCTCACGCCCGTTATTAAAGATTTGGAATTGGAGAAATTCGGGCTGGAATATATTGATTGCGACCCGTTTGCGTTTGCTCCGATGGCGGATGGAAGCGGGGCGATTTATTTTTGGCGGGATGTTGATAAAACCTGCGAATCTATTGCGAAGATTTCGCCCGAAGATGCGGTTAATTATAAGAAATTTATCAACGAATGGCAGAAATTGAATGAAGGAGTTTTTCAAGCGTTTTTGAAACCGCCGACCTTGCCGAATCTGCTTCGGCATATGGTTTTGCGAAAGAATGATAATCCCGCCGATATGGTTCGCAAACTGATGACATCTTACGGTTCGCTCATCAAACAAACTTTCAAACACGAAGGCGTGCGTGCGGCGATGGCTTGGATGGCGGCACAATCGGGACCGCCACCGACGGCGATGGCGAGCGGCGATTTTGTCGGCTGGCATTCGATGATTCACAAAAGCGGAGTTAAACGCCCGAAAGGCGGTTCGGGAATGCTCACACAAGCGATGGCAAAATGTTTCGAGCATCACGGCGGAACGATTATGCTTGAAGCGGAAGTTGAAAAAATTGAGGTCGAAGGAAAGCAAACAAAAGGAATTTTATTAAAAAACGGCGAACAGATAAACGCTAAACGAATTGTTTCCAATGCCCACGTTTACACGACATTTTTAACTTTGATCGGCAAAGAAAACCTGCCCGCAAAGTTTGCGACGCGAATCGAAAACATACGCATCGGCAACGGTTTCGGAATGATCGTCCGCTGTGCCGTTTCCGAATTGCCCGACTACATCGCCGCACCAAATGGCGGAAAACCGTCCGATTGTCATCACGGCTTACAACTCCTCTGCCCTTCGATGCAGTATCTCGACAACGCCTACGCCGATTACTTAAAAGGAATCCCTTCGGAAAAACCCGGAGCATTGGCAATGACCTTTTCATCCGTTGACCCGACGCTCGCCCCCGAAGGCAAACATACGCTTTTCATCTGGGGACAATATTTTCCATTTGAACTCTCGACAGGCGAAAACTGGGACGACATCCAGGAACGCGAAGCCGACAAACTCATCGAAGTCGTCAACGATTACGCCCCCAACGTCAAAAACTCAATCATAGACCGCTTCACCCAATCGCCCTTAGATTTAGAGCGAAGAATCGGCTTACTCAAAGGAAACGTAATGCACATCGAAATGGAGTTCGACCAAATGTTCTACTTCCGCCCCTTACCCGAAATTTCCCATTACAAAACCCCTTTCAAAAACCTATACCTAACCGGAGCATCAACTCATCCGGGAGGCGGAGTCTTCGCCGCTTCGGGACACAACACGGCACAGGTTGTTTTGAAAGATGTCAAAGGTGGTTGGTTTTAATCGAAAGAAAATAATTTCAAACAAAAAATGCCGCGACAAAATCATCGCGGCATTTTTTGTTTAGTTCACAGTTTGTGAATTAGTAAGTTACCGTTACCTGATTTGAGCAGGTTGTCGTGCCGGCGTTACAAACCTGATATGTTCGTGTGCCGCTGCCGCGACCGAGATTGTTCTGGTATGTCGTCCCTGAAACAGTTGCGATTTTCGTACCGTCCTCTTTGACATCCGTTGAGCCGCTGGTGCCGCTCCACGAGAGATTCGCATAATTGATTCCCTTAGCCTTGGTCATCGTAACGCTCAACGTGATATTACTTCCCGGTGCTGTCGCGGTTACGGATTGCGATGTGCTTCCGGTTGCACCGCCGTTGTCGGTTACGGTCAGAGTTACGGTGTAAGTTCCGCCTGACGCATATGTCCGGCTGGTGGTTGCGCCGGTGCCGGTTGTTCCGTCGCCGAAGTTCCACGTATAACTCGAAATCGAGCCGTCTGGGTCGCTGGAACCGCTGCCGTTAAATGAACAGGTCAGACCCGAGCAGCTAAATGTAAACGATGCAGTCGGAGGAGTATTGGTTCCGCCGCCTCCGCCGCTAATAAACGCCATATACAGCAGTAAGTTAGGCGAACCGGTTCCCGCACTCGTAACTTTGTTTGTTGTCGCGTTCGATGTAATCGTAGTGGTAACTGATGAAGGCGAAGCCGTCGGGTTGCCCTGTAAGATCAGCGCGGCGACTCCGGCAACGTGCGGCGAAGCCATCGAAGTTCCGCTGATCGTGTTTGTCGCCGTGTCACCTGTATGCCACGCGGAAGTAATCGAACTTCCCGGCGCAAAAACATCGAGACAGCTTCCGAAATTGGAATACGATGCCCGCGCGTCGGTGTTCGTCGTCGCGCCGACCGTAATGGCGGAAGCGACACGGGCAGGCGAATAGTTACAAGCATTCAAGTTGTCGTTACCGGCGGCAACCGCATAAGTAATTCCCGCATTGATTGAATTGCTGACGGCTGTATCAAGTGTGGAAGAAGCGCCGCCGCCCAAACTCATATTGGCAACTGCCGCCGCTCCGTTGTTATTCGCCGTTACCCAATCAACGCCCGCGATCACGCCGCTGGTCGTTCCCGAACCGCGACAATCCAGCACGCGAACCGGAACGAGCGTTACGTTTTTTGCCACGCCGTAAACCGAACCGCCGGTTGTGCCGGCAACGTGCGTTCCATGACCGTTGCAGTCATCCGTTCCGCGACCGTCATTGATCGCCGTATAACCGCCGGTAACGCGACTGCCGAATTCATTGTGGCTGGCGCGAATTCCCGTATCAATAATGTATGCGCGAACGCCTGTGCCGTCGGCGTTATACGTATAAGTTCCGTTCAGCGGCAAATCTCGCTGGTCAATCCGGTCAAGTCCCCAGGTCGCATTAGTCTGCGTCGCGTTTGCATACATCATTCCGTCTTCTTCGATGTATTTAACGCGCGGATCGCGGCTTAAGGCTTCAACCTGTGTTTCGTTTAATTCTGCCGAATAGCCATTGACGGCATGTTGGAAAACACGGTTGATCTTCCCGCCATAGACTATACGAAATTCTTCGACGACCGCAGGAGCGTTTGACCTGCTGCCCAATTCTCCTGCCGCCCAATCCTCAAAAACCACAATGTATTGGTTTGGGATTTTACGTTCGGATTTGAGGATCTTTTCACTTCTTTCCTGACCTTCGACTGTTTGCGTCGGCACTATTGTCAAAAGCAGCGCAGTAAAAACCACTCCTAACAGAACTGCAAAGTATTTTTTCATTTATTTTCAAACTCCTTGTTTTTTAGTCTTTAAGTTTCTTTCTTTCGTATCCTTAAACAGGAAACGAGGCGATATTTTTGAAAATCGCACAAATTTATAATTATAAGAAACCGTATAAGTTTTGGAAGTATAAAACGATTAAATACTGAAAAAAAGGGGGGTTGATAATATGGGAAAAACCGGTTTAACCAAATAAATAATACGTTTTAATAACGTATAGTAAAACGCAGTGCTTGTCAAGTTTTTTTCGGAGATGATAAAACGAAACTGTTCTGGCTCTTTCAGAATTTGCATTTCGCAGCCACCGCCGACTTCAACAAATATCGGCAGGGTGTTCGCCGCATCGAAACACTTTCGCGGCGCAGGTTGTTTTGAAAGACGTTAAGGGAAGTTGGTTTTGAAGTCAATGATTTTGTGGATCGTCCGTGTTTAGTCCTTCATCTTTTGCCGCAGACAATAATCGAACATCGGAAGCGAGAAAAATCAGCGCGGGAAGTTTGGCGGATTGGAGTTTGGCGTTTGCCAGCAGAGCCGAAGCGAGTTGGACGGCATCGCCGGCACGGAGCGGATAATTTTCGAGGAGTCTTTGAGATTCGAGTGAAACGTCATCTGACAGATCAATCATTTCATATTCGGTTTCGACAAATGAAAGAAAGTCATTTGAAAACTTTGTGTATTCCACTCCTGAAATGCTTAATTCACGCAGTCGGCGATTCATCGCACTAAAAACTTCGACAATACTTAACTTAGCGGATGTTATTTTGTTTCCACTTGCCGGATCAAATTCTTTTTCGATCCAACCGCTTCCGATTTCGGAAATATGGCGTTTGACCAAAGCACTGCTGTCAGCATAATAAGTTTCGCTCATCCGCGTGCTTCCCGATCTTCGTCAATGTAATCGCCCAAAGGTTTTTCGCCGGAAAACAACTTTCCAATTCTACGTCTTTCTTCATCAGACAGTTTTTTGGCATTTGGAAATTTCATCTGACTTGTTAGTCCTGCTTCGCGTAGAACCCTCGAAACTTTATCTTGGTGCGTTTCTTCCAATTTAACTTTCCCTTTTTCGCGGTCAATTTTTTCCTCAATTGCCTCCAAAACAAATTCATCTTCACGTTGAGAAAGAGAATTTATCAAACGGGCGATTTCATCAGGAATTTTTAACTGAATAGTTGTCATAACTTATTACCTCTTTTAACGATTTTATCACAAATCGCAAAATCTCAACTATCAATTATTTTCACTTTCATAAAAAGCAAAAACTCGTTTTAATTCTTCGTCGTGTTCATAAATTTCATCAAGACTGTTAATTGGAATTCGGGTTTCTTCTCGTTCTTCGTTGAAAACGCCTAGATACTTTTGCTCACGATTAAAATACAATCTTGCAAGAGGTTTGCGGTTGTTGTCGTCGAGCAGAATTCCCATATAACTTTGAGTATCTCGATGAACGATTCTGGTTGGTTCTGCTAATCCTCTTAATAATGCTTTGACGATAAAAAATCCTTCGAGTTCTGCTTCGGTCGTTTCGATCAAGTCTTCCCGACTTATTGGCTTTTCTTCGATTGCGGTTTCAGCCGAATCGGTTTGTTCCAATGCTGAAAAATCAAAATCGGCATTTCCTGCTTCGGACATTGCAGATTTGAGTCTTGTGTTTATTCTTTCATTGATAAGTTGATTAAAGGCTCTTTTGGCAATTCCCGAAAAATATTCACGACGACTTTCAGTTAAAACTCCGCCGAAAACTTTGGACGCAACAAATTTCACAAACTCATCTGATGGGTTTTCTAATTGTTCAGATAAAAGACGTTTTATCTGCCGCATATATTTGAGTTCTCCCGCAGAGTCCATCAAATCGTCAATGTCGAAAGAGTTTTTGGTAAGTTTTTTGAGTTCGCTAACTTGAGAACCTTGAAGTTCAAGCAAATCTATTTCAAGAAATGGCTTTTCGTCCATTTTGTTTGGTGCTTCTAAATCAGTGAAGAATTTATAAACAATTCCATTCGTCAAAACTGCAATTCTCGCTTCGGTAACTGCAAAATAGCGAAACAATTGCGAAGCGTGATGAATATTCAAATCCCCGCCGCAATGCTTACATTCAAAAAGCATTATGATTTTTTCATCTTTTTTGATTGCGTAATCAACCTTTTCACCTTTCTTAATACCGACATCTGCAACAAATTCAGGAATAACTTCTAAAGGATTAAAAATTTCATAACCCAAGATATTTATGAAAGGCATAATCAAAGCATTTTTCGTAGCTTCCTCAGTTTGAAGCACATCACGCATTTTTGGAATTTTTGCAGATAATTCTTGCAGTTCATCTATGAAGTCCATTAATTTTTCTCCTGTTGATTAAACAAAGGTTATCTTCTGAAATAATAGGAGATAAGTTGTTTAGAGTTTGGTTTTGAAATAATAAGCCAAAATGTGAAAAAATTCAAAATATTATTGGACAACAAGATTCATAAAACCAAACACATTCAAAAATTCACGCAAATTGTTCGACTCCTTCAGAGTCGGGTTTTTGTTTTTGAACGGACTTAGGATGCCGATTCCTTTGGTCGCTTTACCCTACGCTATTATGTTTGTCGCTCGTCAAGCGACGGGCTTGCATTATTTGTTATTTTGATTTTCGAAAGTTAAACCGAAGGTGTTTGCTAAAGCTTTTTCGATTGATTCAAAGTCGGACAAACTTCCAATTTTTTTGTCTATGAATTTTTCGTGCAGAGTGGCGAGGTTGTCTGTGGCAATAATTGAATCGGAAAGCAGACCGCTTTGTTTTCCTTCTGTTGTAGAAAACTCAATCAGAACACGGCTCGGATGTCCTTCTCTCGATAGATTGCTGGTTATCATTGCCACAATTAATTGCGGGAGATTTGTTTGGATATTATCGGCTTGAACGATGAGAACAGGACGTTTTTTAGCGGTTCGCAGGTTTGAATCGGGAAATAATGCGAGAATCACATCGCCGCGTTTATAATTTGTCATAAGCATCCATTTCAGGACTATCCCAATCTTCGGCAAACGCAGCAAATGCGGTTCTCTGCTTTACCGCTTCCGATTCGCTGATATTACGTTCTTCCAATTTAACTTTACCTTTTTCACGGATAATCTTTTCTTCGATTGCTTTCAAAATAAACTCATCTTCCCGCTGAGAAAGAGAATTTATCAAACGTGCAACTTCATCAGGAATTTTTAAATGAATTGTTGTCATAGTTTCTACCTCTTTTGAAAATTTTATCATAAATAATTGCAAAAACTCAGGCACACTATTCCTCATTATATAAATAGGGTTTTATTTTTGAATCAGTGTTTGAAATGCTTATAGAGAATTAATTATATTTTGGAATCTCAGTGCGTCTTCGGTCATAAAAATGTTATTAAAGAAAACGTAGGAAAGTTTGTTTTTCGGCAAGAGTGAAACCAGTTCTTCGAGTTCGTCGTCTTCATACTTGTAGCGGAATCCGGTAATTCCGTACAGGCGAAAATAACATTTGTCGGGCGTAACGGTTTGCCGTTTGAGCGGATCAACGACGTGCCATAAATTATGACGCTCGCAAATTTCTTTGATTATTTTGTTATCCCAAACGCCACGCGGCTCCCAGGCGAGATTAAAATTTTCGCGTTCGATTTCGGAAAAGAATTCGTTTAGGTTTTCGATATTTTCCGCATACGGCTTAAAACTCGCCGGACATTGAAACAAAATCGTTTTTGCCCGCAGAGCTTTGGCACAGGCAAGCGTTATTTCCCACGCTTCGTGGACGATTTTCGTCGGTTTGAAATATCCGGCTTCCGCTTTTTCGGTTTTTGTCAGTTTCTTGCTCAAACGCCGATAGGTCGGACTTTTCGCTTCGTGCGTGATAAGCTGCCACGCTTTTAGCGTAAATTCAAAATCGTCCGGCATCAACGCCCGCCAGCGTTCGAGCGTCTTTGTTTGCGGCGGTTGGTAAAATGTGTGCTGAACTTCAACGCACGAGAAAATCTCTGCATATTCTTCCTTTCTGCCGCGAAAACCGCACGTGCCGATTTTTATATTCATAAGCGTTCCTGAAAATTATACCAATTCAAACCGAAAATCCGCACTGAAAACACAGCGATATATTAAACATTCATTTTCAATAATTATTCCAGCAATTTCGTCCGTTTATCAATTATTTGTCGAGAATTTGTTGCTGATAAAGAGTTTATGAGTTAAATTATGGATTAAATAATCTGTCGAAAAAATTTGTTAAATGTTAATTGGTATCTTAAAAGAATTAAATCCTGATGAAAATCGCGTAGCTGTTGTTCCTAAAGATGTTAAAAAATTAGTTCGTCTGGGAGCAGAAGTAAAAATCGAGAGAGAAATTGGTTCAAAAACGGGTTTTTCGGATGAAGAATATTTAGAAGCAGGTGCTTTGATCGTAGAAAACCGCGATGAATTATTGAAAAACTCCGACATAATTTTGCGTATCGGCAAACCGGCTCTAACTGAAATTTCACAATTAAAAGCAAATTCCATACATATAAGCTTTCTTGATCCGTTTAATGAAAGAGAATTGATTGAAGAATTTCGCAAAAATGAAATTACGGCGATCAGTATGGAAATGATTCCGCGAACGACGCTGGCACAAAAAATGGACGCTTTGAGTTCACAGGCAAATCTGGCAGGTTATGTGATGGTTATTCTTGCGTGTCAGAAATTGCCGTCCATTTTGCCGATGATGATGACTCCGGCGGGAACTCTGAAACCGGCGACGGTTTTCGTAATCGGTGCGGGCGTGGCGGGTTTGCAGGCGATTGCGACGGCAAAAAGATTGGGTGCAAAAGTTGTCGCATTTGACACTCGTGCGGTTGTCGCCGAACAGGTTCAGTCTTTGGGAGCAAAATTCCTCGAAATTGATCTGGGCGAAACGGCACAAACAAAAGACGGTTACGCCGTCGAATTGACTGACGAACAAAAAGAATTGCAAAAAGAAGGACAGAAAAAACAAATTGTCGAATCCGATATTGTTATTACAACCGCTCAACTTTTCGGACGCAAACCGCCTTTGATAATTCCGCGAGATGTGATTTCCGAAATGAAAAAAGGAAGCGTCATAGTTGATATGGCGGCGGAATCGGGCGGAAACGTGGAAGGTTCGGTTGCAGGTCAAACGGTTGAAATAGACGGCGTTACAATTATCGGCGACGGAAATTGGACAAATTTTGTCGCCAAAGATGCAAGCCTTATGTATTCATCGAATCTGTTTAATCTAATTGATGAATTTTGGGACGAAGAATCGAAAAGTTTTAAATTGGATTTTGAGAATGAAATTATAAAAGGCTGTGTAATCACGCACGAAGGCGAAATTGTTAATGAAACGATAAAGAAAATTTCAGATTTCAGATTTCAAATTTCAGATAGTGAAAGCGAAAGTTGAATTTGAAATAAGAATTTTGCCTATGAAACATACGAAAAACGAAAATTAACCACGAATTTACACAGATTGACCCGGATAACAAAGAGATAAGAAAAAGATAGAAAAAGAATAAGAAAATAATTAGAAAATTATTTGAAATGTGTTTTTAAAGTTTTTCTTTCATCAGTTTCTATCTGTGTGAACGCAACCGCGGGGCGGTTAATTTTCCTGTCTTAATCTGAAATTTGAAATCTGCACTATGGAAATTATATTTTTAGCATTCATTTTAATTCTCTCGATATTTCTGGGCTTTGAGCTTATCAACAAAGTTCCGGCAACATTGCATACGCCTTTGATGTCGGGTTCAAATGCAATTTCGGGGATAACTTTAATCGGTGCACTAGTTTCGGCAGGTTCTGGAGAATCGCAGATGGCAACGATTTTGGGGACGGCGGCGGTTGTGATGGCGACGATAAATGTTGTCGGCGGCTATCTTGTTACAGACCGTATGCTCGGAATGTTCAAACAAAAAAAGCGGGAGAAATAAAAATAATAAATGAACACCGCGATTATCATCAACATTGCTTACATTTTATCAGCCATACTTTTTATTTACGGGCTGAAGGAATTAAGTTCGCCCGCAACGGCACGACGCGGGAATTTTATATCCTCACTCGGAATGTTTATCGCCGTCGTCGTAACGCTTTTTAATCAGGGAATAATTGAATATCAATGGATAATTCTCGGAATTGTCATCGGCGGAATTATCGGGGCATTGGCGGCGAGAATGGTTGCAATGACGGCGATGCCCGAACTGGTTGCGATTTTTAACGGTTTTGGTGGTTTAGCAAGTTTGCTCGTCGGTTGGGCGGCACTTTATATAAGCAGCAACACAACTTTTACGCTCACGACGATTATTTTGTCAGTATTTATCGGCGGTGTAACATTTACGGGAAGTGTTATCGCCTGGGGAAAACTGAGCGGTAAAATGGACGGAAAGCCCATTTTGTTTACTGGTCAGCAGATTTTCAACACGATTTTAATTCTTGCAATTCTGGCTTGCAGTGCTTTATTTGCTCTCGATCCGACACAAATAATTTATTTATATATCGTCATCGGATTGTCTTTCGTTTTTGGAATAATGTTTGTCATTCCAATCGGCGGCGGCGATATGCCGGTTGTGATTTCACTTTTAAATAGTTATTCAGGACTTGCCGCCTGTGCCGCTGGTTTTGCGATAAATAATTTGCTTTTGATCGTTGCCGGTTCTCTGGTCGGAGCAAGCGGAATTATTTTGACGCAGATTATGTGCAAGGCGATGAATCGTTCGCTTTCAAATGTTTTATTCAGCGGATTCGGTTCGGCGAAACAAGTAGCGGGCGAAATTGAAGGCACGATTAATCCGATCGTCGCCGAAGACGCTTATTATATTCTCGAAGCGGCTTCAAATGTTCTGGTGATTCCGGGTTACGGAATGGCGGTCGCACAGGCACAGCACGTTGTTAAGGAATTACAGGAATTACTCGAAAAAAACGGTGCGGAAGTTGTTTACGGAGTTCATCCCGTCGCGGGGCGTATGCCCGGACACATGAATGTTTTGCTAGCCGAGGCGGACGTTTCCTACGATATTCTGCACGAAATGGATGCAGTAAATCCGCGTATGGAAAATTTTGATGTGGCAATTGTCATCGGTGCAAATGATGTCGTCAATCCCGCCGCCCGTGAGGATGAATCAAGTCCGCTCTACGGAATGCCGATTATCAACGCCGATCTCGCACGCACTGTTTTTGTCCTCAAACGCTCGATGGCTTCGGGTTTTGCAGGTGTCGAAAACCCCTTATTTTTTAAGGAAAATACACGGATGCTTTTTGGCGATGCGAAAGAATCTATCAGCCGTCTGATACGGGAATTTGGTTAATTAATCAATCAGCACACATTTTTTTATTTCATGTTCAGATTCATTATTTAACCGAGAAAATTATCAGCACATAATACTTTTTAGAAAATAATATTGCCTTTTTTTCCGAAAAAAGAGTAACATTAGGGAAAATCTTTATTAGTTTAATTGTTGAGAAGTTACATTTAGAAACCGGAAAGGGAAAATTGTATTTTGGTTACTCCGGGTTATTTTACAGTAAAAGGTTTTCAAGCGAATGGAGGAATAAATTTATGAAGGATATGTTATTTGCACTTTTAGCCGCAGTTTTTGCGATTGTCGCCATATACTTTTTCTACGAGTTTCAGAGTTATGAAGACGCAGAAACGTCATATTTGGTCGCCGGAGCAATTTCCATTATTTTGGCAGTGATCTGCGGCGTGCTTTTTATGTCGAAACGAGTCAATAAAACAGAAGATATTCACATTACCGAGTAGGGTGAATATTTCTTTTTCAAACAAAGATATGGATGGGCGATAAATTTTATAGTTATTGAATTTAGTGTTTATTGCTTATTGCTTATCATTGTAACCGAGCCGTTTAAGATAAAAATGACGGGTTTTGTTGTTTTATTTTAAACGGTTTTATCTTGGGTTTTATGTTTTTGCTCAGTTTTCAAAAAAAATAATTGCACAATTTAATAAGGAAAATAACTCTATTATTTTCTGCACTTTCCCGCCCTCATCCAAAAAGCAGAGTTGCTTTACAAAGAAGTTTTTAAACGGAATTACGGGGTTCAAAAAATTTCCTTGGCGAGGTGTCTTTACCGATAGGAAGTTGTAAGTTTTTATGAGTTTCGAGATTGCCATAGTTTTTGCCGTAGCGGTCATTGCGGTCATATTGTTTGCCACTGAAAAACTTTCGGTTGACGTGGTGGCGATTGTTATAATGTCCACACTACTTCTCTCCGGCATTATTTCTCCCGAAGAAGGTATTTCGGGATTTAGCAATAAAGCAACCGTTACGGTAGCGGCGATGTTCATTATTAGTGCCGCACTTTTTAAGACCGGAGCAGTCAGCTTTTTAGGCGAACTTACGACGAAGATTTTTAAGAAAGGATACTGGTTCGGACTCATAACAGTTATGATTTCCGTCGGTTTTTTCTCGGCATTTATCAATAACACACCCGTTGTTGCTATTTTTATACCGATACTGATTGGCGTATCAAAAGACATCAAGGCGAATATTTCCAAACTTCTGATGCCGATGTCGTTTGCTTCGATGCTCGGCGGAGTCTGCACACTTATCGGAACTTCAACAAACATCGTGGTCAGTTCCCTCGCCGAAAGACAGGGACAACCCGCTTTCTCGATGTTTGAAATTGCTCCTTTGGGATTGATTATGTTTGCTATCGGTATGATTTATATGTTAGCTATCGGGATTCATATTATCCCCGAAAGACGTGCCGAAGGAGATTTGATCGAGAGTTTTAATCTGCAGGAATATATTACGGAAGTTGTTCTGTTAGAGAACTCCCTCTCAATCGGTAAACCCATTAAAGATGCTCCGATTGTCAAGGATATAGACATTGCCATTATTGAAATAGCCAGAAAGGATGAAACGATTTCATTACCCAAACCTGACGAAATTTTGCGAGCCGGAGATGTTTTAAAAGTCCGCTGTGATTTGGAAAAGTTTAAAAAAATACAAAAACGTGAAGGAGTAGCCTTTAAATCGGAATATAAATGGCGTGATGAAGATATTGAAACGCAGGAAGCAAAACTGGTTGAAGCCGTAATTGCACCGAATTCCGAATTTATCAACAAATCTTTGCAGGATTTGAAATTTAGAGAAACCTTCGGTGCAACCGTCTTGGCTCTCAGGCACAAGGGAGTTTTGATGCGGGACAAAATTTCCGATACAAATCTCTACGCCGGCGACGCACTTTTGATCGAGGTGAGAACGGACAGATACAGACAGTTTTCTCAGAATCCCTCATTTGTAATTGTTTCCGAAGTCGAACAGGAAAAATATCGCAAAAGCAAAATTATTCCGGCACTGATAATTATTGCGGGTGTGATTATCACGGCATCCGTCGGAATTACGGAGATAGTCGTTAGTGCCGTCGTCGGTTCGATTCTGCTGGTTTTGGTAGGCTGTATAAAAATGGAAGAAGTCTACAAAGCAATCGAATGGCGAATCATTTTTCTGCTCGCGGGCGTTTTATCACTCGAAGCCGCAATGCACAACAGTAAGGCGGGCGAGTTGGTCGCTTCGCAGATTATTTCCACCGTCGGCATATGGGGTCCGGTAGCGTTGGTTTCCGCATTTTATCTGTTGACTTTTACGCTGACCGAAATGATGTCGAACACCGCAACGGCGGCTCTTTTGACTCCGATTGCAATTTCTACGGCAAATACTCTCGGAGTAAGTCCACGCCCATTTCTGGTCGCTGTAATGTTTGCGGCATCGGCAAGTTTTATGACTCCCGTCGGTTATCAGACAAACACGCTTATTTACGGTCCCGGTCAATACAAATTTGCCGATTTCTTAAAAGTCGGAACGCCGCTCAACATAATTTTATGGATCGCCGCAACATTTCTGATTCCATATTTTTGGGAATTTTAAAGGGAGATTGTAAACTTTTTTTGAAACAATCCACCGATAATTCTGCCGAATATCTTAATCATTCTTTGAACCAATACCCTTTTTAGATTCATCAATCAGTTCGATATTTTTCTCATAAGACAATATCTGCCCTTTATCTTCACCATCTTTGGGCGGATAAATATGTTTTTGATAAATAGGATAGGCTTCGGTTCGCAGATGTGAGAGAAAATGATGTCCGCTCCGAATTTCCCGTTCGTGCCGCAGGGATGAAATATCAATTGGTGCCACGACGATTCGCTCGCCCGGTCCGGGACTTGCATCGGCGAGAAGTCTGCCCTCGAAATCAACGATCTGACTGCCGCCCGACCACGAATACGGCGGATAATTTTTAAGACTCGCGGCTTGATTAGCGGCGACGACGAAAGCTGTATTTTCAATCGCCCGGCAGCGATTTACAAGCGTCCACCAATCCATCGGTGCGGTCGCATTCCACGGATCCATATAAGCCGAAACTCTGACCAAAATTTCCGCACCGTTAGCGGCTAATTGGCGAAGAACTTCAGGAAAAAGCCAATCGTAACAAATCGCCGTCCCGATTTTGCCGATTGGGGTATCAGCAACGGGGAAAAGCGGTTCTTCATAGCCCTCGATGTCGTGCGGACTTGTGTGAACTTCATACGGAATCCAGGTATTTACCTTACGATATTTATACAAAATGCCTTCAGGTCCGATCAGACAGGTCGTGTTAAAAAGTGCATTTTTATATTTTTTATCAATTTCCAGCATCGAGCCTGTTTGAATATAAATATTATGCTCTTTCGCTTTTTCCAAAATACGTTCGGTATGTTTGTTCGGGATTTCAACTGCCAATTTTTCGGTCAGTTCTTCGGCGGATGCAAAAACGGGAGCGGCGTGTGCAAATTCGGGGAAAACCACCAATTTAACAGGCAAAAAAGGCACGCTTCCGGCAACGGCGGAATCAATCATTGAAATCATCCGGTCGGTATTGCGACGCATCTGTTTGCGTTCAATCGGATTCGCCAGATCGGTCTGACAAGCTGCGGCTGAGTATCGAATATGTTCCATAAAATTCAGTTAGAAATAAAAGATTCGGACAAATTATTTTACAAGATACGATTCCAAACTCGGCAAAAATCCATTTACGGTTCGAGTCGTGTATCCATCATAGATTCGGCGTTTTTCTTCGGTCATCGGATATTGCTCATCCGCAGCACCGTATGGATATTTTTTCATATTCTTAAATGGAAGCGGCAAAACCGCATCGGGACTGCCCGAATTGATGTCCATTTCCTTACTGTAACCGTCGGCATAAAGCAAAAATGTATATTTTTTACCTTTCGGCGGAGCGGGCAGGGCTCTGAAATTCAATACAAGTTCATCGCCGGTTTTTGAGATGACAAAAATATCATCAACCTCGTCGAGCAATTTATTGACCGCACCTGTTTTAGTAAATTTTCCCGAAAAATATTTCCAGCGTCCGTCATTTAAAACTCTATCGTAATTTGCCGTGATCATTTCGCCGTATCTGATCTCCGCTGAGAATCCTCGTTCACGAAGGTTAGCTTGTATCGGGTTTAATTCAATTTTCTTAACATAATTTTGAACGGATGTATCAACCGCAATTTTGTCCCAATATGTTTTAAAGTTCGTAACGATGCGGATTTTACGGGAATCCGTTAAAAATTTTCCGGTTAAATCAACCACCACAGTTTGCGGACGACCGATTGAAATTCCGATGCTTTCAATGACTGTCTGCCATTCGCCTTTTTTGTTTTCGACCTGCAATTTCGGCAGAAAAAGCGATCGTCCGCTTTGCGAAGCGGCGAGATTATCCGACGAAAAAGCATAATCCGTCCAACCCGTTAAAAGCAGAAGCGTTCTGCCGTTAAAACCTTTTTTGTCATCTAAATTCAGAGTCAAATTATGCGTTTCAGCATAACCCCGGATGTTTTGTGATTCAAAGTTGTCGTAAAATACGCGGTCAACTTTTTCGATCTTCGGCGATACATTTTGCCCATCCGTATCAACTGCGGAAATCGGTGGGTGTTCTTTTTGTATTGTGTATAAAATCTGCTGTCCGGCGGTTGGAATTCCCAAACCTTCATTCGGATAAACTTCTTTGTCCGCATCGTGTTCGATGGCGACCAGTTTTAAGTGATCGAGAAATAAAACTTCTTCAAGTTCGTTTGTTACGCGGATTTCGTATTTTCCGTTTTTCGGTTTGAGTTGGTCTGATGTGATTCGCACAAATTCATCGGAATCCGGATAATGATAAACGCCTTCTTCCTTCCAATTGCCCATCTCGCCGCCGCCTAAAAAATCGGTGATAAATTCAAAACGCTCACCGTTCCAGGTATATAAATACGGACACGATGAAGGTTTGCGGTCAAGTTCTTCAATTTTAATATTTGCGAAATTTTTTGCCGTCTGTCCTTTTGGTTTGTCAGGAAATTCAACTTCCGCCTGCACAATACCTGAAGCCCAAATAACCCGCACAGCATCCGGTTTTTCGCGTTTCCCCAAACCGAAATGAACATCCGCAGGTGCGGGACTCGGACTTGCAGAATAACTCTCAAGTTTCTGCGTTAAACTTCCCGCACGCATTTCGATCTTTGCACCGATGCCGCTTTTATTACTGACCCGACCTTGTAAATTGAAAATCTCGGAATTATTGGAATTGCCGCCGACATTTTCTATATATTCAAGCGAACCGTTTTTAGCAAACGCAAACAGATCAAGATCGCCGTCAATATCAATATCAGCCGATAAAATCTGCCTTGAATTTGCTAACGGATTATTTGTGTCAGTTATAGTTTTAAAACCTGAAGTTTCGGGTTTTGCCCAACTGTCGCCTAAGTTGCGGGAAACGGCGAAGCCTTTGTCGGTATTGACGATCAGATCAAGCAACCCGTCATTGTCGTAATCAAGAAACTGTGCCGATGCGGTGTTTTCCGTTCCTGTCGGAGCATCTTTGATTACGAAATTTCCTTTTCCGTCAGAAACGGCAAAAACTCCGACACCGTCTGATTTGCCGAAATAGAAATCCGTAAAATCATCTTTGTTAAAATCTCCGGCTGCTGCCGAAGTCCAGTTGCCGCCTTGATTTAAGCCGACCTCATCGGCGACATCCGCAAAAGTTCCATCACGCAAATTACGGAAAAGATATGGTTTTCCGCCGCTATTTAAAACGAGCAAATCAATATCACGGCGGTTATCATAATCGGTCGGAATTACGGCAACTGCCCGGCTCGGTAAATTTACTTTCGCCGTTGCAGAAATATCCGAAAAAGTTCCGTCGCCGTCATTTCGCAAAAGTTGATTTACGGCAAATTCATCTGTTTTTTTATTTTTGTCGCTGAAACCGCCGAGAAAAATGTCCAGATCGCCATCGTGATCCGCATCCAGAAACGCACCGGAAATTGAATTTACGGAAGACGCAGGAATTTTTGCCTTTGATGTAACATTTTCAAAAACTCCCTTTCCGTCATTACGAAAAAGCGTCGTTTGCCCGTTTCCGAAGACGAGCAGATCATCAAAATTATCGTTGTCAAAATCTCCGGCAACAATTCCAAGTCCGCGTAAACTTAAAGGTTTATTTAAATCGCCCGCCGATTTTGTGATGTCCGAAAACTTACCTTTTTCATTGCGGTATAAACTTAAAACATAGTTATCAATTTTTACCAAATCCAAATCGCCGTCATTATCAACATCGAACAAAGCGGCGGTGTGAGTCGAAGTTTCGGGAGAAGATTTGTCTGAAGCATTTTTTTCGGAAACCGCATCCGGCAAACCGATATCTGCATTTTGAAAAACGACTTTCGGCATAGTTTTATCAACGAGTTCGCTTTCCGCACCCGTCGAAACGATAGCTTCGGCATAGCGTCCTTGTTCAAGGTATTTTTGTCCGATATTTGTTGCCGCACCGCTCTGCCGCAATTCCTGAAAGCGTAACATCAGCTGCTTTCCTTCATCGTGTGCATCGGTGCGTAAAAGCGTGGTTGCCAGATTGTAGATCGCCGTTGAGTTATATGGTTCTGCTTCTAAAGCACGACGCAAATATTTTGTTGCTTCTTCGTAATTGCGTTTTTGAATGTAAAGTTGACCGAGATTTACATTTGCCCCGACATCGTGTTTATCCATCGTCAGAACTTTTTGAAAAGCGGCGGCGGCATCTTCTACGCGACCTTCGCTTTTTGCAATAAGTCCCAGAATATAAAAAGGCTGCGGCATTTCGGGTGCAAGTTCGGCGGCAGTTTTCGCCGCTTTCAGAGATTCTTCTAATTCCTGAGCATTAAAAAGTGCGATCGCCAGATTAATCTGTGCGATTTTCATTTTCGGATCAATTGTTAAAGCCTGACGGAATTCCGCCACCGCATCTTTATGATTGTATTGTTCTAATTTAGCAACTCCGATATTGTTGGCACGATATGCTTCTTCACGTTTTGCTAAGGAAATTTTATCATCTGAGCGGCTTTGCAAGGCATAAGTAAAATTATTTTGCGGCAACCCGAAAAAAATCGCAGTAAGAAAGACAAATGTTATAAGAGTAATAATAACAACAGAGCGTAAATTTCTATTCATACATTTATTTTATCAGTTTAACAGACTGATATTCATCTCCGAAATCAGAAAATTTTTTCTCAATTTTATTTGTTTGGAGATTTAAACGGAATTGTTCCCGCAGATTCCGTTTCATTAGTGATTTCGGCAAATTTTTGCTGAGTTTCTTTTGACCAACCCGGAATTAGATCGGTTACAATTCCTTTTTCATCAACTAATATCGTCAGAGGAACGGTCAATTCTTCAGTCGCATAGATTTGCTCAATCGCCCTCGTTCCGCCAATTAAATTCGGGTAAGTGATGCGTTTCTTCGCCAGATAGCCTTTGATGTCGGCATCCATTTCCGCATCAACATTCAAACCGATCAGGTCAATGCCGCGTGCCGCAAGTTTAGGACGCATTTTTTCCAATTCGGGCATCTCTGTTGCACACGGAACGCACCACGTTGCCCAAATATTTATCAATGTTTTTCTTCCTGTTTTCAGTTCCTTTTTCATCGAACTTGAAACTCCTGTAAGTTTTTTCAAGGCAAAATCAGGAAGCGGTTTGCCGACTTTAATTTTCAAACCCTTTGCAAAAATTTCTGTTTTGGTTAAAGGATCAGGCAGATTTGTTTTGGCTAATTTAATGTTTTCGGTTTTTCCTTTTCCCTGTTTCAAAAACAATGTCGAGCCTGCCAACGCTTCGCCTGTAAAACGCTCGACTTTACCGTTTGTCCAGGTTACTTCGATTGATTCGGCTTTAGAATCTTTGCCCAAACCGAACAGCAAACGCGGATCGTGTTGCGAAATATATCCAGCACCGCCCGATTTGATTTTTGTTAAAGTTCCGGCGGAAGTTTTAACACGCACTACTGCACCGAAAGCATCCAAGCCGCTTTTTTTATCTCCCTCAAGTGCGATTCGCAAAAAGTTATTATTTTGCCCAACATTGTTTCTGAAAAGCAGATGCGTTTGATTTTGAATTGTTGTTACAAAAACATCTAAATCGCCATCATTGTCAAAATCGGCAAAAACTCCCGCACGTCCGTCGCTGATCGAATCAATTCCCGAAACGCCCGAAATGTCAGTGAATTTTTTACCGTCCAAATTCATATAAAGCGGGTCGCGTTCGTAGCCGCTAAAAGAAAACCCCTGGCTGTTTATTAATTCATTTTGATCAGAACGCAACGCTCCTTTCTCATCTTTTCCATCATTATTTTGCGACACAACTTGCCGCCAGAACTGCGATCAGGTGTCCTTCATAGATTTGCCGGAAATAAATCCGTTCGGTGTATAGATGTCCTCCCAACCGTCATTGTCAAAATCAATAAAACCACCGCCCCAAGCCCAACCGCCGCCGAATCCGCCGACTTCCTGCGTAACATCAACAAATTTTCCGTCGCCCGTATTTTTGTATAAATTATTGCCCGAAGCGAGTTTTTTTAACACATTATCTTTAGCACTTGCGTTTGGAAAAAGACGCGAAAGAATTCGGTTTCCGGCAGTTGAACTCATATTAGTCGCGTGCAGATCAAGCAAACCGTCATTATTATAATCGCCAAAAGATACGCCCATTCCATTTCCGGGATCAAGCACGCCACGCTCTTTTGCTTCGTCAATAAATTTATCGCCTTTATTTATGTAAAATGCTTTTTCACCGAAATCATTGGCAACATAAAGATCAATTTTGCCGTCCGCATTGATGTCCGCAAATTCCGCCGCATAGCTCCAACGCCTGTCATCAACTCCCCATTCTTCTGCTGATTCCTTGAAAGTGCCGTTCAGCTGACTTATAAAAAGCAAATTCGGAGTGCCGTTCGTCGCCCGAAACCACGAATCAGGCGTAACTTGTCCGTAACGATTATAGGAAGTTACATAAACATCCAAACGACCGTCTCCATTGACATCGCCTGCCACAGCACTAAATCCGATAGCACTTTTTGCGACACCGGATTCGAGTGAAATATCTAAAAACTGGAGTTCTCCTGTTTGCTTAAAAAGATTCTCAAGCAAAATCTGCTGACCAACCGCCGAAATAAAAACGTCTTTGTCGCCGTCGTTGTCAAAATCAAAAACGAGCGGGGCAGTTCCCGAAGCTAAAATTTCAACTCCCGCTTCGCTCGAAACGTCCGTGAAACCACCTTTTTTATTATTCAAATATAAATAATTACGATTCGCTCCGATCACGAAAAGGTCTATCCAACCATCGTTGTCAAAATCCGCCGCCGCCGCACCGTGCCAGACAAAACCGCTGTTTTCAGGCGTTCCGAAAGTTGGCATTGTCGCCCCAACGCCCGCCGCGTTGGCAACTTCCGAAAAAATATCCGTGTCCGCAACCATCGAATCAAAATCCACAAGTTCAAACGAATCAAACTGCCAATGCTTATTTCTATCCGCACGAACATTCGCCCAAAAAGTTCCTTTTGCCCATTCGCGTTTGCCGTCTAAATCACGCCCGATCACATAAAAAGCGATACGAGCTCGCCCCTTTGCACCGATCACGGCTGTCGGTTGTTCCGCATCTAAAACTGCCTTTGCATCCTCATCGAAATTTGCTTCTTTTACCTTAAAACGTGCATCTTCGATCTCGGAAAAATGCCCCAGAAACTTTGACCATCCCTGCAGAAATTCTTCTGCGGTAACTGTGTTTTTTATAACTGAAACTTTTTGATTTAATTTCGTTTGATTGGGAGTCATCCATTCGTGTATTCCAACCCATTTCAACTGATTTTTAGTCGGCAAAGGTTTCGATGGAAAAACTTCAGCTGAAAATCGTGCCGGAAAATAATCTTTAGTTGTTGTCAGATCGACATTTCGTGTTGCAACCGAAAGTTGAAGCAGATCGTTCGCCAGCGATTCGGACAATTCCTCAATATTTTCCAAACGGCTGTTTTCACTTTCGGACGCTCTTGCCGATGCGTCGGTGTTGGTCTGACCGTGTGTATTTGCCGGTCTGCCGATTGAAACCGTCAATAAAATAAGTGTGCAAAACAGAGTAAAGGATTGGTTTGTAAAAATTCGGTAAAACATTGAATATCCCATTTTATACGTTATTCACGAAGTTAAATTTATAACTGCGGTAATTTCTCCGGTAATCAGTAATAGATGATATTTTAGACTAAAACGATAGTAAAAATTTTATCACACGGTTATTATTCGCCATAATAAAGCTGATATTATCTTTAAGTTATAAACTCTGAAAAAATTCCTCTACGGCAATTTCCAATGCTCCACCGAGAGATGCTCCCGCAGGTTCGCCGGATATGACTGACCAGTTTTCTATCTTTCCAGCCATACTTCTATTTATTGCTTCATTAAGCGATTCACGCAAAAATTCCCAACCGTAAACAAGCCGACCGCTGACGATAACATTTGGAACGCCGAATCCCATAATAATATTTGCGATGCCGATGCCTAAATATTCCCCGATTTATTTCTACTTTCTTTTTCCTTACTTAAAAGCATCTATCATTGAACGAATTTTCAGTTTATTTCGGAACTCATCAGCATTCATTTTTTTGTCGGTTTTGAATTCGACTTCAACGTTTCTGCCGGGTATTAAATCGAAGTAATTATCGGAAAATGCTCCTTCGGTAAATCCGTTGAGATTAACCGCTTTTGCCACCTTATCTGAAGATAATTTTATTTTGAACCCATTTTTACTTTCTGCAACTTCGGTTTTAATTACACGAGTATGCCCATTTCGTCTGCGAGATCGTAATAATAATCGTCTTCATAAATCCCGCCGCCCCAGACGCGGATCATATTCATATTTGCATCGCGGACGGATGTGAGCAGTTGTTTATATTTTTCTTTTGTTACGCGAGTCGGAAAACTATCCGCCGGAATCCAGTTTCCGCCTTTGCCGAAGACGGGAATTCCGTTGACGACGAACATAAAACTCGTCCCGTGATCGTCAGGGTTTTGACGCAATTCCAAAGTTCGCAAACCCGTTCTGTCTGTTCTTTCGTCAATCGTTTTATTGCTAATTTTTACTTTCGCGTTGAAATTGTAAAGTGCCTGTTTGCCCAAACCGACGGGATACCATAATCGGGGATTCCTAATTTCAAAATCAAGCGGAACTTTGTTCACGCCTTTTTGCAGCTGGACTTTTTTTGTCGCAATTGATTTCTTATCAGTTTTATTTTCAACCTCAATTTCCGCCTCAACATCCGATGAAGCAATTACTTCGACAACCGCCGTGAGTTCCGCATTTTCCTTTGATAATTTCCTTTGTTTGATATGCAGATTTTCAATTCTTGCATCATTCCAAGCCTGCAAAAAGACGGGTTTCCAAATTCCGCTCGTTACAAATCGCGGTCCCCAATCCCAACCGTATTGATACGGAGCTTTCCGCGTGTAAGGAGAAGTTTTTTCGCCCTGATCGTTGCTTGCCGGAAGTTCGTAACCGAGTTTTTTCATACGCGGCAAACCTTCATTTATCGGCGAACGAAATTTTATGCGTAAAATGTTATCGCCAACTTTCGCCGAATTTTTTATGTCCACACGCCAACGGCGAAACATATTGTCAGCATTTAAAATCTCTTTTTCATTCAGAAAGACATTCGCATAAGTATCGAGACCTTCAAACAGAATTTCAAGATTTTCGCGTTTGAGCATTTCCGCCGAAATTTGAAATGTCATCTGATATTCCCAATCGGTTTTGCCGATCCATTGCAGATTTTTCTCATTGTCGCGGTAAAACGGGTCTTCGATTAGGTTGTTTTCGAGCAGATCCGTA
This sequence comes from Acidobacteriota bacterium, assembly GCA_030859345.1. Classification (GTDB taxonomy): domain Bacteria; phylum Acidobacteriota; class Blastocatellia; order Pyrinomonadales; family Pyrinomonadaceae; genus Aridibacter. Next base: position 30,451 of record JALZKH010000095.1, on the reverse strand, counting down.
TGTACAACACCGGGAACATTTGCCTTGTTCCATTTCATTTTATTAACTTCACGAAATTGCCAACCGTCATTGAGCGGAATTTGGGTCAGCGAATCAAATGACTTGGCACTAACATTTAATACCGAACAAAAACTCAAAAATAAGATTAAACAAAAGATCTTCATTGTTATTTTTCCTCATAGACACGAACATAATCAACCAACATTTCCTGCGGAAAAATGGTTGTTTTGTCGGGGTTTCCTCCCCATTCTCCACCGATTGCCAAATTTAAAAGCAGAAAAAACGGATGGTCATAAACCCATTTTTCGCCCTTCGGTAAATTCTTCGGCGTAAGCGTTTGATAGAGTTTTTCATCAACAAAAAACTCGATTTTTTTCTCTTTCCATTCAACGGCATAAATGTGAAAATCATCTGCGAACACAGAATCTTCAGACAATTTATAAGGCGAACCGATTCCTTTCGCTCCTTCATAACCCGGACCGTGAATTGTGCCGTGAACGGTTTTCGGTTCGCGTCCGATGTTTTCCATAATGTCTATTTCGCCGCATTTTGCCCAACCAACTTTGTCAATATTATCGCCCAACATCCAAAATGCCGACCACATTCCCTGACCTTTCGGAATCTTGATGCGGGCTTCAAAACGTCCGTATTTTTGCTCGAATTTCTTCTTTGTAATAAGACGTGCCGATGTATATTTGCATTTCCCATACCAGCATTTGAAACTTTCTTCGGGCAAATCTTTTTCCAAAACTTTAATAACAAGCGAGCCGTTACCGTCGTGATACGCATTTTCGGTTGAATTCGTATAATATTGAAGTTCTTTATTTCCCCAACCTTCGCCGCCGATCTCCGCCGTCCATTTAGTTTTATCAACAGACGAATTTTTCGAACTGTTAAACTCGTCGCTAAATGTTAATTTTCTATCTTTTATTTGTCCGTTAATAGCCGAGCCAAACAGAATTATCAGCAAAACTGTTAAAACGGAAAATTGAGTTTTCAGTAAGCATTTTTTCATAGTATTTGTTAATCAAACCTTTATATAAATGTTCTTTCGATACAAAAGCCACATTAAGAACAACCAAAATAAAATAAACGAAACCGCATAAAGCAGAGAAGCATTGATCGGCGAAGCTATCTGCAAAAATATATTGTCGAAAATCCAACCTTGCAGAGTGTTCTCACCGACTTTTATCAGATACATACATTTCGCCATAATGCCCGAACCGACGAACAAAGCGAGTGCGTTGACACCAAAAATCACAAAAGGTTTTGTCCATTTTTTGTAGCCTTTTATATCAATCAGCCAGTAGCAAAAACCCAAGAAACACAAAGCCAAACTGGAAGTGTAAATAACATAAGAACTCGTCCAGAGCGATTTATTGAACGGGAAAAACAAATTCCAATACCAACCAACTGCACACAAGACTATGCCAAAAAAGAAAATTCCGTTGACCTTTTCGGAATCTTCGCGTTTTGTCTTTAGCCAAGTTCCTGTCAAAACTCCTGAAAGTGTTGTAACAATTGCCGGAAGCGTCGAGAGAATTCCTTCGGGATCAAATACTTTTGACTGTTTCCAGATATGTGCTTTCGTTAAAATTACGCGGTCGAGATACGCCGACAGATTACAAACCTTGTCGCTGATACTCGTAATTTCACAATTCGGAACAGCAAACGCCGTCATCAAAAGCCAATAAACAAAAAGCAAAACGACACCGATTATTGCTTGCTGTTTCCAATTCGTGTGCAGAAAAATAAGCGACGCAATCAGATAACAAACCGCGATTCGCTGCAAAACGCCGGGAATTCTTAAAGTTGAAAATTCAAAAAATGGAAATGCAGCGAGAAATAATCCCAAAAGAAAAATAACTGCCGAACGACGAAGAATTTTCAAATAAACATCTTTGGTGATCTTGCTCTCGATTCTTTTTCCAAGAGCCAATGAAATTGCCACACCGACGATAAAAAGAAAGAAAGGAAAAATGAAATCCGTCGGCGTGATGCCGTGCCATTCGGCGTGTTTGAGCGGCGAATATATTTCGCTCCAAGTTCCCGGATTATTGACCAAAACCATTCCCGCGATGGTCATTCCGCGAAAAACATCCAATGAAACAAGACGATCTTTTTTAATTTCAGCAGACATTTATTTTCCTCAATAAATCAGAACAGTAAACGGTAGCGACCTGATTTTCTCAACTAATCAGAACCATTATTTCCATAAGTCGTTTCTACCAATTTTTTCATATTTTCAACTACAACAAATTCCAAAGCGGCTTTCGGCTTTTTGATCTCATCGAGTTTTTTTAGGCTTACATCACGCCATTCATCCGCTGGTTTTACGCTTTTTTCCAGATAAGAAACAGTTTCCAAACCGATCTCGCCTAACGTGTGTAAATCTTTCGCAAGCTGTTTTGCTTCGTGCAAACCGGGCGAACTTTGAATAACGGGAGCGAGTTCCGTTCCCGCATTTCGCCATTTTGTAAATGTCTGTTTCAACATTTCCAAATCCGCCGAATCTTTATTCGCCAACATTTTCTCAACTGTTTTATTGAATTCTCTTGCTCCTCTTGCATCAGGCAAAGCCGCATCAATCAAACCCGTCAGCGGGTCGAGCATCGTTTGTTTTCGTTGTTGATAACGCTGATATATTTTGACCGGTTCAATTACATCAACTAAAGTCTGCAACGCCGAAATATCGCGTCCGCCGACAAGTCTTCGCAATAAAACTTCTTGGTTTCGATTATGTGTAAGTCCAAGTTCTTCAAGTTGAATTTTGATGATTTCCAGACGGCGATACATATTGTCAACATCGCGGACATTTTGCGGCGACCAAAGTCTTTCGGCAATCGCGGGCATACGCGACCAGATTCTTGAATCAATTGTTTCCGGCGAAACCCATTCGCTCCACATCGTCGCTTCGCCGCCGAGAACTCTTTTTTGTTCTTCTGCCGAAAGTTGCGTGTCTGCGGGAATCGGATCAACGAGGTAATGTTCGGACGCGGGCTGCATCAGGTCTATGTAATAACCATTTGAAAGCACTCCCGTATAACCTTTGCCGGCGGCTTCGGCGAGTGATTTTTGTCCACGCCACGAATGAATCACAACATCTTTTGGTAAGTCGGGAACAAAGATCTCGTCCCAACCCATCATTATTTTGTTGTTTTTCTGTAAAGTTTTGAGAATCTTTTTATTAAAATAATTTTGGAGATCGTGATTTGTTTTGAAGCCTTTTTCCTTCTTAAAGGCTTGGATTTCCTGATTTGCATCCCATTGTTTGCCTTCATTTTCATCGCCGCCGATGTGCAGATATTTATCTGGAAAAAGTTCCGCCATTTCAGTCAGGAAAACATCAAGAAATTTATAAGTTTTTTCTTTTATCGGATTAAGCGTCGGATCAAAGATTCCCGGATTTCGTTCAATTTTATAAGGTCCCGGAAGACTGCCAAGTTCGGGGTGTCCGACGAGCCAAGCCGTCGCATGTCCGGGCATATCAAATTCCGGCATCACGCGAATTCCTCTGTCTGCCGCATAATTTATGATTTCTTTGATTTCTTCCTGCGTGTAGAAATTTCCGTCCGAACCCATTTGGTAGAGTTTCGGAAACTTCTTAGTTTCGACACGAAAACCCTGATCTTCGGTTAAATGCCAATGCAGAACATTTAATTTAACCGACGCCATTCCATCAATATTTCGTTTCAAAACTTCCAACGGCATAAAATGTCTAGCTGAATCAATCATCAAACCTCGCCATGGAAAACGCGGCTTGTCATCAATCGAAACCGCCGGAAAATAAAAGCCATCTTTGTCGCCCTCCAGCAACTGCAAAAATGTTTCAAGTCCACGCATTGCACCGACGGTTGTGTCGGCAGTCAATTTTACTTGATTGTTATTTATCTCGAGTTTATAAGATTCATCAATTCCGAGCTGCGGAATTTTTGGTAAGGTTGATTTTGTTTCAATCAAAAGCTGTGCATTGCTGGCATCGCTTGAAAATTCACGAGCAAATGACATCACGGTTCGACCTTCGAGCCTTCGCATTACACGGAATATGTAATTTTTCAGACGCTCATCCGTCTGACCTTTTAATGCAACTTTGAAATCTTTCGTTAAATTTAATCTGCCGTCTTTCCAAATCACATTCGCCGGAACGGGCATCAAATCGTGTGTTTTTGAATCGATGTTTTGTGAATTTGCCGAAGAAAAAAGGCAAACTGAGATTAACAACCAAAGTAATATCGAAACTTTAACGAAACTATTTTTCATAATTTTTGATGGACAATATTAGTTGTCAGTTTTCGCTTTTTTATAAGAATCTACCGCATCCTGCATATATTTGGAAATTTTATTCGTCCCCTTCTCAAACATATTAAAGCCGCCATCCCATTCCCACCAGGCACTTGGAATATCGAGTTTTCCCAGAGAATTATAAATAACCTTAGCGTGTCGGCAACGCGATTCTTCGGATGCAAATTTCGTAAAAGAGCCGAATTCACCCAGAAATATCGGCACACTGTTCTTCAGCGACCAATCTTTAGCGGCTTTTAAATCGGCAAACATTTTTTGTCCGTCAGAATCTTTTTTATATGTTTTTATTTGGTCTTCAACCCATTTTCCTTTGGCAGTTTGGGGAACTTTGATTTTTTTGGAATACGGAAATTCCACGCCGCTTAATTCCGGCAAACCTTCACCCGCCCAGGTTGCTCCCTGATGCGTGAAAATAAACGGATCGTAATAATGAAATGTGTAAATTATATTTTCTTCATCAAAAGGTTTGGAATCAACCAGAGCTTTTCGGGAATTCCAATCGTGAAAGCCAACAATCAAAGTATGTTTCGGAGCAATCGAGCGAATTGTTCTGATAATTTTCTCTGCTTGCTCACGCCAGACATTTGCCTCGATATTGTGCGGTTCATTTCTGATTTCAAAAAATACTTTTTCGGGATTCGTATTTTTATAACGCTTTGCAATTTCCGACCAAAGCCAGACAATTCTTTCAGTCGCCGCCGCATCCTTTACCGAGCCGTCAAATTCGACGTGATGCAAATCAATCACCGCGTTCAAATCATTGTCCAACGCCCATTTAACGAACTTATCCGCAAATTCCAAGCCGTTATTTTCATTCCATTTGTAAGTTTTTTCCAAACTCGCCCACGCCCCGAAATTTACCGGAATCCGCACGGTTGAAAATCCTGCTTTTTTAATATCGGAAAACATTTTCTCCCGTTTAGCAACATCTTCTGACTTTGCAAAATCGGCAAAATTCTTCTCCTTTGAGCCGAGCCAATAATTGTCAAGATAGGACAAATTCATTCCCAAACCCATTTTTTCCGCACGATTTTGTGCGATCGTCTGAGCATTTGAAAATTGAATGCCGAAAACTAATAAAAATGAGATTAAGATTATTTTTTTCATTGTGAATTTGTCATTTTTAATCAATATAGCGAACGTGAGTGAGTAACTTTATTTACACTCAACTCGGGTTTTATTAGACCTGCTCACCCGCGTTCGCTATACTGATATGAAAAGCATTCGTGAGCAGATTATCGTAAAATCAGGAGGTTTGAACAACTGATTTTATTTGGAACCGAATTAATCTCTGCTCACGAATTTTTTTGGCGAAATATTATTTGAGCATAAATTTCTTGCTCATTTCGCCGATCATAACCGTAAATTCACCCGCTTCGACCAACGGTTTATTGTCCATTCCGATAAATGAAAGATCATCTTTGTTCATCGTGAATGAAAGTGTTTTGCTCTCACCCGGTTCGAGCCGGATTTTTGCAAAACGCCTGACTCGCTTTCCATCGGGCGAAAGCGTCGCCACTTCATCCCGCACATAAACAATTACCGTTTCTTTGCCAGCACGCCGTCCCGTATTTTTCACCGTAACGCTTGCGGTAATTTCGTCGTTCATCGAAATATTTTCTTTATTAAGTTTCAGATCGCTGTATTGAAAACTCGTGTAACTCATCCCGTGTCCGAATGGAAACTGCGGTTTGAATGCAAGATTTCCAAACTCTGTTTCTTCAACTTCAAACACTTTATGATTGTAGTTGAGATGACTGTTCGGGGTTCGCGGATAGGTGAAATTGAGTTTTCCATTCGGATTGTAATCGCCGAAAAGAACATCCGCCACAGCCAAACCGCCTTCATTTCCCGGATTCATTGCAAGTAAAATTCCCGGCAGACGGTCAGCGATTTGATTGATAATACGCGGTCTTCCCTCAACCATTACGGCAATAACCGGCTTGCCTGTCGCTATAATCGCTTCGGCAAATTTTACCTGCGTTTCGGGCAGAGTTAAGTCGGTTATGTTTCCCGGCGTTTCCGTGTAAGAACCTTCGCCAAGACAGAGCACAACGACATCCGCATTTTTTGCTGCATCAACCGCCGCTTTGATGTTTACTTCACGATCCATATTTGTCGGCGTTGTGTTTGTCGGTTTTCCGGGTTCGGCGATGATTTCCGTTCCCTGCACAAACTTAAAATTATTGCCGCCGACCTTTAAATACGAAATCGCTTTTTGATGGTCGTTTTGAGATGAATAAACTACGCCTGAAAAAAATAATGAGTAAAAGTCTTTCGGATTAATTCGCAGCTCTTTTTCAAATGCTGAACCGGCTTCTGCTAATCTTTCGCTTCCGCCGTTCTGCAAAAGCAAATAACCCAGATAAAAATTTATTTTGGGTTTGTTCGGATCAATGGCTAACGCTTTTCTTAATTCGCGTTCGGCATCGTCAGGATAATTTGTTCTTTCAAAAAATTTAGCGAATAGGATATTTAAGTCAGCATTTTCCTTTCCCGCCGAAGTCTGCATTTTCTCAAAGTGAATTCTGGCACGTTCGATCTGTTTTAAGTTTAGATACGTTAAGCCCAAAGCTCGTGCTATCTCAAAATCAGGTGCAGCCTCAAACACTTTTTCGAGTTCAGGAAGTGCTGACTGGTAATCTTCTTTATTGTAGTAAATGTTACCGAGAATATAATGTGAACCGATGTGAGCGGGATTAATCGAAACGGCGGTTTGAGCCTCGGTTAATGCTTTGTCAAATAGATTTTGCCGCAAATAGGCAATCGCCAAAAGTGTCCGGTTGGGTGCGGTATCGGCGAATTTTAAGGATTCCGCAATATATTTTACCGCGTCGGTGTATTTTCCTTCTTCGATTGCGATATTTCCAAATCTTTCAAGTGCAATGCCGAGAACCGCACGGTTTTCAATGGCGGCATTAACTAAATCTCCCGATATTTGATGAGATTCAGCGGCACTTAAATGTTTGAGTAATTCATCTGAAGATGGAATCTTTGAAACAGACGAATCCTGACTGATTTTCTGCGAATTCGTTTTCTGAGCAAAAGTATTTGAGGAGAATAAACATAAGATTAAAAATACTATTCTTACGGTCATAACGGTAAAAAATCTCCTCTTAAAGTAATTAAACAGGTGTGAAACAAATTATATCACAAAACAAAAAAGGCAAGAAAACAGATGCCGCAAAGCAAATATCTTCTTGCCTATAACTACCTAATTTTACTTAGAAGTAGAACTTCAAAGCGTATTGGATTTCGCGTCCTCCTGCGGTAGAATTGGCAACTCCAAAATTATTTGTTCTTGCATTAGTTCCAAACGTGCCGTCTGCTTGTTGAACTGCTGTAATTGTATTATTAGTTGGACTACAAATAGCATTTCCACATCTGACCTGACCGCTATAGTAAGTTACCGGAAGTCCCCCTCCAAATTGAGGAGTATTGAAAGCATTGAAAAATTCCAAACGGAATTGAATTCTTGCTGCTTCCCCGAAGAAACTGCTGGTCAACCAAGAAGGTGAAAAGTTTTTGTAGATGGACATATCTACATTCTTCGTAACAGGTCCTTCGCAAGTCGTTTTACCCGGAACAGTTTCACCGATTTTATATCCGATCAACGTAAATGCGGCGGGGTTTATAAACCCTCTCTTAGAACCATCAAGGCTACATGGCACGCCTTCGACTCGTATAGGTCTTTGATTGGCAACGCCCGTTCCAAAACCTGTAATCCCGCCTGAGAATGAATTGACATTAAACGGGTCTGCCGGATTGAAGTTTGAAATACCGGTTGCATTCAGATTCGGTGTCAAAGAAGTTCCGCTCGTCAACCGGACAATTGTTGCAAATTCCCAACCGCCGAGAAGAGTTCTAACGACGGGATTATTATCCTTAAACGTCGGCAGATTATAAATCATATTGGCAACAAAGATATGCGGACGATTAATGTCTGATTCCGCAAAATCCAAACCTCGATTATTCCTATCCAAAACTGCAAAGTTACTGCTTCCGCCGCTTGAATCGTTCAAACCGAAATCAGCCCTTGATTTAGATAAAGTGTAAGCCATCTGCAGCTATGATTTTGATGTAAATCTGGTTCTGAATAAGACCTGTAATGAATCATAATCGGCTCTACCGTTTCGCTCAAACTGATATATCGAACCATAATTACTATATGGACGCAGAGCATTTACAGCATTGCCATTCGCAGCAAATGCCGCCTGCAAACGATTCGATGCAAGGACTTGGTTGACATCATTATGGGTGAGCTGTCTTCTGGCACGATTACCTACATAACCGACCTCTACAACAGTATCTTTCCATAATTGCTGACCTACCGAAAAATTGAACTGCAATGAATACGGTGTTTCCGCTTCGGGACTTAATCCGGATCGCGGTGAACCATTTGATGCAGCAGGCAGACCGGCAAATTGCGTTCTGTTTAATAATCTTTCACCGCTAATAAATGTTGCAAACGGTGAGTTTGTCGTTAATGAAGCAAAATACGGACTGGTTCGTTCCCGCAGGTAAAATTGTCCAAAGCCTGCTCTGATGGCAGTTTTGCCATTAGAGAATACATCCCAAGCGATACCCAAACGAGGAGCTAAGTTGAAATAACTGTTTTTACGTAGTGAACGATTGGAAAATTCAACCGGGGTGCTGGCACCGGGAATTCCCGCACAAGGATTTGTTCCTTTCGGAACTACCAACCCATTACACGGATCAGTTGCAGGTCTTGATGGATCATAAGCAGACGGTAGAAATCCACTAATAAAATCTCGTGCATCAGTTGGTTCGAATAACAAGGAATATCTTGCACCCAATTCTAAAGTCAGATTTGGTCTGACTTTCCAAGTATCACCAAAGTAGAATTCGAGATTATTATATCTATTTTGACCAACCGGCATTGTGTTGGCTTCGTCAAAACCGAAAAACGTATTATCGGTCAGAAGGTCCTGCAGCATTCCGTTACCCCAGTTTCCTGAGTGGTTGCCGCCGCCTGCTCCGCAACACGAAGCCGGTCCGAAGAAATGGACAGTTTCGTTTTGCGGACCTGAATCCTCATCTTTAGCAGCAGCATCAAACAAACCACCCATTTTGAAAGTGTGGTTTCCCATAACCTTTGAAAAATCATCTCTGATTGAATAAATATCGAGCGAATTTTTAAAAGGTGTCTGCGTCCACAGGTCTGAACCCGAACTGGAATAAAAAGGAGCGATGCCGCCCCAGAAAACCGGATGCGGACGATCTAATCCATTTACTTTAACTGAATCCGGGAAGAAGCCCGGAATAGCCGTATTGATTTGAGAATTTAGATCTCCTCCTGCCCCGGGACTCACATTTATACGATTAGCTGAATAAGAAAATTGAACTTCGTTGATAGCGGTTGAGCCGAGTGTTGTAGTTAATTTAAAAGCCGCCTGCTGCGATGGTTGTGCCCAACTGCTCTCGACGGTTGGAAAAGCATCATCGCCCCACAAGTTACCCGTCAAAATCGGAAAACCATTTGACCAATCATCTCTGGTGTAACGCCCGAAAATTTTGTTATTGCTGTTTATATTGGCATCTATCCGAATATTTGATTCACGAAAATTAATCGGTGAATTTGCTGACTGAGCCCAGTTGTTGCAATTGGAAGGATTAGCTACATTCGGCTCCGGCAATAACTGAACTACTAATAATCCTGCCTGACTCAAATTTGTCTGCGGGATTATTTGTGTTGCAAACCCGGGATGGCTCGGATTCTGAATCGGATCGGGAGAACAGCGTTGCCCATTTGGAGCAATTCTCGGTTGGCTGAAATTTCCTTGACGTTCTAACAAAGTCGGAACGCTTCCGAAGCGGGATTGCCCACGAATTTCATCATTCCATTCCTGCGAGAAAAAGAAAAATGCACGGTCTTTGACAATTGGTCCGCCTAAAGAGCCGCCATAATCGTGCCGACGTAATTTATTCCTGCCCGAGCCGTTCAAATTAGCAAAATAATCCGCAGAATTTAACACATCATTTCTACCAAAATAAAATAAACTTCCGTGAAATTCATTACTTCCGCCGCGAGTTACAAGCGAGATGACAGCTCCGGCTGCCTGACCAAATTCAGGACCGTAGCTGTTACGGAGCGATTTGAATTCAGCAATTGCTTCAATCGAAGGAAATAACAGAATCGTACGGTTTGATCCCGTGTCGTTGTTATTAGCACCATCAGTCAGAAATAAATTACTTTGAGCCGAGTTTCCGTTAACGGAGAAATCAACTCCACCGAACAAACCTTTACTTTTGCTATCAAAATTATTTGCTTGGGAAACACCGGGTTGAAGTGTTGTAAGTTGAACAAAACTACGCCCGTTAAGCGGAAGCTCACGAACCTGCTCACCGGTAACGATTTCACCAACCGCACCAGTTTGTGTTTGAACCTGAACTGCGTCTGCCGTAATTTCAACCGTTTCCGTAACCGCACCGATTTCTAAAGTTACATTCTGACTGGTAACATTAGCTACATTGACGATTACATTTTCAACACTTGTTGCCTTAAAACCTTCACGGTTGACAGTCAGACGATATGTTCCGATTGGAACATTATTGAAAGTGTAATTTCCATCATTGCTTGTCTTAGCCGTTCGAGTAAAACCCGTTACAGCCCGCGTAAGTGTTACCGATGCGTCAGGAACTGCCCCGCCGCTCGGATCAACTATATTACCTGAAATTCTACCTGTCGTATCCGACTGTGCAGAAGCGAATGTCGGCAGAAGAATCAGACAACATAAAATCGTCAACGCTGTTCCTGTTCCCAACTTAAAAATTTCACTTGGTTTAACTTTGTGAAAAGATTTATTTTGAAAAGGGTGTAATTTATTCATAAAATCCTCCGAATGTCTTTGAATTGAAAAATATTTAGTTTATTGATTGCAATTATTTTCGGCATTTTATAAAAAAAAACACCTTGCTTAAAATTTATTTTAAGCCTTCTGATTATATATCTAGAAGCGTTTATCCTTCTTCCGATTACCATTTTAACTGACTAACAATGAGAATTCCAACTTTGTTGTATATCCCGGCAAAAGTCAGAATAAAAATGGCGGTGTTGTCAACTAAATTGAGTTGAGTTAAAAAATATTATTTATTACTTTGTTGTATGACCTTACAAAAGGTATTACAACTTTGTTACAATGTCAAGAAATTTTTGGACAAAATACTTGCAAAATTTGATGTGTGCGATATTCTCACAGTATTTAAGAAAAATTTTGCAAGTGAATTTGCAATTACCTTTCAAAAAAACTCAGTTCAAAGTAATCGTCGCAAACTTTGAAGCTAAAAACAGAGTTAATGCTCCCATCGAACTTTCATCTTCACCAAATTTTGAACAGATCAGATTTGTTAAATGATATTCCCTGCAAATACAATTCTCTATTGCCGCTCTTAAATCTTCCTGAATCAAATCCCAGGCTTTTGTAATAGTTCCCGCTATGATAATTGATTCGGGTCCCATTGCCTGAATTATGTTGGCGATTCCGATTCCCAGATAATTCGCCGTTTCCTTAATCGCCTTTTGAGCATTTTTGTTGCCTTGAAGTGCCAGATTTATCAGTTGTTCGATAGTTAGGTTTGAACCGTTGCCGGAATTTTTTGCATATCTTGCCAAAGCAGCACGGTTTGAAGCAAAAGCCTCCCAGCATTCACGGCTTCCCGTCGCACAGGTTACGGGAGCTCCCTGTCCGATGGTCATATGTCCGAATTCACCTGCCGTGCCGTTTTTCCCCTGATAAACCTGTCCGCCAAAAACTATTCCGGTTCCGATTCCTTCTTTGACGAGAATCGTTATAAAATCCCGGTTTTCATCTATCTCGGATTGCTGTCCAAACCACAATTCAGCTTGTGCCACGGCATTTGCGTCATTGTCTGCTTTAACAGGCAAACCTAAAGCATCTTCGAGTATTTTACCGATCTCAATATCACTCCAGCTAAAATGCGGGACAAAAAAAGCAAAATTTTTATCAACGTCAACCACTCCGGGGACGCTGATCCCGATGCCCTCAATGCTGCCGCCATTTTTCTTAATTATTTTTTTTGAACACTCAATGATATTGGCAAAAGTGATTTCGACATCGGGATCAGTTTGAAACTCTTCTCTATCAATAATTCTGCCCGACAGATCGCCCGTTACGATTTTGGTTTTATCCGTCATTACCGCAATTCCCAAAGCCACGGGTTTTAATGTTTTAAGTTTGAGAAGAACAGGTGGACGTCCGCCGCTTGATTCGCCTTCAATTTCATTAATCAGCCCAAAATCCTTGAGTTCCTGTACGATCAAAGAAACCGTCGAGCGTTGGAGAGCAGTTATTTTGGCGATGTCCGAACGTGAGATCGGAGCATTTTCACGCACATAATTCAATACAATTCGGCGATTTATATCCCGCACCGTATTTGAACGGGCAACATTTGTTTTTTTAAGATCAATTCGTTTCACAATTATCCTTTTTCACTAAAAAGATATTTTAAAAAACTGCTGTTGAAAAACATCTGTAAATTTAAGATTTCTGTCCGATCATATCAATTCCGACAGCCGCAACCAGAATCGAACCTTTGATCAATTCCTGCGTATAATCGGCATAATTTAGAAGCGACATTCCGTTATCAAGGCTCGCCATAATCAAAGCTCCGAGACACGCTCCGAAAACCGTTCCGCGTCCGCCCATCAGTGAAGTTCCGCCGATTACACAAGCGGCAATTGCATCAAGTTCAAGCAAAGTTCCCGCATCAGGCGTGCCGCTGGCAACCCGTGCGGTGTAAATTACGGCGGCAATTCCCGTAAATGCTCCGAGTATTGCAAAAACTTTCAGCACAACCTTTTTATTATTGATTCCCGAAAGCCTCGCCGCATCTGCGTTTCCGCCGATAGCATAAATGTATCGCCCGAATGTCGTGTTGTTGGTAATGAAAAATCCGATCAAAGCGATTGCCAGAAATATCATCACGGGAATCGGAATTCCCGCATAAGAATTCATCACGAATATAAAAATAACGATACCGGCAATCGGAGCAATCGCACCGATCAGTTCCTTGCCTAAATTTCCGTCGCCGACTCCGTATTCTTTTTGAGCCTTGGCATTTTGAAAAGCAAAATAAAGCACAGCCAGTATTGCGACGGCGGCTAAAATCCAACCGATGCTCGGATCAATATATTGCTGTCCGATAGCTTTAAAACTATCATCACTAATCGGTATCGTTTCGCTTTGCGAGATACCTTTGATCGCCCCACGCCACGCAAGCAAACCTCCCAGAGTTACAATAAATGAAGGAATATTTCCGTAAGCCGTCAAAGCTCCCTGAAATAATCCGACGGCAACCCCGACGGCAATCGCCGCTAAGACTGAAGGAACTAACCCAAAACCCAATTTCGTCAAACAAATTGCCGCAATTCCGCCTGCCAGGGCAAGTAATGAACCGACCGACAAATCAATATTGCCTGAGATTATTACCATCAGCATCCCGACGGCAATAATTCCCGTGACGCTCGTTTGCAGCATCAGGTTTGAAAGATTTCGCGGTGTCAAAAATATCGAACCCGTCTGCCAGTGAAAGAAAAACCAGATAACAACCAACGCAACCAGCATCGTATAAGCCCGAAGCGAACTTGTCTTCAAATTAAATTTGCTTGATTTAACATCTTCTGCCATAAGTTTATTTCCGCCAAATTATTCAATAAATTTATCTTCTAAATTGTTCCGGTCGCCGCCGCCATAACTTTTTCGGGTGTAGCTTCAACCTTTGAGAATTCGCCCGTCAGATGTCCTTCGTGTAAAACCAAAATTCTGTCGGACAAACCCAGAACTTCGGGCAGTTCCGAAGAGACCATCACGATTGCCAGACCTTGTTTTGCAAGTTCATTGATCTCGGCGTAGATTTCCTGTTTTGCTCCGACATCAATGCCGCGAGTCGGTTCGTCAAGAAACAAAACTTTCGGCTTCGTCAAAAGCCATTTTCCAAGCACGACCTTTTGCTGATTTCCGCCCGAAAGCGTTCCCGTGACGGTCATCGGCGAATTTGCTTTTACATTCAAAGTTTCCATCGCATCTTTGGTAGCGACTACTTCTTTTGAACGGTTTATTAAAAACTTACCTGAAATCTGTTTTAATCCTGCCAGCGTCGAGTTATCCATAATTGTCTGATCCAAAATCAAACCGTAACGCTTGCGGTCTTCGGTTACAAAACCGATACCGTTTTTGATCGCATCACCCGGCGAATTTATCGAAACACTTTTGCCGTCCACTAAAACCTCACCCGAATGATTTCCACGCCACGCCCCGAAAATCGCCGAAAGAAGTTCGCTTCTGCCCGCTCCCATCAATCCCGCAATTCCCAAAACTTCACCTTCACGGACTTCAAAGGAAACATCGTCAACTAATTTTTTGGTAGAAACATCAGGATCGAAAGCACTTATATTTTTTGCTTCCAAAACAACCTCGCCGAAATCGTGAGTTGATTCGGGAAAAATATCGCCGACATCACGCCCGACCATCAGGGAGATAACCTTGTCTTTATCAAGTGCGAGAGCATTTTCAGTCGCAACCGTCTGTCCGTCACGCAAAACCGTGATGCGGTCGCTCATTGCAAAAACTTCATCCAATTTATGCGAAATATAGATCATCCCGACACCGCGTTTCTTCAAATCTCTGACGATCTCAAAAAGTATTTCAACTTCCGATTCCGTCAGTGCCGCTGTCGGTTCATCAAGAACGAGAATCTTCGCATTTTGTGAAAGTGCTTTGGCGATCTCGACAAGCTGCTGTTGCCCGATGCCAAGACTGCCGACTTCGGTTTTCGGATTGATTTTGAGATTTAATTCTTTAAGGAGTTTGGAAGATTTTTGGTAGATTTCAGTCCAATTGATAATACCGAATTTTGCGGGTTCACGTCCGAGAAAAATGTTTTCGCCGACGGTTAGTTCTTTAACTAAGGACAGCTCCTGAAAGATAATGGCAATCCCCGCTACTTCCGCCTCGCGGATCGTCGTAAAGCGTTTTTCCTCGCCATTGACGCGAATTTCGCCCTCGTAAGTTCCATACGGATAAACGCCCGAAAGCACCTTCATCAAAGTAGATTTTCCCGCTCCGTTTTCCCCGACAAGCGAATGAAATTCACCCTCGAACAAATCCAAATTAACATCATCCAGGGCTTTTACACCCGGAAATTCTTTGGTGATGTTTTTCATTTCTAATATAGGATTCATAAGTTTTTAAGTTACAGGAAGTTGCGGGAAGTTGCGGAGTTTTGATTTAGATAACTCCGTAACTCTGCAACTTCCCGCAACTCGCTGAACTATTTTTTCCCGGGTCTTTTATCTGCCGGAACATTTGTGTAAACTTCATCAAAAGTTATCCAACCGTCTTTAATTACTGTGTCCTGCAAATTATCTTTATCAACTACAATAACTTCCAAAAGGATTGCCGGAATTTCTTTGGTCATTGTTTCGCTTTTGAATGGTTCGGAGTCGAATTTTTCGCCTTTGGCAATTTTTATCGCCGCTTCGACCGCACCTTGAGCAAGCGGCTCAATCGGTTTGTAAACCGTCATTGTTTGCGTGCCTTCGGCAATGCGTTGGAGTGCCGCTTTTTCCGCATCCTGTCCGGTAACGAGAACTTTTCCGGCTAAACCTTTTGTTTCAAGTGCCGAGATCGCACCGCCCGCCGTTCCATCATTTGAAGCGATGACCGCATCAACTTTATCGGCATTTTGCGTCAAAGCGTTTTCAACAATTTTCAAAGCCTCATCCGCCTTCCAATCTTTGGCGTGCTGTTCAGCAACAATTTTTATGTCGCCGCGATCAACCGCCGGTTTCAAAATTTTATTTTGTTCTTGCTTCAGGATCAGTCCGTTGTTGTCGGTTGATGCACCGTAAACCATTACATAATTTCCTTTCGGAACTTTTTGCAGAGCATATTCCGCCATTTTTTGACCGATGACCGGAACTTGATGCGAAATATATAGATCAATTTTGTCGGAATTTATAAGTCGGTCATAACTGATAACCGGAACATTTTGAGCCTTCGCTTTATCGACCATCGAAGCCGCCTGCGTCGAATCGTGCGGAGCAATTACCAAAACATCAACGCCCTGTGTCAGAAGATTATCAACATCATTCGCCTGCTGTTGAGCATCTGCATTTGCAACCGTGATGACGCATTCGACGTTCATTTTTTTGCAGTGTGCTTCAAACGCCGCTTTGTCTTTCTGCCAACGCTCTTCCTTCAAAGTCGCCATTGAAAAACCGATCTTAACTTTGCCATCGTCTTTGCCGCCCGCATTCGGAGCATTTCCTTGCTCATTCGGGGCTTTGACACACGCTCCGGCTAATAACAAAGCCGAAATTAAAAATAAATAAATAATATTTTTCGCTTTTAACATAAGTTTTTTTGCTCCTGCTGACTTGTAAATTTATTGGATTCTGCCTGCCGTTTATTCAACGACTTCGAGTTTCGTATTGATCAAATCCTTAGAATTTCCACCGACCATAATATCAAATATTCCCGGTTCGACAACTCTTTTCATCTGACGATTATAAAATTGCAGTTTCGCCGGTGTTATATCAAAAGTTACCGTTTTGGTTTCGCCCGGATTCAGAGTAATTCTCTCAAAACCTTTCAATTCCTTGATCGGTCTTGTAACGGAACTAACTTCATCGCGGATATACATCTGTGCAACTTCATCGCCTTTTCTGCTGCCCGTATTTTTGACATCAACCAGTACCTTCGTTGATTCATTATTTTTGATTTTCGATTTAGCGATTCTCAGATTTGAATATGCGAAAGTAGTGTAACTCAAACCGTATCCAAATTGATAGAGCGGTTCGGTGGTTGAGAATAAATATCCGCGTTTTGCCGTCGGTTTGCTGTTGTAATAGATCGGCAATTGTCCGACCGAACGCGGAAATGAAACGGGTAATTTTCCGCCCGGATTGTAATCTCCAAACAAAACATCCGCCGCTGCTGTTCCTGTTTCTTCGCCTAAATAAAAGCCTTCAAGAATTGCCGGAACATTCTCCGCCACATAATTTATTGCCAGCGGTCCGCTGTTCGTCAAGAAAACAATCGTCGGTTTTCCGGTTGCTAAAATCGCTTTAACGAGTTCGTTCTGCCGCCCGACTAAATCAAGCGAATCACGGTCGCCGAGATGATTATCCGCCCAACCTTCTTTGTTCGTATCTTCATTTCCGCCGATTGATAAAATTACGGCATCGGAATTTTTCGCAGCTTCGACCGCTTCGGCGATCAATTTTCTGTCGCTTGCTTCATCATT
This sequence comes from Acidobacteriota bacterium, assembly GCA_030859345.1. Classification (GTDB taxonomy): domain Bacteria; phylum Acidobacteriota; class Blastocatellia; order Pyrinomonadales; family Pyrinomonadaceae; genus Aridibacter. Next base: position 12,862 of record JALZKH010000095.1, on the reverse strand, counting down.
CAAAGTCGCCGTATCACCAAACCAGTTTCCGCCTTCCTTTGTAATTATCACGCCTTTAGCATAATTTACTTTAACTGAATTCCCGACCTTGTTTTTGACACCTTCTAAAAGACTGACGGAACGCGGCGGATTCGGATCGGTGTAACCGCCGAGATGTGCTCTGTCCGCATTCGGACCGATTACCGCAATGGATTTTAATTTTGTTTTATCGAGCGGCAAAGTATTATTTTCATTCTTTAATAAAATAATTGATTTGCGTGCGGCTTCGGCGGCAAGCTCACGGTCTTGCTTCGTATCGGTCATACGTAAGGCTTTATCCGCATCAACATAAGAATTTTCGAAAAGTCCGACCTGAAACTTGGAATACAAAACTTTACGCACGGCGTTATCTATCAAAGCCATCGGAATTTTTCCCGCTTTGACCTGTTCAACCAGAGTCGTATTAACATCGGGATCAGGCAATTCAATATCCAAACCTGCTTCGAGTGCTTGTTTGGCGGCATCGGCTTTATCTTTAGCAACGTGATGATTTTCCACTAATTGCCCCATCGCATAATAATCGGACACGATATTTCCTTTAAATCCCCATTCGTCCCGCAAAACATCTTGCAGCATCCATTTATTTGCGTGAACTGGAATTCCGTCAACCTCGTGATATGCAGGCATTATGCTGAAAAGGCTCGCTTCTTTAACCGCCGCTTCAAACGGCACAAAATGAGTTTCACGCAGAATTCTTTCCGATAAATTTACGGGAGCAGTATTTGTTCCGCCTTCGGGTTGACCGTGTGCCGCAAAGTGTTTTCCGGTTGCAATTACGTGTTCACCGTCAATTTTTGGATTGTCGTAAGTGGCGTTTCCCTGAATCGCTTTAACGAGTGCGACGATCATACGCGAGGTTAAATAAGGGTCTTCGCCGTAAGTTTCCTCGGTGCGTCCCCAACGTGCTTCGCGTGCCAAATCCATATTTGGACCCAAAACGTGCTGAGTTCCGCGAATCCGCGTCTGCAACGCCGCAACTGTAAAAACTCTTCTGATAAGATCAGTATCCCAACTCGAAGCGAGCGAAACAGGCACCGGAAAAACGGTGCTTCCCTGTCCCATATTTCCGTGCAGAATCTCATCGTGAAAGATCGCCGGGATTCCGAGCCGCGTGTTTTCGATCAGCCATTTCTGCGTCGCATTCGCATATTCCGCTGAACGCTTCGCATCCCGATATTCTCTCTGCCGTGCAAAGTGTCCCATTCCGTTCGGCATAATCTTTTTAGCCATTTCAGCCGAAAATTCTCCGCCAAACGGCAAGTCTTTCGGTTGAGCATTGGTGTTGTCATTCGGCTTCTTCATCCAGAGGCTCATCATCTGTGCGACCTTTTCTTCCAGAGTCATCCGCCCAAGCAGATCTTCCACCCGTTCATTTATCGAAAGTTTCGGATTTTTATAAGCCATCTGCTCCTGTGCATTGATATTGAGAGGTAAAACGGACGCGACCATCAACAAACACAACGTGATTGATAAAATTATTCTTGCTTTTTCTGTTCTTAAACTTTTCATAATCTTATTCTTCCTTTGCGACTTTGCGGGAAATATTTCCTATGCAACACCAAACAAAATATCCATCGTCAACTGATCTAATCTTTCGTATCGCAAACCTTGTTTAGCCAATTCATCGCGGTCAAATTCCATCGAAAGAAGTTTTTCTGAACCTTCTTCGCTGAACTTTCCAACCAAGTTATTTTTATTTGTTTCTTCGATACCGGCTAAAATTGACTGGATTTCTTCGTGTGAATTCCATTGCTCGGCTTTGTCTTTGAAGATCAAATAAGTTCGCATACAACCACGTGCGAAATCTTTTACGCCTTCATAATCTTCGGTGCGGTAAGCGTGGGCATCGAAATGCCGCATTCCTTCATAATTGTTATCTTCCAAAAATTTGACGAGCCAAAATGATTGCTTTGGCGAAACCGAACCGAAACGCAAATCCTGATCGTAACGTCCCGGATATTGGTCATTCAGATCAATGTGAAAAAGTTTTCCGGCTTCAAATGCCTGTGCAACGGCGTGCATCATATTTAGTCCGGGCATCTGTTCGTGTGCGACTTCCGGGTTTACGCCGACCATTTCTTTATTTTCCAGCGTTTCAATAAATGCCAGATACGCTCCCGTCGTCGGAAAATAAATATCAGCCCGCGGCTCATTAGGTTTGGCTTCGAGGGCAAATTTATAGCCGTAGCCCTGCGATTTACTGTATTCGCAAAGATAATCGAGCGATTCACGAAAACGCTTGATCGCATCCATAGTTTCGCGGCAAGCATCAGTTTCCACGCCTTCGCGTCCGCCCCACAAGACAAATGTTTCTGCTCCGAATTCCGCTCCTAAATCCATCGCCCGCATTGTTTTCTGAACGGCATAAGCCCGCACTTTCGCATCGTTCGCCGTAAAAGCACCGTCACGGAAAACAGGTTCGTAAAATAGGTTGACTGTCGCCATCGGAACTTTTATATTGTTGTCTTCGCAAGCCTTCTTAAAATCTTTGACGATCTGATCTTGCTCAGCCGAGGTCGCATCAATTGGAACAAGATCGTTATCGTGAAAATTCACGCCATACGCTCCGACTTCAGCCAGCATTTCGACGATCTCCGCCGGACTTAGTTTCCGTCTAACCTGCGTACCGAAAGGATCAGCACCGCGATTACCGACTGTCCACAAACCGAAACTGAATTTATGTTCCGGTTTTGGAGTAAATTTGTCGTCAGCCATATTGTTAAAATCTCCTAAATTTTGAGTAAGAACCGTTTGAAAATGCTTATTGTCCAAAAAATTTTCGGGCAAAAATCTGTTTGTGTTTGAATGAATTCGTTAAAGATGAAATTTATACTATAATACTTTTGTTCAGTAGTGCAACTAAGTCCTGAAAAATATTAAAAAAGTTTGAAAAAATTATGAACTTTCTCGGAATAGATGTCGGAACCGGCGGTTCGCGTGCAGTTTTAATTGATGAAAACGGAAATATCGCCGCATCGGAAACAGTTGAACATATTCCTTTCGCCACGCCCGAAATCGGTTGGGCGGAACAAGACCCGCAGGATTGGTGGCGTGCATCCGCTGAAGCCATCCGCAAAATTTTAGCAAATAAAAACGCCGGAAACATCGCCGCCATCGGTCTTTCGGGACAGATGCACGGGGCGGTTCTGCTTGATGAAAACGATGAGGTTTTGCGACCTGCATTAATCTGGTGCGATCAGCGAACAGGCAAACAATGTGATGAATTAACGGAGAAAATCGGGAAAGAAAAACTTATCGAACTGGTCAGCAATCCCGCTCTGACAAATTTCACCTTGCCGAAAATGCTCTGGGTGCGAGAAAATGAGCCTGAAATTTGGGATAAAGTAAAAACAGTTTTACTGCCGAAAGACTACGTCCGCCTATGCTTAACCGGCGAAAAGGCCACGGATGTCGCCGACGGTTCGGGAACGCTTCTGCTCGATGTGCAAAACCGAAAATGGTCGGGCGAATTGCTTTCGCTTGTTGAAATGGACGCGAGCATCTTGCCCAAACTTTATGAATCTCAGGAAATTACGGGCGAAGTTACAGCAAAATGTGCCGGGGAAACAGGCTTAGAAGCAGGAACTCCGGTTGTCGCAGGAGCCGGCGACAATGCTGCCGGAGCAATCGGAATGGGACTTACAAAAGTTGGTGCAGTCGGCGTAACCATCGGAACTTCCGGTGTAGTTTTTGCCGTCACGGATAAACCTTCGATTGATTTGAAGAGACGTATCCACACACTTTGCCACGCCATTCCCGAACACTGGCACGTTACAGGCGTAACGCAAGCCGCCGGACTTTCATTCAAATGGTTTCGTGATAATTTTGCTAAAGGCGAAAGTTTCGACGAACTCATCCGAATGGCTGAAGAAATCCCCGCAGGTTCGGACGGCGTTTTATGGACACCATATTTAATGGGCGAACGCACGCCGCACATTGACCCCGATGCCAGAGCAACTCTGACAGGACTTTCGGCAAAACATACAAAAGCCCACATCGTCCGTGCAATTTTAGAAGGAGTCGCTTTCAGTCTGCGGGATTCCCTGGAAATTTATAAAGAATTAGGAATTCCGCTCGAATCAATCCGTCTGGGCGGCGGCGGTGCAAAATCGGAACTCTGGCGGCAAATTCAGGCTGATGTTTTCAATCAAGCTGTTGAAACAATCGAAGCCGAAGAAGGTGCGGCATACGGTGCGGCACTGCTCGCCGGTGTCGGTGCAGGAAATTGGAAATCAGTTGATGAAGCCTGCAATCTAACCATCAGGATTAAACAAAAAATTGAGCCAAATGAGGAGGATGCAAAAATTCTGAATCATCAATATAAGTTTTACGGCAGAATTTATTCAGCATTTAAGAACATAAATTCAAAAAACCAGCAAAACTCAATAGTTCAACCGGAGAATTGATGATATTACGTGGTTTTATGCCCGGCACTTTGTTTTTCAAAATCCTTAGAAACGAATTTTAACCGCGTTGCATAATAGTTACAGCGTTGGGATTAATTTCAGCAGTCATCGCTGTTGTCAAAGATCAAAATTCTCAGAAAGAGTAAGGTTTTATATGTCCGACAAATACATAATCGCTTTAGATCAGGGAACAACGAGTTCACGAACCGTTTTGTTTAATGAGCAGGGAGAATTGCTCGATATTGCCCAACGGGAATTTGAGCAGATTTTTCCGAAATCCGGTTGGGTTGAGCATAACCCGCAGGAAATCTTAAAAACACAACTCGACACACTTTCCGAAATCATTTCCAAAAACAAAATCTCGTCCGCAGAGATCGCCGCAATCGGAATCACCAACCAACGCGAAACAACTATTATTTGGGATAAAAATACGGGAAAACCGATCCATAATGCAATCGTCTGGCAAGACCGACGCACCGCACCGATTTGTGAAAACATTAAAGAAAAAGGTTTAGCAGATTATGTTAAGAAAGTAACCGGATTGGTCGTTGATTCATATTTTTCGGGAACAAAGGTTAAATGGCTGCTTGATAATGTCGAAGGTGCAAGAGAAAGAGCCGAGAGCGGTAGCTTACTTTTCGGCACAGTTGATTCCTGGCTTTTGTGGAATTTAACGGACGGAAAAGTTCATGCCACCGATTATTCAAACGCCTCCCGGACGATGCTTTACAATATCAAAAATCTCGAATGGGATGAGAAAATGCTGGAAGAATTAAGCATTCCAAAATCAATGCTTCCCGAAGTAAAACCGTCCGGCTATCATTTCGGCGATTATGAATTGGACGGTATAAAAATTCCGATTGCGGGAATTGCGGGCGATCAGCAAGCGGCACTTTTCGGGCAGGCGTGTTTTGAAAAAGGCATGGCAAAAAACACTTACGGCACGGGCTGTTTTTTGTTGATGAATACGGGCGAAGAAATGCAGTATTCAGAAAACGGAATGCTCACGACAATCGCATGGGGATTGGATGACAAAGTTTATTATGCACTTGAGGGGAGCGTTTTTATTGCGGGAGCGGCGGTTCAATGGCTGCGTGACGGGTTAAAATTCTTCACTTCCGCATCCGAATCTGAAAAACTTGCCTTGGAAGTTGAGGGCGAAAATTCCGTCTATGTCGTTCCCGCTTTTGCCGGACTCGGAGCTCCATATTGGGATATGTATGCACGCGGTGCGGTTTTCGGTTTGACACGCGACACAGGACGAAAACACATTACCAAAGCGACGCTCGAATCAATCGCCTATCAAACAAAAGACATCTTAAATGCGATGCAGGAAGATTCAAAAATCGAACTTAGTGAGCTAAAGGTTGACGGCGGAGCGTGTGCCAATAATTTTCTGATGCAATTCCAGGCAGACATTTTAGATACAAAAGTCGAACGCCCCGAAGTTATCGAATCAACGGCACTCGGAGCAGCATATTTAGCGGGAATCACCGTCGGACTCTGGAAAAAAGAAGACATCATCAGCAACCGCAAGATCGAAAAAACTTTTGAGCCGAAACTCGATGATGAAAAACGCACCAAGTTATACAAGGGCTGGAAAAAAGCAGTTAAACGCACGATGAATTGGGAGAATGAATAAACAAATTATGAAAAAACCAAACATCACAATCGCTCATTTACTGCCCCGCAAAGCACGCAAATAATAAAAAGTAACGCATATATTATAGGACACGACTAATTTTCAGTTCCTACTCAATGAAGATCAAAGTGCGGGCTGCTTTAAAATTTCGGCTAAGGCTTTCATTCGGACTTCATCTGTTCCTCTTTTGGTTAGACGGGCAGTTTTTTCCAGAGATGTCGCGGGTTTTTTGAGTGCTTTGAGTTCTTTTTTATTCATTTTGGAACTCTCGGCTTTGTCAATCGCCTGCCGTAATTCAGCAATTTTTTCAGACGGCAGAGCTTGTGAACGCTCAAGCTGATCAATGTATGCCCTGGCGACGACCAGCTGTTTACCCCAAGTCATTTTCTCCTGATTCTGCACATTTAATTCCGTTACGCGAACCGTTTTTGCAGCATCAATTTCGTTTTGCGTCAAATATTTTGTCGGCGTTAATTCAAACACATCCAAGCCGCGGGCGATTTCCGAACCGTAGATATGTCCGTTATACCAGTAAGCCGACCACGCACCGCCGAGAATGAGTATCTTCGGGTCAATCGGACCGCGGTCAAAGTAAGCGATCTCAAACGGATTTTTTGCGTCGGTGAAATCCATAATTGAAATGCCGCCCTGATACCATGCCTGCACTTTGATGTCCCTGCCGGGAACGGGAATGAGCGAGCCGTTATGTGCGACACAATTTTCGCTGTCGCCCTGTGCCGACGGAAGTTTGTAATAGCTGGCGAAATCCAGCTTGTTATTGCTTAGATTAAATACTGCGTTTGCTCCCCATTTGTTCGGATCGTTGGCACGGCATCTGGCACCCAAACCACCGCCCCACTCATCGGTGAAGACGACCTTTTTTCCGTCATTGGAAAACGAAGCCGAATGCCAGTATGAATAATTCGTATCGTTGACGGCATCAACCCTTTTCGGATTTGCCGGGTCTCTGATGTCGAGCAGAATTCCATTTCCCGAGCAGGCTCCTGCCGCGAGTCCGATCGCTGAATAGACGGTAATATCGTGGCACTGGTTGGTGTCGGAAATCTTCCCTTTGCCGTCGTGTGATCCGCCGTCATTGAGACTGTTGATAACACCCGTTCTCGAATCCATAAATATTCTCGGACTCGAAACGATTTTTGAATCCTGCGGAGCATCAAGCGGGACTTTAATTATATCTATGCGGAAAAGTGCCGTATCAGGATTTTTATCGGGTGTCCCATCGGAGCATCCGGCGAGTTCTTCGCCCGGACGGACAAAAGAAGTTCCCGAAACATATATGTAAGCGTTTTTCTTGTCCTTTGGATCAACTACTAAAGTGTGCGTGTGCGAGCCGCGGCAGGTTTGCACCGCTCCGACCTGTTTCGGCTTTCTGATGTCTGAGATGTCGAAGATCCGCACCCCGCGAAAACGGTCTTTCTGCACGTCGGGTTTGGGCTGTTGTCCCGCAGTCGGCGGAGCAGTTGGAGGAAAACCGTCAATACTGCAATCTAATCTACCGTTCGGCATCTCGACCGACATAAACATCAGATTTTTATAAACCGACACATCGCCCTGACCGCCCGGACAAACCATCGAGGTTAACAACTTTGTATTCACCGGATCGGAGATGTCGAAAATACTTACGCCGTAAAAGTTTCCCTGAAACAGATAATTACCCTGAAACGCCAGATCAGAGTTGGCAAAAGCGAGTTGAGCGTAAACAAGCTGAACAGGTTTCGGCATCTGCGAAGAATCGCCAACACCGAGGATGCCGAGTGTTTTCTGAACCTTCGGACTGTCGGCATCATCTGTGCCGAGTTGAAACGCATTCGGTTTCCTGACCAATTGAAGATGTTTCATTCCGAACGCCGCTTCGCCCGCATCGTATAATCCGGGAGACAATTTGGCACGCGGGTCATTTGCGTCCGATCCGGTCATTCCCTTTGGCAGAGGCGGTGCGGATTGAAGTCCCTGTGCCTGTATTGCGTTGGCGAAACAAGAAATTAAAACAAAAAAAGCGATCATTAAACTAAAAGTATTGGCGTATATTCTGCTCATTATTTTTCCTCTGAGGGTTTTTCACCCAGCATATTCTGCATAATCCTGATCTCGGCACGCTGACCGCTGTCAACGTCCGTCGTAAAATTAAATACCTCGGCATCCTGCCCCGCACCTGATGTCTCAAACAATTCCCTGACCATTATCAAAGCACCTTTGTGATGCTGGATCATTCCGTTTAAAAATAAACGGTCAAACTCCGCACCCTTTGCCTTTGCCAGAGCGTCCATCTGTTTTTTTGTCAGCATCCCCGGCATCAACATCTGATGATCTTTATGACCCGACATATCCATCCCCGACATATCCATCCCTTTCATTTCCGGCATCGGCATCGAAAGCGATTGGTTGCGGCTTGCGAGCCAACGCTTCATAAAATTTATCTCGTCCGACTGCGACTGGCTGATGCGTGCTCCGAGCAGACGCAGTTCCTTGTTCTCCGTCCGTTCTTCGATGAGTGCCGTCATCTCAACCGCTTGAGCGTGGTGCATAAACATTCCCTGCATAAATTCCACATCCTTTAATGAACGCGGCGGCAGTTTTGCCCTCGTCGAAGACGGCAGTATCTTGGTTGACTGCCCCGGTGCTCCGGGCTGAACCACCGACGGCACATCCTTGGAATCAGTCTGCTGTTGTGCATAGACAGGCAGCGATATAAAGCACAGAAGAGCAAAAGCAGAAATAACGGCTGAACGCAGTTTACGCACAGCACTTAAAAAAAACATCTGTATCGGCATTAATTGATCAATCATTAGAGCGTTTATCTTAGCACAAATTAGCATATGGACAATACTTGAATCGAATAATAAACAGGGCTTTCTCATAAAAAATGAAAGATTTGTTTTGTCGCCAACGGCGAGCAACGCTATAGCCTATGCAACAAAGCTCACAAGTTTCCAAGCGTGCGGCAAATCTATAATTCCGCTTAATTCGTAACTTTTTTTAGTTATTCTATTTACATACAGAAATGTCATAGCAATCTCCTATTTAATTTTTACAGATGGCATAAGTATTTTATCAATTTTAGTATTGTAATCATCAAATACTTTTGGTTTTACTATTTCAAGTTTCCTGTTTTTACTCATTTCTGAATAGCTTTCATCAATATCTATCCCGATGTATCTGCGATTCTTCAAATTAGCGGCGATTCCTGTTGTGCTGCTTCCCGCAAACGGATCTAATATCCAAGCATTTGGCTTTGTAGATGCAAGAATTGTTCTTGTTACGACAGGTAAAGGTTTTTGAGTTGGATGCTTCCCTTGAGACTTTTCCCATTTTTGAATGGCAGGAAGCAGCCAGACATCTTTCATTTGTTTGTCTTCATTTGATTTCTTCATTAAATCATAATCGTAGAAGTGTGGAACTTTTTCTTTTTTTCTCGCCCAAATTATCTGCTCGGTCGAATAAGTAAAAGTCCGCTTTGCCCAACTCGGCGGTGGGTTTGTTTTTTGCCAGGTAATTATATTTAAAATCTTAAATCCTAACGCAGTCAAAACTTGTCCTATCGAAAAGATATTGTGCATCGTCCCACTAATCCAAATAGTTGCATCGTCCTTCATCTTCTCGCGGACATGAGAAATCCACTTCATATTAAATTCATTGATTTGATAGATGCCAAGCGATTTATATAAATTCTATATTTTCTCTAAATTATTGTAAATGATCGGTTTAGCGGTTTGCTATTTCTAAAAATTGATCATATCTTAAACTAAAAAAGTTATGAATACTTCATTTGAAAAAGCAAAAAATTCTAAAGTTGAATGGCTGACACCGCCTGAACTTGTAAAGAAATTTGGTGATTTTGATTTAGACCCTTGTAGTCCTAGAAATCCACCATTTGTTCACGCAACAACAAATTACACAGTCGAAGATAATGGCTTAGGAAAAGAATGGTTTGGCAGAGTTTTTTGCAATCCACCATACGGAAGAAATTTGCATCTTTGGTTGGAAAAGTTAAAAGAACATGGAAATGGAATAGCTGTTATTTTTGCACGAACTGAAACAAAATGCTTTTTTGAAAATATTTGGTATGACGCAGATGCTTTACTCTTTGTGAAAGGTCGCATTAAGTTTTATCACATATCCGGCAAACAAGGCGGAACGCCGGGTTCACCAAGTGTTTTTGTAGCTTACGGGAGAGCAAATGCAATCGCATTAAAAGAAAGCGGAATTGAGGGAAGATATATAGAATTATAAAATTTCGTAAGCGATGAACTCTGCGACATTAAATTCTGCATCATAAATCCAGGAATTTTCCTGCAATAGTTTTTTCAATGCTTCATCTTCAGTTCTAACATTATCAATAATTCCTAAAACCTGTAAATTTTCAACTTCATTTCCATTTGGTGAAGTCGTATCTCCTTCAGATGTTATAAAGATAAATTTTTTCATCATAGAATCATTCTGAAACTTTCGGTTCTCACATTATATTCATATTGTTTAACCAACGCTTCATAATCCAAAAACTCAACTCTTTTTTTGATTGTTTCATAAGCAGTTTCCGTAATTATGCTGTCAAACTGTTTTTGTCGCACACTATCAGCGACGATTATCATTCTAACAAAAAAATCCTGCAAATTAGTATATTTACCAAGCGAATTTCTGATGTCTGTTGTAGATTCAACCTCAAAAAAACTATCGGGCATTTTGCGTTGATTAAACCATATTACATCAATAGTTGAACTTCTTTGCACAAGATTTGGATAGGAAAAATCAGGTATTTTATCCAGAGTCCGCATTTCGCCAAGAGTTTTGTTTAAGAACTTGCGATTTTTATCTTGATTAGGTGCGAATGTTTGAAATTTTTTGATTCTGCCAACTGTTAGTAATAAACCTTGGTAATAATAATGGTTTGATTCTTGAATTTCGAGACTATCTTTATTGGAATCATTTTCAGCTAAAATCCCTTTAGCTTCATTTGATTTTAGATGAGATAAAAGACCGTATAATCCAGGTTTGATTTTGTAAATTTCATTAGAACGGGTTTGAACAATTCGACGAATGCTTGCAAAAGGTGTTTTTGTATTCCATACACAATCTTCTATTTTGAATGTTTCTTGATAAAGCTGCCCAAGAGTTGCGATTCCACCCAGACGTTCCATCGTTTTGATAACTGCTTCATGTTGTTTCATAAATCAATTAAAATATTCAAACACTAAATGCTCGCACAGCGTTCACTTTATTGATAGTAAATTTTGAATAAATCTTGTCGAAAAAATTATCATCTTGAACATCCGAATTGCTCAACATCCATTTGCTTCCTTTTTCGTCAAGTTTGACACAAAAATCCCGCAATCTTATTTGTTCTTCATCATTAAAATCACCTTTAGCATAGGAATTAAAACTCGAAGTGGAATTCAAAGGTTTATACGGCGGATCAAGATAAAAGAAAGAATTTTTACTGGCGTAAGTGATGGTTTTTTTGAAATCCCCGTTGAGAATTTCGACATTTTGAAGAACATTGTTCACAGCTAAAATGTTTTGCTCATCACAAATCATTGGTCGCTTATAACTGCCTATCGGAACATTGAAAAGATTTTTGCTATTAACGCGATACAAACCATTAAAGCAGGTTCGGTTCAAGAATATAAATAAAGCTGCACGAACGCTGTCTTCAGATTCTCTCGTATTATAAAGCTCTCTCTTAACATAATAATATGCTTTTTTTTCCGCTTCATTATTTTGCAAATCGTGGTATTCGCTTTGATATTCTTTGAGTATTCCAATAAGCGGTTCAGGCTTGGATTTGATTATTTTGTATGTGTTGGTTAAATCTGAATTAACATCATTGATGATAGCTTTTTCCAGATTCGGAAAATTATTCAGCATCCAAAACAACACCGCACCACTACCAATAAATGGCTCAACATAAGAGAACTTATCTTTGTAAATTTCACATGGAAGTGCTTGCTCAATTTCTGATAATAACTGAGTTTTCCCCCCTGCCCATTTTAAGAATGGTTTAGCTTTCTTTGTTAAAAGTTCATTCATAGTGGCTTCTCACTTTTTTGAAAATAATTATTTAGTAAAGAATATGATAACCAATAATCATTTAAGAAGCTCACTGAAGAATCAAATAGAAAAGATAAGAGAAGTATATAATCAATCCTATTGTTGAGAAAGGTATGGCTATGATTATCAAAGCGATCCGATTATTTATATCAAAAAAAACCAGTAATAAATCATTAAGAAATAAATATTAATTAATAATTCATTTTTTCAAAAAATCGTGTCCAAACCGAGTCCAAAATCATCCGTTTTATCGGTTAAATCTCTTTTATCCTAGGATTTCAAAATTGAGTTAAATAGTTAAAAGCAAGTAACTTACGGTTTTCCAATTACCTGCCGAAAATGAAAGGTATGCCCTCGGGAGGATTCTAACGACAAGCTAACTTATTTATTTACAACATTTAAGAAACAGCCTTTTTAATACTCTCCACTTTTTATCCAATTGCTTCATTTCTATTAATACTAAATTATCACAAATAACCAATCTATAATCACCTGATTATAGATTTAATTAATTAAACAAATTGCGGGTAATTTTTAATTATCCAATCCTCAACCAGACTTTCAAACTCTTTTGCTTTTTTAACTAATTCTTCGGTTTCTGAATCCGATACTATTTCAGCCGCATCGTAATCAATATCGTTTCTTTTGCGGCGGCATAGGTCAAAGTAGTCCGCTAAACTTTCAACATCTGCTTGAGGAATTACTGCTT
>JALZKH010000086.1 GCA_030859345.1 Acidobacteriota bacterium | reverse complement strand
TGCCTCCCGTAGGAGTCTGACCCGTTATTCAGTGTCAGTGTGACCGACCACCCTCTCAGGTCGGCTACAGATCGTTGCCTTGGTAAGCCATTACCTTACCAACTAGCTAATCTGCCGCAAGCTCCTCTTCAGGCACATAAATGCTTTAACAACTGTCTTCCAAAGAAGCCGCTGCATTATGCGGTATTAGCTCAAGTTTCCCTGAGTTATCCCCCACCCAAAGGTAGATTACTTACGTGTTACTCACCCGTACGCCACTTTATACACTCTCCGAAGAGAGCTTTAACCGTACGACTTGCATGTCTGAGGCACGCCGCCAGCGTTGATTCTGAGCCAGGATCAAACTCTCGTTAAAAAGTTGTTTCCTAACTGATTTTTATTTTAAAGTTCGGTGTTAGTTCCGAACTGTGTTTGAATTAACACATGGACTCGCATTACCTAGTTTTCAAATACCAATTTTACTTCTGCTTTTCAAATATCGCTTTAACTTCAAGCGAACTTTTAATTATAAACAACATAATTAATTTTGTCAAACCCAAAAATAAACTTTAATTTATTTTTGGGTTTCAGTCGAACTTTTTAAAATTATCAAATCTAATTATTGATGTCAACCCCAAATAAATTTTTCATTTAATTTTATCTGGAAGCGAAACTATATATTATATATAATTCAAACAATTTGTCAATCTCAAAGACGATTCTGATATAAACTTTTTCGTTAAGAGCAATTAAAGATTTTCTACATTCAGGGAAATTTTGTCAAGCCCAGAAACAGAAATAATTTTAATCATCTTATTGCTTTGTTTTTAGCAGTAGATTTGTAATTTCCCTGACCGCTCCGAAGCCTCCTTTATTTCCTGTAACAAACAAAACTTCCGACAAAAGTTCATCAGCAGAATCAGACACAGCGATTGGAAATCCTACTTCTCTAAGCAATTCGATGTCGGAAATATCATCTCCAATATAAGCAACCTCTTCTTTTGAAAGTCTAACTTTTTTCAAAATTTTATTAAAATCTTTTATTTTATCTTTAGAATTTTGCATTAAATAATGAATTCCCAATTCTTCAACCCGTTTTTCCAGCATTACGGATTTTCTTCCGGTAATTATTCCTGAAAAAAAACCTGCTTTGTGCCAGGAAACTATTCCCTGTCCATCTTTTATGTTAAACACTTTTAATTCTTCACCGTCCTTTGAAAAATAAAGTCTTCCATCGGTTAAAACTCCATCGCAATCCATTAGCAAAAGTTTTACCTTTCCGGCTTTTTCCAAGCACTCTGCATTTAATTTTTGTTTTGACATCAATAACAAAATTATCTGACTTCAAAAATATCAACTCCGCTCAATTTCCAATCATTTCCAACCTTTGTCAAACGAAATACTGCTAATCCGCTCTCATTATTTCGATTTAGAAGTTTAATATTTAAATTCGTTTCAACCAAAAATGTATTCTCATTAACTTTGTCTGTGTGTAGGATTTTCGTATTCCATTGTTGAGCATTACCCGCAACACTACTTGCAAATCGGGCAATTTCACCGTTTACAATCAGGGCTTCGACTTGGGCTTTATCGTTTAATGTTACAATTTTGTCAAACTTTTCAAAAAATGCTGCGACATCCGCGTTTATTGAGCTTGTCGGATTAATTTTGTTTCTTCCGTTTATGGCGGCTAAAGTTGCCCCGTATTCTGCGGCGGACTTTATTGCTTGTTCGAAATGCTCAACTGCTTGGGCGTTTTGTCCTGCTTTCTGTGCAATCTCTCCAAGTCCGACACTCGCCCAAGCAAGACTTCTGGCTGTCGGTAGTTTTTCATCAAATAAGCTTTGAAAAACTTTCTGTGCTTCAGCATTTTTATTCTGTGCCAATAATGAACGAGCTAACAAAATCTTAGCGTCATCAAAATTCTGATAAATATTTAATACAGTCTTTGCTTTAATTTCAGCTTCTGCATATTTTTGGCGGTCAAAGTCGCGTTTAATATAAACAATTGCATCATCGTCATCAATTTCCTTAGGTGCGGTATCGTCTGCATAATTAATCTGCGGATAAATCTTATCCGGATCAACTTCAACTCTAACTATTTTGGTTTGTGTATTGAATGTTACCTCTCCGAAACTTTTTGCGGGAATTGTAGTTTGGTTTAACAAATTTTGCCCGTTTTCGAGAGTTGCTACAACTTCAACATTTACCGGAATTTCTCCTAAATTCCTCAAAGCAACTCTTGTCCCCATACCACTTTTCTGCGGCAACCCGACTAGAATATTCATTTCGGTTATTTTATCAAGCGTATAATCAAGGTATTCTTTTTCGGTCGAAAATCCCGAACGTAATTCATTTAAATCTAACTTTCCGCTTTTTGTTTGCTCTTGAATAATTTTAAATAAATCTTCTTTTCCGTATCTTTTCGCCAGATATTTCCAGATAATTGCTCCTTTATTTGCATTTAATGTAAAATAATATCCATCAACCGGCGATGAAATATTTAAGGGAGAATCTCTGTTAACGACTGAAGAATAATTTGCCCTCTGCCGCAGACGTTCAATTTCTGCAACTTCCTTACCATATTTTTTCTCAATGAATTCCGTTGCAATATAACGTGCCAGCCCCTCTCTGATAACTCCGTAACCGTTTCCACTTACTTTAACAATATTTCCTAACCAGGTTTTGGCAATTCCTTCGGAAATATTCAACGCGGTTTGAGCATCAATTTTCTTGCGGGAAAAAACGCTGTCATCAACAAAGATCGTACCGCTGTCGGAAAAACCTGCTCCGCGAGTTACCGAAACTATTTTTATCGGAAAATTTGCAGAATTTCCTAATAAACCTGAAACGAAAGTTTTAGCTTCCGATGCCAAACTTGCTAATTCTTCTGCCCGTTTATTTATCAATAAATCCGTTCCGATAGGAGCAAAAACCTCGACACCGTTTGAATTTATCTTCTGCCATTGTCCCGCTGCAAAAAATGGTTGTCCATTTAATTTTGAATCAAAACCGTTTCCGTTCTGCATTCCGGCTGAAATAATTTGTTGGTTGTTTGAAGAATTGATCTGCAAATTTACCGGAGCAAAATCCGCTCCGCCCGCAAAATACCAACTGTTTGGTGTTGGATACCAAAAAGACATCGGCAAAAATTGCGAACCGATTGGCGAAAGTGCGTTTAATCCCGAATTTTCTTTAACCTTTAACTTATAATTTACAGCGACTGAAAAAGCAGCTTTCGGCTGTACGGTAGGAATATTAATCAAAATCTTTTGAAGTCCGCCTTTTCCGCCGATACTTTCTTTTTCATTTTTAAAATCCGCCGCCGCATTATTCACACGCACGGAAGAAACCGCTGCCTGATCGCTGATTCTTAAAGTTAAACGCGAGAAGGCTTGACCGCTTACATTTTTTAAATTCAAATTCGCCTTAACATCCAAATCCCGGTCAGCAAAATTTTGCGGCAAAGTTGCCGTTATATCATATTTTTGGACTTCCCAGGTTGAAGATAAATTTTGAGAATTTATCAATGTTGCGGACAAACATATTAATAATGTAATAAAAACAAATTTATAACTGTTCATTTTTT
This sequence comes from Acidobacteriota bacterium, assembly GCA_030859345.1. Taxonomy (GTDB): domain Bacteria; phylum Acidobacteriota; class Blastocatellia; order Pyrinomonadales; family Pyrinomonadaceae; genus Aridibacter. Next base: position 8,478 of record JALZKH010000086.1, on the reverse strand, counting down.
CTCAAGTTATTTACGTGATTTAGACGGTTCTGATAATTAACTTTGTAAAATCTTTGACGTTTAGTTAAATAATAAAGATGCTTATAATGAAATGATTATTATCGTTTTCTCAAAGTGTCTTTATTTAAATCCAGATTATCAGCTTTGATGATTTCAATTTTTTGATTCGGAAAACGCTTTTTCAGATCGTCCATAAATAATTTTGCATCGCCAACAATAATCATATCGCCGCCTTTTAAATTGTCGGATGCAAAATCTTTTATTTGCGAATCGGTTACATCGTTTACATTCGTCATATAAGAATTTAATTCATCGGGATTCAAACCGTATAAATAAATATCTCGAAGACGTGCGGCTAAACCGTTATTGGTCTGAAGTCCGCGTCCGAAACCACCGGTAACAACGGCTTTTCGCGGAATTAATTCATCTTCAACAATGGAATCATCGGCAAGTTTTTGAATTTCAATTTTTATCAATTCAGCAACTTGGGCGGCGGATTCATTTTTTGTCTGAGTGCTGGCGATAAAATTTGAATTAAAACCACGCCAATCGAAATTACTTCTCGCACCATAACTCAAACCGCGTTTCAGACGGATTTCCTGATTAAGGCGTGCGGAATAACCTCCGCCGAGAATGGAATTCAAAACGCTTGCCGGATAATAAATTTTGCTCGACGAACAATTAATTTCATTACCTGATTTTTCACCACAAACGATTCTTCCGGTTTTAAGTTTTGTCGCATAACCGACTGCCGCTTGTCCTGAATCCGGTAGATCAATTACAAGCATTCTATTTATAATTTCACTGTTTTTTCTAGGTGGAGATTGCAGACCGCCTAAAAACTCTAAATTTATAATAGAATTGTTTGGCTTATATTTTTCCCAACTGCTAAAAAATAACTTCGCAAAATTAAATGCCTGAGTTGCCGAAATATCTCCCGTAAAAATCAGAACCGCATTTTCCGGCGTATAGTTTTTGTTATAAAAATCAAGCACATCATTTTTATTTATTCTGACGATGGTTTGCGGAGTTCCGTTTGAACTGTGTTGTCCATAAGCAAAACGATCAGCGACGTAACCCAGTAAACTTCCAGGCTGTTTTAAGCTGACATTCAAACCGTCAATTGTTTGTTTTTTTAATAAAGCCAATTCTTTAGCGGGAAAAGTCGGACGAATTACCGAATCAGACATTATTGATAAAGCACGTCCGAGTTTATCGCTCATAATATTAAGATTTACGGTTGAAGAATCCCAATCCGCACCGGAATTTAGACTGCCGCCGAGAAATTCGATCTGTTGAGCAATATCGGTAGCCGTGCGAAATTCCGTTCCTTTGAGCAAAAGATTAGCAGTCGTATTCGCAAGTCCGGCTTCCGTCTGATTTTCTTGCTCCGCTCCCCTTCTAATTAATAAAGATACTGTAACGAGCGGAACATTTTGCCGCGTAACTGCAACGACTTTCAAACCGTTCGGCAAAGTCATTTCCCTGACTTCAGGAACATTTACCTGCGGCGGTGCAGATGGCGGCGGCGGTGTTTCGCTCGGTTCTTGAGCAAATAAAGGAGTTGTCAAACAAATAATTAAAAACAACAAAAAGCTGATGTTTGATGAGTGACAGCTGATGGCTGAATTAAATTTTTTCATTATTCTTTGCCTCCTGCCGTTTCATTTTTATAATAAATTACCGCACGGGAGTTTTCCTTAAAGTATTTTTTCATAACATTCTGAACATCCTGAGCCGTTACCGATTGAAGTTTGGCAACGTCTTCATTGACCGCTCGTGGATTATTTTTGTAAATTATTGCTTCACCGATGGCAAAGGCTTTTCCATTGACGGTTTCGCGTTCCTGCAAAATTTCCGTAATCAGTTTGTTTTTTGCTTTTTCAACTTCCTTTTCAGTCGGAGCATTTTCCTGCAATTTATTGATTTCCGCCAAGATCGCTTTTTCAATATCTTCGAGTTTTTCCCCACCTGCAGCAATCGCATAAAAAGCAAGCAAACCTTTATCAATTCTAATATCGGCAAACATTGTCGCGGTTTGTGCCAATTGCTGTTTATAAACCAATTCCTGATAAAGTCTGGAACTTTGCCCGTCTGCCAGAATCGCTTCGGCAATTTCCAATGCGGGAATATCAAGGCTCGTCGAAGGCGGAGCAAAATATGTCATTGCCAGTGCCGGAAGCGGAACATTCGGACGAAATTTTTCAAATCTTTCGACCTGCGTGCGTTCCGGTTCGACCACATCAACCCGTTTAATTTGAGCATCTGGATTTTTACGCCGTCCGAAATACTTATCAATCCATTTATCGAGTTGCTCCTGTTCAAAATCTCCGACCACAATTAAAGAAGCATTATCGGGGCGATAATATTCTTTGTAAAACGCAAAAGCATCTTCGAGTTTTGCGGCATTTAATTCATCAAGATTCCCGATCACGCCGCGTTTATATGGATGAACTTTATACGAAAGGCTGTCTATATATTGAAAAAGCATTCCATAAGGATTTGCCAAAACTCCCTGCCGATATTCTTCTTTAACCACATCTCTTTCCGATTTGAAATTTTCGGCATCAACGCTCAAATTAACCATTCTGTCGGATTCCGCCCAAAGCAGTGTTTCGAGATAATTTGACGGAACGACTTCATAATAGTTGGTCAGATCGTCGCGTGTCGAAGCATTATTAAATCCGCCAACATCTTCTGTAATTCGATCCATTTTTTCATTCGGCATATTTTTTGTAGATTTAAACATCATATGCTCGAACATATGTGCAAAGCCCGATTTTCCTTGCGGATCGTCCTTGCCGCCGACTTTATACCAAACCTGCACCGTTACGACCGGGTTCGATTTATCCTGAACGGAAATCACTTTCAACCCGTTATCAAGCGTTCTTTCCTTTATGTTCAAAGGCGTTATTCTAACCTGTGCAAATGCCGTTAAACCAAACGCCGATAAAATTATTATCAACAAAATTTTCCGCATAATTTTTTCCTTTTAGCTTTGTGAATAATCGTAAAAACCTTTACCCGATTTGCGTCCGAGCCAGCCCGCATCAACATATTTTTTCAAAAGCGGACACGGGCGATATTTCGGATCGCCTAAACCTTCGTGCAGGACATTCATAATTGCCAGACACACATCCAAACCGATAAAATCTGCAAGTGTAAGCGGTCCCATCGGATGATTCATTCCGAGTTTCATTATTTCATCAATGGATTCTTCAGTCGCCACGCCTTCATATAAACAGAAAATCGCTTCATTTATCATCGGCATCAGAACACGATTTGAAACAAATCCGGGATAATCATTACATTCTACAGGAGTTTTACCCAATTTCTCCGATAAATTTTTAACCGTTTTGTAAGTTTCATTGCTCGTCGCAATTCCGCGTATTACTTCAACCAATTTCATCAGCGGCACGGGATTAAAAAAGTGCATCCCGATTACTTTGTCGGGACGTTTTGTAGTTGCCGCAATTTTTGTGATGGAAATTGAAGAAGTGTTGGTTGCCAGAATTGTCGAATCATCAGTTAATTTGTCCAATTTTGTAAAAATATCTTTTTTTATATCAAAACTCTCCGAAGCCGCTTCAACAATCAAATCGCAGTCTGCCAATTTTTCAAAATCCGTCGTCGCTACTATTTTTTCAAGAATTTCTACTTTTTTCTCTTCCGTTAATTTTTCTTTTTTTACAAAACGGTCGAGACTTTTTGAAACCGAATTAATTCCACGCTCGATAAATTCATTGCTGATGTCCGTCATTACGACACTAATTTCATTACTCGCAGCAGTTTGAGCAATTCCGTTGCCCATCGTTCCCGCACCAACTATTCCTATTTTTTTTATCATTTATTATTAAACCTTTATTTTAGATAGATTTGTGTAAAACTATTTATTAAAAAATATACAAATTTGCATTTTAATACAAACTCACACTAAAAAAGGCAAAAGCATTTTATAGAATAAAACACTTTTACCTATTTACCTTTTTACTTTTTTCTCAAACCTACTGCCAACTATTCGGCGGCGGCGGCGGATTGTGTGAAGAAATTTGTCCGCCTTCGTAAAATTGTTTTCCGTTCTCACCCAATAAAAACCAAAGCCCGTAAATTCCGAGTGCAGTTCCCAACGGAATACTTAGAAGTGAAACAATTGAAGCAATTATTCCCCAAATCCTCGCACTCTGACTTTCCTTATACATTTTAAATCCAGCCATCCCAATCGGAATCATCAAAAGTATTGAAAAAATCAACCCGAATCCCAAAGCAAATACCATAATTCCCACAGGAAAAGCATCATTTCCACTCATTCCACTAAATATAAAGCCGGAAAATCCAACCATAAAAATAATTGCTATAACCAATCCCAAAATTTGTAAACCGAAATACACCAAAAATAAAATTCCCAAAGTTTTATTATGCTCTTGTGCCGTCATAATGTTGCTCCTTGATTAAAATTATTGTTTTTTAATTCCTCAAACAATTTACGCATAAATAATCTAATTTGTTGCAATCGCAAATCGAAAATCGAAAATCCCATCATTCCCTTTCAACCGCCATTGCCACCGAATTTCCGCCACCCAAACAAAGTGCGGCAACACCTTTTTTCGCGTTGCGGCGTTTCATTTCGTAAAGCAAAGTTGTTAAAACACGCGAACCGCTGTTTCCGATAGCGTGTCCGAGTGCGACTGCACCACCGTTTACATTTACTTTTTCCATATCAAGTCCGAGTTCCTGCATAACGCCGAGTGCCTGCACTGAAAATGCTTCATTAAGTTCAATCAAATCAACTTCATCCATTGTCCAACCCGCTTTTTTCAAAACATTTTTCACGCCTTCGACTGGTGCCATCATAATCATTTTCGGCTCAATTCCGCTGGTTGCATAAGCCACAATTTTTGCCAACGGCTCAATTCCCATTGCTTTAGCTTTTTCTGCCGATGTAACCACAACAGCCGATGCACCATCATTTACGGATGGAGCATTTCCCGCAGTTACAGTTCCGCCTTCTTTTTTAAAAGCGGGACCCAATTTACCCAGACTTTCAATCGAAGTATCATCACGAATTGTTTCGTCTTTATTGAAAATTATGGGATCGCCTTTTCTCTGTGGAATTTCTACGGAAACGATTTCTTCATCAAAACGTCCCTCATCTCTGGCTTCCATCGCTTTGCGGTGCGAATTAAAAGCATATTCATCCTGTGCTTCCCGTCCGATTTGATATTTTTCCGAGACAACCTCGCCCGTATTTCCCATATGCCAATCTTCAAACGGACACCAAAGCCCGTCGTGAATCATCAAATCCACAGCAGTTTTGTTTCCCATCCGATAACCAGTCCGTGCATCCGGCATCGCGTAAGGAACATTCGACATTGATTCCATTCCGCCCGCGACAACAACCTCCGCATCACCTAAACGAACCGCTTGAGCCGCCAGCGATATTGCCCGCAAACCCGAACCGCAAACCATATTTACCGTCAAAGCTGAAACTTCCGGCGGCAAATCCGCTTTAATCGCCGCTTGTCTTGCCGGTGCTTGTCCGAGTCCCGCCTGGACAACGCAGCCCATTATCACTTCGTCAACGTCTGCTTTGTCAATTCCCGCACGTTTCACGGCTTCTTTAACAGCAATCGCTCCAAGTTCAGTCGCTGAAAACGGTGCTAAACTGCCCAAATATTTTCCCGTCGCCGTTCTTGCGGCACTTATAATTACTGCTTCTTTTAATTCCATCATTAATATTAATCCTCTTTTTTATCTAATTTTTCTAAAGCAATTTCAAGAGCCATTCGCGGCTCTTTTCTTATACTCTTTTCGTATTCATATCTAAAATCTTCCAATAAAGGTAAGTCTAACAAATCCTTTTCCCGTCCCGAAGCCTTTTTACTGGCAATAATATCGCTGATATTTGCTATTGGAAAATTATCGACATAAATCATACGTTCTTTAGCTATTTCAAAATTTTCTATTCCATCGGGTGCAAACACCAAATCCAAATCAAACGGGTCTTGATTTATCTGAACAAAATCAACGCCTTTTAATATTTTATTTTTTTGTTGTTCTGACAAGTCAAATCCAATTTCATTCAAAGCCAAAATTAAACGCTCACAATTTTTTTTGCTCTTTTTTGGAAACAAATCTACGTCTTGAGTGGTTGATGGATAACCAAGTAAAATCGCACCACTTTTACCGATAAACATATATTCAACTTTATGTTTTGCAAATGCCTCGGCGACTTCCCTTGCTTGCTGCGGTTGAAAATAACCTTTATTCGCCATTATCTTTTTTTTTAACTAGCTTATATCCTAAATATCTCGGCAAATTTTCGTCCGCCCATTTTCGATAGTCTTCCATTTTTTCAAAAATTCTGACAGGTTCATCATCTTCAATCGGTTTATAGTTACGAAAAAATCCATATTTTATGCGTTGGTCAACACTCCGATTTAACTGCCTCCGACATTGTTCTCGAAAATCATCCATAAATATATTTTGTCAATTTTGCGGAGTTTATACAACTTTGCTCAAACGCAAAAGACTCAAAAAAAAAATAATTTATTCAAGCTTGTACATACAAAAATAATGCAAAAACCCGCGTTAATGAAAGGATATTTTACACTTTTCCTTACACAACGCAGCTTTTTGCATTCGAGAATAAACTTTTAATTGGTTACTGAATAACGTCTATTTTTTATACAAATCAGGAAATTGCTTACTCAAGTTTTCCACTTTCGGCTTGTCGTGGGTAACAATATAGGGTTGGTTCGGATGATTTACGAGATAATCCTGGTGATAATCTTCCGCTTTATAAAAAGTCACAAGCGGGACGACCTGAGTAACAATCGGTTGATCGAAAGTTTTTGCTTCGGTTAATTCTTTTATATAACTTTCGGCTAGGCGTTTTTGTTCGTCATCGTTATAAAAAATCGCCGAGCGATATTGTGTACCTGTATCGGGTCCCTGCCGATTCAGTTCCGTCGGATTGTGTGCAACGCTAAAAAAGACTTTGAGCAATTGTTGGTAAGAAACCTTCTTGGGATCATAAATAACATGAACCGCTTCAGCGTGATCCGTATCGCCGTTGCTGACTATTTTATAATTCGCATTTTCCGCCTTTCCACCTGAATATCCGCTGGTTGCAACTCTCACACCCTTGATATGTTCAAAAACCGCTTCCACACCCCAAAAACAACCACCTGCAAAAACCGCCACAGCTTCGCCCTTTTTTGCTTTAGGTATTGTCAGCGATTCAACATTTTTAGTCACTAAAAATTTCTCATCCGAAGACTGAGCAGATGTTGTTTCAATTGCATCAATCCCACTGCACGCGGAGATAAATGCGATTGCAAATAACGATATAACCAATAAAAATCTAAACAAATAAATTGACATAATAAAAAAACCTTTCTCTCTTAAATTAAGATGAACTTCAAACCTTCTACAGTTTGCAAACTTTTTGCCTATCATAAGTTATAGCTTATCCTTAATTATGTAATACGGAAACTATTCGCAATTATTCCAATCTAATAATGGAAAAGTAAAAATAATGTCACTATATATAGGTGTTCGCAATCGCTGTAAATTCTGAAAGGCTTCAGTCTTAAAAATTTGTTTTTTAACTTTTTTATGAGCAAAAGTAACTTGAACAAGGAATTAAGAAAAGCAACCCAAAACTCTTTGCCAGTTTTTTCATATTTATTATTTAAAAGTTCTATTAAACATTATTCACCAATGTCTTCATTCCAAATTTCGGGGTTTTCAACAATAAATTCGCTTAACATTTTCTTGCATTCGTCGGAATTCAGATCAATAATTTCAATATTATTTTCCCGAAGCCATTCAATTCCGCCGTAAAAATTTTTGGATTCACCGATAATGACAGTTCCAATCTTAAATTGTTTGACCAGTCCCGAACAATACCAACAAGGTGCGAGCGTCGTAACCATAATTTTGTCCCGATAGCTTTTTTGTCTTCCCGCTTTACGAAAGGCATCTGTTTCGCCGTGAATCGAAGGATCATTTTCCTGAACACGCCGATTATGCCCTCTGCCAAGCAGATTTCCCTCATGGTCAAAGAGTGCCGCTCCGATTGGAATTCCGCCTTCTGCCAAACCTAACTTTGCTTCTTCAATTGCAATATCCAACATCTCTTGATAGTTAATTTCTTGAGCCATAAAACAATTTTCATTTACAAACTTGAAAATCGCAAATCGCAAACCTAAAATTAAAAATAACTTATGTCACAAAACTTTCAATCAGGCGATTTTCTAATCTTTCAAATCGAAGCCGCTTTTGGTCTTTTAAGACTTTTGGAAATTGAAAAAACCGAAAATGATACGATCTGGCATCTCGCCGCTTATGAGGATATGTTTCTTGATATTGATACGGCAGATAAGGCATTGGAAAATCCGCAAAATTTGAAAATAAATCTAAAACACGCCGCTTTGACAAATCGTGCATTTGAAGCAACGCAAACCTCACGGATGA
>JALZKH010000084.1 GCA_030859345.1 Acidobacteriota bacterium | reverse complement strand
ACTCCGACGCGAATCCCGATCTTTGCTATTACCGGAACAAACGGAAAGACCACAACAACCAGACTTATTGCACATATTTTGCGTGGAACGGGGAAAACCGTCGGATTTACAACAACGGACGGAACTTATATTCAAAACAACAAAATTGTTTCGGGCGACAATACGGGACCGGTTTCTGCACAATTAGTTTTGAAAGACCCGACGGTTGATGTCGCCGTTTTAGAAACTGCACGCGGCGGAATTATCCGTTCGGGGCTCGGCTATGACCATTCCGATATTGCCGTAGTTACTAATATCACTGCGGATCACTTAGGTTCAAAAGATGTAAATACTCTGGAAGACCTTGCGAGAGTAAAATCAGTCGTGCCGCGAAGCGTTTCGGAAGAAGGTTTTGCCATTTTAAATGCCGAAGATGAAAACGTCTATCAAATGCGTGATTTAGTTGAAGGCAAAACGGTTTTGTTTTCAATGGACGAAAATAACAAATACATTAAAAAACAAATAGAACGCAACAAAATCTCGTGTGTTTATGAAAACGGTTATGTAACGATTTTAAAGGGACAATGGAAAGTTCGCGTCGAAAAGGTTATCAACATACCTTTAACATTCGGTGGAAAAGCCGAGTTTATGATCCAAAATGTTTTGGCGGCAACTTTAGCTTGTTTTGTCCACGGCGTTTCAATTGCAGATATTCGTGTTGGTCTGACAGCTTTCACGCCTTCGACTTCGCAGACTCCCGGACGGCTTAACATTGTCGAAATCAGAGATTTTACAGTCCTGATGGATTTCGCACACAATCCCCCAGGTTTCAAGGGTTTGCGTAAATTTATCGAAAACTTAAACACAACGAAATTAACGGGAATTTTAAGCGGTGTCGGCGACAGACGCGATGAAGACATACGTGAAATGGGTAAACTCTCCGCCGAAACCTTCGATAAACTCATTATTCGACGCGGAGATTACTTACGTGGACGCACCGAAGATGAAGTTTATAATCTTTTCAAAGAAGGAATTGCCGAAAGCGGAAGGGAAATCGAAATTGAATTCATCAAAGAATCAAAAGATGCGATTTTCAGAACCTTTGACACTGCTCAAGAAGGCGAACTGGTCGTAATTCTGGCAGATACGGTCAGCAAAGATATTGCTTATGTTGATGAATATCGTGAGAAAATAGAGAATAATTAAGTTCTACATAGATTATGATTACAGGCGAATTAAGGTCGAAAGTTGATAAGGTTTGGGATGCTTTCTGGACGGGCGGAATATCGAATCCGTTGGAAGTTATCGAACAGATTACATATCTGCTGTTTATAAAAAGACTCGACGATTTGCAAACGAAAAAGGAACTAAAGGCGAGTGTCCTGAATAAGCCGATTGAACAACCGATTTTAAGCGAACAGCAGAAAGATATGCGTTGGTCGCGGTTTAAGAATCTCGAACCGAAACTGATGTATGAGGTCGTGGACAAAGAAGTTTTTCCGTTTATCAAAAACTTTCGCGGCGACGATACGACCTATTCGGAATTTATGAAGGATGCAAGACTTTCTATTCCGACGGCGGGACTTCTCGCAAAAGTTGTTGACCTGATTGATCAAATTCCGATGGAAGACCGCGACACGAAGGGCGATGTTTATGAATATATGCTCGGCAAAATCGCTTCCGCAGGTCAGAACGGGCAATTTCGCACACCACGTCATATTATTAAAATGATGGTTGGGATGCTTGCTCCGAAACCGACGGATATTGTCTGCGATCCCGCTTGCGGAACGGCGGGATTTCTTGTGGCAACGGATGAATATCTAAACGAGAATCATCGCAAAGAGATTTTTTCGGATAACAAATTGACCGAGCATTTTTATAACAAACTCTTTAACGGTTTTGATTTTGATAATACGATGCTTCGGATTGGTTCGATGAATATGATGCTTCACGGCATCGAGAATCCGAACATCCGTTATCGTGATTCTTTGGCGGAACTTCATTCTGCGGACGAGGAAATTTATTCGGTGATCTTGGCAAATCCGCCGTTCAAAGGTTCGCTCGATTATGAAAGCACGGCGAAGGATTTGCTTCGGGTGGTTAAAACCAAAAAGACCGAACTCTTGTTTATCGCTTTGTTTTTGCGTCTTTTGAAAACTGGCGGACGTGCCGCCGTGATCGTGCCGGACGGCGTTTTGTTCGGTTCTTCAAATGCACATAAAACTTTGCGGCAGGAATTGGTTGAAAATCAGAAACTCGACGGCGTGATCTCAATGCCGAGCGGAGTTTTCAAACCTTACGCGGGAGTTTCAACCGCTGTTTTATTATTTACCAAAACCAATTCGGGCGGAACGGATAACGTCTGGTTTTACGATATGCAAGCCGACGGATTCTCCTTAGACGACAAACGCAACGAACTCGATTTCGGCAAGCATTCCAACAACAACATTCCCGACATCTTAAAGCGTTGGCGTGATCGGGCAAATGAAGCGGAACGAAAGCGAACCGATCAATCTTTTCTCGTGCCGAAAAAAGAGATCGCCGAAAACGGTTATGATCTGAGCATCAACCGCTACAAGGAAATTGTCTATGAAGAATTAAACCTCGATTCGCCGAAAGTTATCTTGGAAGAATTGAACGAATTGGAAAATGAGATTCAAGCCGATTTGAAAGAATTGGAGGCGATGATTGCCTGATTTTCCCATTGTCAAATAAAAATCTTGAAAAACCCAACCGTTTGGGTTAATGTTGATTATGCCGACTGTTTTGCGAAAAGACGGTTTCCGAGTTGTGATCTGGACAAATGACCACGAGCCGATGCACGTTCATATTTTTACGGGCGAAGGCGAAGCGGTGATAAATATTAAAGACGCAAAACTCGTTCAGGTTTGGGAAATGTCGCCGCGTCTGGTTCGGCAGGCAAAAAGAATTGTCGAGGAAAACAGAGAAATTTTGGCGGAAAAGTGGAGAAAGATTCATGGCTGATAAAGATTTTGAAAAAGAATATAAAGAAGCGGTGCGGAGTGCGAAAAAGGCTGATGAAAATGAACCGCGAGCGAAAAAGGCTTTTTATGACGCGAAGAGCAAACGCATTGTTGTCGAACTTAGAAACGGATGCACATTTTTGTTTCCGCCGGAATTAGCCGAAGGTTTGCAGGGAGCGAGCAAAGAAGTATTAAGCGATGTGCAGATCACGCCTTCGGGAGCGGGTTTGCATTTTGAGAAAGCCGATGCACATTTTAGTTTGCCGGGTTTGTTGCTCGGCATTTTCGGCACAAAAAGCTGGATGGCGGAAATGGGCAAACGCGGCGGTTCGGCTTCGACCAAAGCGACAAGACAAACCGCCCGCGAGAATGGCAAACGCGGCGGCAGACCAAAGAAAGACAAAGCGGCATAAAAACATGACAAAACTCAATAAATTGGAAAATGAAATTCAAGCCGATTTGAAAGAATTGGAGGTGATGATTACTTAATGAATTATTTACCTTTCACAGAAGTTTTCAATGATGAATCTGGTGGAAATATAAAGACACAAAAAGGCGATTATCTCGAAGTAGGACAAATTCCAATTGTAGATCAAGGCGAAGATTTAATCGGCGGATTTACAGATGAAGAAAACAAACTTTGTAAATCAGATTTGCCTATAATTATTTTCGGAGACCACACAAGACGATTTAAATTTGTTGATTTTCCTTTCGGAATGGGAGCAGATGGCGTAAAGGTTTTGAAACCTAAAATCGAAGCCGATGAAAAATATCTTTACTATTATTTGAAAGCATTGCATTTAACCGATGCGGGTTATGATCGGCATTTTAAATATCTTAAAAGAACTGAGATTTTAATTCCGCCATTACCCGAACAAAAGCGGATTGCGGAAGTTTTAGATAAAGCGGACGCTCTGCGGGAAAAACGCCGTCTCGCTTTGCAAAAACTCGACACGCTTTTGCAATCGGTTTTCCTTGAGATGTTCGGCGATCCGGTGAAAAATCCGATGAGTTGGGATGTTGTTACAATTCGAGATTTAGTTTCAAGTGTTAAATATGGAACTAGTCAAAAAGCAGGATCAGAAGGCAAATATCCAATTCTTAGAATGAACAATATTGATTATCAAGGTGGTTGGAATTTCTCCAGTTTGAAATATATTGAAGTGCCAGATAAGGATTTGCACAAATATATTATTAGAAAAGGCGATATTGCTTTTAATCGAACAAATAGTAAAGAACTCGTCGGAAAAACCGCAGTTTTTCGTGAAGATAAAGAGATGATTTTAGCAGGTTATTTAATCCGCGTTAGAACAGATGATGAAAATAATCCTGAATATATTTCCGCATTTCTAAACTCGCATTACGGAAAACTGGTTTTAAATAATATGTGTAAAAATATTATTGGAATGGCAAATATAAACGCTCAGGAATTACAAGATATTTCAATTCCAAAACCGCCAAAAAAGTTACAAGATCAATTTGCGAAAATAGTGGAAAAAGTTGAAAGCAATAGAAAAACGTTAAATAAGAATATTGAAATCACCGAAAATCTTTTCCAATCGCTTCAACAAAAAGCATTCAAAGGCGAACTTTTTGAGAAGGAAGGGCGGGAAGAAATTGAAGAAGCGTCGGCGGGTTAAAACGGCGATTTTTTGATTTCAGCCCGCGAAGCGGGTGTCAGCATAAAGCCCCGTCCGTGAGGCATTAGTTTCTACACAAGTGTAAAAGTTCTTTGATAAGATTAGAAAGTATGAAATAAAAGTTCCTGATTTAGAACCGCGTCTGCAAAGACGGTATCGAACACTTGTGCGAGAACATTTGAGCATATCACAATCGGTGGCGACCGGATTACGGTCATTGTCGCAAACAAACAAACCGTTTTCGGCGGCACAGGCGGCGTGGCGTTTTTTTGCAAATGAGCGGGTTAGTTTGCCTGATCTGGCTGAACCGATCATTGAATATGCACGAGAGGCAAGTAACATTCGGTCAAACAAATATGCACTTGTGATGCACGATTTTTCAGGCATCAACTTTGCCCGCCACGACAGCAAAGCCGACCGCATAATGCTTTATCGAAAGTTGGATTTAGGCTATTTTCTGCAAAGTGCGGTACTGGTTTCGGATGTCACCGGCAATCCGATAGCACCGCTTTATATCGGCTTGGAAGCGAGCGATGGAGTTCATTCATCAAGACGAAAAGATGTTTTGCCACGCCGTCGGCAGATTGATGAATTGAATCGGACATTCTCGTATGTGGAGAGTTTAGGATTGGCAAAACCGTGTGTCCATATTGTTGACCGACAAGCCGATTCATTGCTCCATCTAAGGAGATATGTCAGATGCGACAGACGATTTGTGATTCGGTCAGATGATATTCGACGGGTGAAGTTTGCGGGGAAAAGTTTATTGCTCGAAGAAGTCGAGCAGAAACTCGAAAAAGAATTCAGATATGTCGGTGAGGTCAGTTACAAAGGCAAAAAAGCAAAGCAATATGTAACGGAAACGAAAGTTGTCTTAGACCGTTTGGGGCGGACTTGGCGAAAGACAAAAGACGAACCGAACAAAAGGCAGTGGGTCAAAGGCAAGCCAATCGAACTGAGATATGTTCTCTCACAGGTGCGAGATAAAAAAGGAAAAGTCTTGGCGGCGTGGCGATTGTGGACGAATGTTTCAGAAGAAGTTCCAGCCGAGCAGATAGCTCTTTGGTATTATTGGCGATGGCGGATCGAAACATTCTTCAAGTTACTCAAACGGGGTGGACAGAATCTGGAGCAATGGCAACAGGAGTCAGCCGAAGCCGTGGCGAAAAGATTGATGATCGTGGCACAAGTCTGCGTAATCGTGTGGGCATTAGCCGAGTCGGAAGACAAACAAGCCAAACAGATCAGAGAGTTTTTAGTTCGATTAAGCGGAAGGTTAATGAAACGGGGAGTTGAATACACAACTTCAGCATTACTCGCGGGAATGTGGCAGTTTCTGTCCATTATAGATGTTCTGGAAAGACACACAACCGCTGAGTTGCAAGAAATGGCAAAAGAGTTTCTGGAAATAATCGGTTCAGATACAAACTTTAGAGATGTGTAGAAACTAATGCCGTGAGGGCGGGGATGAAATACGAACAAAATTTTAGCCCGTAAAACGGGCGACAGAAAATTGTTTCGCAAATAATCTCTGTCGCTATCTTCGATAGCTGAAAATATATTGTTATCATTTACCCGGCGTTTCGCTTTGCTTCACACCGGGCTTTATGCTTTCGCCGTTTTCAACGGCTGTTTACCAAAACATTTTTCTATAACGATTGTTTACTAAATCATTTTTCTATAACGATTATTTACTAAATCATTTTCCAATCCGATAATGGAATAAACGCAATAAAAATTATGGCAAAATCATACACGAATTTAATTTATCATTTGGTTTTTTCGACTAAAAATCGTCAACCGTTAATTACCGATAATGTAAAACCGAGATTGTATGAGTATATCGGCGGGATAATTCGCAATAAAAAAGGTATTGCTTTAGAAATTGGCGGAATGAGCGATCATATTCACGTTTTGGCAAAACTCCGTCCCGATAATTCTCTCTCGGACGTTTTGCGTGATTTAAAAGCCAATTCGTCAGGTTGGATGCACAAAGTTTTTCCCGATCAAAAAGATTTTTCTTGGCAAAACGGTTACGGTGCGTTCACGGTTAGTGCATCGCAAATTGAGATTGTTAGGCGATACATCGCCAATCAGGAAAAACATCACGGCAAATTTTCATTTCGTGAAGAATTTATTAAATTACTAAAGGTCAACAAAATAGAATTTGACGAAAAATATTTGCTGATTTGAGTTTGTGCTGTCGCCCGTTTTCACGGGCTTATCGGATTTGTCTGATTCATTCCCCGCGTTGACACACGGGGCTTTATGCTTTCGCCGTTTTTAAACGGCTGTTTCTGAATAAATGCTAAAATAATTTTGGGTTTTATCGGCAGTAAATCATTCAATAAAATAAATCTATGGCAACAAACTTCACATTTCTAAAAGACGAATGGCAGACGGTTTATGATTCAGCCATCAAAGCCGAGAAAAATGTTTCGAGCGATCCGCGAACGGCTTGTTTTTATGCACGTCGGACGTTGGAGATCGCGGTTGAATGGATGTTTGAATTTGATGAATATCTCCAAATTCCTTACGACACATCGCTTTACGGTCTGACAAGCGAAGAAACATTTAAGGAAAATCTGCCGCGAGCCGTTTTCTTAAAAGTCGGTTTTGTCCGCAAAGCCGCTAACAAAGCCGTTCACGAAAAAGGCAAAGTTTCTGAACAAACCGCTTTGCAAACCGTCAACGAATTGTTTCACGTTCTCTATTGGTTTGCCCGAAGTTATACGCAGAATGAACCGAACATTTTTGACGGTTTGCAGTTTGATAAAAATCTGATTCCGAAAGATCAGGTTTCCGTTTCGGCAACATCATTCGCCGAATTAAAAAAAATCGCCGAAGAATACGAAAAACAAAAAGCCGAAGAAGAACTTCGCCGAAAAGCACTTCTCACCGAACCGACGATTGACGAGAAAAACAAGGAATTACGAAAACAAATCGCCAAAGCCAAACGGGAAAATCAAAAATATCCCGATTCGCATAATTATTCCGAAGCCGATACGCGAAAACACATTATTGATCTGATGCTCACCGAAGCCGGTTGGGAATTGGGAAAAGATGCGACTTTTGAATATGAAGTAAAGGGAATACCGAACACGCAGGACAAAGGTTTTGTTGATTCTGTTTTGTGGGGAAACGACGGCAAACCGCTCGGATTAGTTGAAGCAAAGAGAACTTCAAAAGGTGCGGAAGCCGGAAAACAACAAGCCAAACTTTACGCCGATTGTCTGGAAAAAGAATTTAATCAGCGTCCCGTGATCTTTTATTCAAACGGTTACGAAACTTATCTCTGGGATGACGTAAATTATCCGCCGCGTCCCGTGCAAGGATTTTACACGAAAGACGAATTGGAGTTGTTAATTCAAAGACGCGAAACGCTCCAACATTTACAGGAAAATGACATAAACGCCGACATCGCCGGAAGACATTATCAAAAACGTGCGATCACAAAAATCGCCGAAAGTTTTGAAAACGACAAACGCCGAAAATCTTTGCTCGTAATGGCAACGGGAGCGGGAAAAACTCGGACGATAATTGCTCTTTGCGATCTTTTGCAGCGTGCTAATTGGATAAAGCGAACTCTGTTCCTTGCCGACAGAAACGCACTCGTTAAACAAGCGTGCAATGCGTTCAAAGAACATCTGCCCGATTCAAATCCCGTCAATCTCGTTACAGACAGAAAGGCTTCGGGAAGCCGTGTTTATGTTTCGACATATCCGACGATGATGAACCTGATAAATGAAATGGAAGACGATCAACGCCATTTCAGCGTCGGAAATTTCGATCTTGTTATCATAGACGAAGCACATCGTTCGGTTTACAAAAAATATCAGGCGATCTTTGATTATTTTGATTCTTATTTGGTCGGTTTAACCGCCACGCCGAAATCTGAAGTTGACCGCAACACTTACAGACTTTTTGAATTAAAAGACGGCGAACCGACAGATGCTTATGAATTAGATGATGCAGTTCGTGAAAAATATCTTGTGCCGTCTGTAAAATTCAGTATGCCGACGGGTTTTACACGCGAAGGAATAAAATACTCCGATCTGTCCGAAGAAGAAAAAGATGCTTGGGACGAAATCGAATGGAACGAAGAAGGAGAAGCACCCGATGAAATCAGTTCGGCGGCAATAAATCGTTGGTTGTTTAATCAGGATACAATTGAAAAAGTTTTGCAAAACTTAATGGAAAACGGCTTAAAGGTCGAAAACGGCGACAAACTTGGAAAAACTATTATCTTTGCCAAAAACCACAAACACGCAATTGAGATCGAAAGAGTTTTTAATCTCAACTATCCGCATTTGAAAGGAAGTTTTGCAAGAGTTATTGATAATTACGAAAGTTATGCACACACACTAATTGATGATTTTTCAACACCCGAAAAGTTTCCGCAAATCGCAATCTCAGTTGATATGCTCGACACAGGCATAGACATTCCCGAAATCGTAAATCTCGTGTTTTTCAAAACCATTCGTTCAAAAACAAAATTCCTGCAAATGATCGGACGCGGCACACGGCTTCGCCCGGACTTATTCGGCATTGGTAAAGACAAAGATTGTTTCTACATCTTCGATCATTGTTTGAACTTCGAGTTTTTCGGCGATGATGTAAAAGAAGTTGAGCCGAAAATACAACAATCTCTCAGCACGAAAATCTTTAATAAGCGGGTTGAATTGCTAGATTCGATTCGCCGTTCGACACTCAAAGATGAAGAACTCAGCAAAGTAAGCGAAGAAGTCGAAGAGCATCTGCAAATGCAGGTGCAGGCAATCAACAAAGATAATTTCGTCGTCCGTCCGCATCTGCGGGAAGTCGAAAAATTTAACGACCAAAAGGCTTGGGAAAAATTAGACCAAGATGCTTTTTATGAATTGACCCAAATTATCGCATCCTTGCCGAATGAATTAAATCCCGAAGACGAAACCGCCAAACAGTTTGATTATCTAATGCTTAAATTGCAGCTTGCCACGCTTCACAATGACAAGTTTTTTGTAAAACTCCGCAATCAAGTTATGGAACTTGCCGAGCGTCTTGAAGAAAAAGAAAGCGTTCCGCCAGTCAAAGAACAGATCGAACTAATTCAAGAAATTCAAAAAGTCGAGTTTTGGATAAATGTAACCGTTCCGATTCTCGAAACAATCCGCAAAAGACTTCGTGATCTAATCAAATTTATAGACAAAACAAAGCGTAAAGATATTTACACCGATTTTGAAGATGAACTCGATTATGCAATGGAAGTCGAAGTCGCGGGATTAAACTCAGGTTTGGATAAAAGACAATATAAACAAAAATTTATGGCGTTTCTCAAGAACCACGAAAATCACATAACTTTGCAAAAACTAAAAACCAATAAGCCGATAACTAACGCAGATATTTCAGAGTTAGAACGCTTGCTATTTGATTCCGACCAACTTGGAACAAAAGAAGAATTTGAAAAAGTATTCGGCGAACAAAAAAATCTCGGCTTGTTTATCAGAAGTTTGGTTGGCTTAGATCAAGCCGAAGCCAAACGGATGTTTAATAAATTCTTAGATGGACAAAAATACAACTCGACGCAGATCGAATTTGTAAATATGATAATTGATTATCTGACCAAAAACGGCGTTATGGAGGCAGATAATTTATATGATGCTCCATATACAGCTTACAATTCAAAGGGTTTGAGCGGGGTTTTCCAAAATAACGAAGCAATGCAAATTGTCAGCATAATTAATGAGATCAACCAAAATGCAGCCGCTTAAATTTCATTTATAAATCTCAACAAAAATCTCCCCATTTTCATCAATCCAACCGCGATACATTCCTTCTGAATTAAATGGTAAAGCGACATTTCCCAATCTATCAACCGCAATCAAACCACCTTCGCCGTCAATGTCGGTTAAATAATCAACCGCTTCTTTCGCCGCTTCTTTCAGACTCAAATTTTTATATTTCATACGAGCCGCTACATCATAAGCCGTAACCGCCTTCATAAAAAATTCACCGTATCCCGTGCAGGAAACCGCACAAGCCTCGTTGTCGGCATAAGTTCCCGCACCGATTATTGGTGTATCGCCGATGCGTCCGAATTTTTTATTCGTCATCCCTCCTGTCGAAGTTGCCGCTGCTAAATTTCCGTCTTTATCACAAGCCACCGCACCAACAGTTCCCATTTTGGATTTGCGATTTGCGATTTGCGATTTGCGATTGGTTCGTATGTTGTTCGTTGTTCGTTGTTCGTTGTTTTTTGAACTTTTTTCCTCATTTGGAATTTGAGATTTGAGATCTGAAATTTTTATCTCTCCGCTTTCATCGCCTGCGTGGTCGAGTTGGACTTTTCCTCTTTCTCTTGCCTGTAATAGTTGTTGATAACGAAATTCGGTGAAAAAATACTTATCATCGGCAAATTCGACATTCATTTGTTTTGCGAATTCATTAGCACCAACTCCTGCTAAAAAATGATGTTCAGTTTTTTCCATCACGAGGCGGGCAAGTTTTATCGGATTCTTGACATTTTGGACAAACGCAATTGCACCTGCATCAAGCATTCTGCCATCCATAATTGCCGCATCCATTTCGTTTTTCTCGTCATGCGTAAAAACCGCACCTTTGCCGGCGTTAAATAATGGAATATCTTCTAAAACAATTACCGATGCCTCAACTGCATCAAGCGAACTTCCACCATTTTGTAGAATTTGTAAACCTGCATCGAGTGATTTTCTCAAACTTCGACGGTATTTGTTCTCAACTTCTGAAGTGATCTCCGATCTTAAAATCGTCCCTGCTCCGCCGTGGATTGCTAATGCTATTTTGTTCATAAAATCAAAAAAAATTGTTGGATGGCATTTATAGTTCAAACTTTAGTTTGCAAAACACACGCAGCTGCGTTGGGTTTTTGATGGCAAAGAATTTAAGTCTATTACAACAAATCAAAAATCGTTTGAATAAATCTTTTTAGATATGCTTTGCGTTATTCGTAAATATCGCAAAACGCCGGGCTATCGCCGGCGTAGCAAACTAAAGTTTGAACTCTGAACGTGATTGGTAAAATTATTTAAATGCTCGAAAAAGTCTAATTGTTCCTAAAATTGTATTGAAATGTCCGGTTTTTTCAACTTTTGTAAAGCCGTTTTCTAAAAGCAATTTCCGTAAAAGTCCTTTTAAATTGTCGGAAGTCGTTTCTAAACCATCAATTACGCGGATTAAATTTGACAGAACTTTTTGAGATTTGTTAATCGGAAAGCCATAATCTGCCAGATGAAATTCACCGTCATTTTTTAACACACGCAGGATTTCATTGATCGTTTCAACTTTATCTTTATGAGTTAGATGATGAAATGAAAGCGTCGAGAAAACTCGGTCAAATTTTTGGTTTTCAAATGGCAGTTTGTCGGAAAAACTTTGTCCAAATCCTATTTTCAAAGTTCGCTCAAACGCTTTATTTTTAGCCTTTTGCAAAATCTCTTCATCTGCATCAACCGCAAAAATTTGGATATTCGGAAAACGCTTTTTAATACCAATCGAAAGTGTTCCTGTTCCGCACGCCAAATCTAGGATTGATTGATTATTGTTTAAGTTTGCCTGTGCGATCAACGCCCGTTTAAATGGATATTCTTTGGTCGTCCAACGCACCAACGGATCGTAGAATTTGGTCGCCCAATGGAAACGCAGTGCGGGAATAAAATTATGTTTTTCACTTTGCATTTACAACTTCAAATTTCGCAGTCGCAGTGCATTTAGAATAACCGAAACCGAACTGAAAGTCATCGCCGCAGACGCAATCATCGGACTTAAAAGCAAACCGATAAACGGAAACAAAATACCCGCCGCAATCGGAACTCCGACAAGATTATAAATAAAGGCGAAAAATAAATTCTGACGAATGTTACTCATCGTAGCTTCACTTAATTTTTTGGCTTTTAAGATTCCGCGTAAATCGCCTTTGAGCAAAGTTATATCAGCCGATTCCATTGCGACATCCGTTCCCGTTCCCATTGCGATTCCGATTTGTGCCTGAGCAAGTGCGGGAGCATCATTTACGCCATCGCCAGCCATTGCAACAATTTTCCCCTGTGATTGCAACTCTTTGACCTTTGCTGCTTTTTGTTCAGGTAAAACTTCTGCAAAAACCTGATCAATATTTAATTTTTTTGCCACGGCTTCGGCAGTTTTGGCATTGTCGCCGGTCATCATTATGACTTCGATATTTTGCCGATGAAGTTCGTCAATCGCCTCTTTTGCAGTTTGTTTTACCGAATCTGCAACACCGATTAAACCTGCAAATTCATCATTGACCGAAACGAACATTACTGTTTGTCCATCGGTTTGAAGTTCTCCGGCTTGCGAAACTGCTTCATTAAATTCGGCATTTTCTGCCTTATTTTTACCCAAAACAAAATCGCTGTTTCCGATTTTTATCTCTTTGCCGTCAACTTTTCCAAAAACGCCTTTGCCCGTAACCGATTCAAAATTTTCGGGTTTTAATAATTCAATTCCTTTTTCTTTTGCACCTTCCACGATTGATTCCGCCAGCGGATGTTCGCTCGATTTTTCTAATGATGCGACCAGTTTTAAAAGTTCATCTTCTGAAATGTTTGACTTAAAGCCGGAAATTACCGCTTGCAGCTTCGGTTTACCTTCGGTCAAAGTTCCGGTTTTATCTACGACAATTGTATTGACTTTTTCAAGCGTTTCCAGTGCTTCGGCTTTTTTAACCAACACGCCCGATTTTGCACCGCGTCCCGTGCCGACCATAATTGACATCGGTGTTGCAAGTCCCAAAGCACACGGGCAAGCGATAATCAAAACCGAAACCGCCGCAACGAGTGCGTATGTGAAAGAACCGAAAATCATCCAAACAATAAAAGCAACAATTGCAACCAAGATCACGGCGGGAACAAAATACGCCGAAACAATATCGGCAAGTCTTTGAATCGGTGCTTGCGAACGCTGGGCTTCGCCGACCATTCGGACGATTTGTGCAAGCAAAGTGTCGCTTCCGACCTTTTCCGCTTTCATCAAAAATCCGCGTTTTCCGTTGATCGTTCCGCCGATAATTTTATCACCAACTTGTTTTTCGACGGGAATTGATTCGCCCGTAACCATTGATTCATCTACATTTGTTTCGCCTTCTAAAATAATTCCGTCAACGGGAATTTTTTCGTTTGCTTTGACTCTCAAAGTTGCACCGATCTGCACATCCTTTAAATCAATTTCCTCTTCCGTGCCGTCATTTAAAACAACGATTGCCGTTTTTGGGGCAAGTCCGAGAAGTTCTTTGATTGCCGAAGAAGTCTGACTTCTCGCCCGAAGTTCCAACACTTGTCCGAGTAAAACGAGCGTTGTAATTACTGCCGCCGCTTCAAAATATACGGCAATTAAGTTTTCTGCATTTCGCATTGTAGCCGGGAAAATCTGTGGGAAAAATAAGGCGACAAGACTATAAATAAATGCCACTCCCGTTCCCATTGCGACCAATGTAAACATATTTGGACTGACGTTTTTAACTGATGCTATTGCTCTTTCAAAAAAGGGAAATCCGCCCCAGACGACAACTGGAGTTGCCAGTATAAATTGAATCCAAAGGGATATTTTCGGCGGAACAATTTCATTAAATCCCGGAATCATTTCAGCCATTGCGAGAATAAAAACGGGAATCGTCAAAGCCGCAGAGATCCAAAAACGCCGCGTCATATCAATCAATTCCGGATCAGGCTCATCATCAAGTGAAATTACCATCGGCTCCAAAGCCATTCCGCATTTCGGGCAGCTTCCCGGACCGATCTGGACAATTTCCGGGTGCATCGGGCAAGTGTATTCTGTGCCTTGCGATTCGGCTTCGAGTTTTTCTTTCTCTTTTTCTTCTAAAAAATTCTGCGGATTTTGACGAAATTTCGTAACACAACTCTTTGAACAAAAATAATAAGTTTCGCCTTCAAACTTGTATTCTCCAGCAGAAGTTTCCGGTGCAACCAACATTCCGCAGACGGGATCAATATATTCGCCTTCGGGAGCAGCATTCATCCCGCCATGCGAAACTACTTTTTCGCTGTGTTTTTCGTGAATATTTGCTTTTGCTACATTGGAAATTTCGCCGTCCCTGTTTTCAATCTGCGAAGCATATTTTTCCTTGCAGCCAACGGCACAAAAATAGACAGTTTCGCCATCTTCGGGATCATGTTTTGCCGCCGCCGTTTCGGGCTTTACTGTCATTCCGCAAATCGGGTCAATATATTTTTTAGCCATAATAGTTTTATCTGGAAACTTTTAGTTAAAGAAATTATTTATAAAGGAAGGTCAAAGCGAAGCAGACCGATATAGTTCAGCCGCTTCGCTTTTTTTTGTTAGGACAAAATTATGCAGAAGTAGCTGATGAAGCCATTTCTTCACAAGTTCGCTGACAACGGCGGCAAGCCTCCGCACATTTTTGCATCTGCTCGTCGTCCGCCATTTTTTCGCATTCGGTTGCACAACGGCGACAGGCTTCGGCACAAACTCCGCAAGTTTGACCGTGCATTTCCGAACCGCGAATCATAAAATTCGCCGATGTCTGACAAGCCATCACGCAATCCATCAAAATTTTGATATGATCGGGTGCGGCGTGTTTTCCTCCCTGTTCAAAACAATATTTGATCGTTTCCAAACAAACGCGGTAACAATCCAAACAATTATCTATACATTGCTCCATATTATGAGCCATAATTAAAAGTTTCTCCCTTTTTTCGGTAAATTATGTAAAATATACAAAAAGTCTGACTAATTTCAAACTATCGTACTTTTCAAAATCTATTCTATAACCTCATAGTTACTATCAGGTCAAGTGGAGAAAAATTATTCGGCAAAAGATTCGATCAGATGGCAAACCGAATGACCGTTCGGCATACCATCTTCCATTTCTTCCCACATTAGTTTTGCAGATTCCATTTTCTTTTGGAGTTGTTTGAGATTTTTGATTTGTTGGCGAGTTTCGCTAATCCGTCTGTCAATAATTTCACGGACAAGCGGACACGGGGATTTTCCGTTATCTGCTTCGTCAAGAATTTGAGAAATTTGCTTGAGTGTAAAACCTAACTCTTTAGCATTGGTGATAAAACGCATCAGAGTTATGTCCGATTGCTTGTAAATTTTGTAGCCGTTATCCTCCCGCTTTAAAGGGTTAAGCAAACCAATATTCGTATAGTGACGAACGGTATAAACGGGAACCTCGGCTTTTTTTGCGAGAACATTTGCTGTCAACATATTATTTTAATTGATAGTGATACTGCCTTCTAATTTTCCATCATTGCACGAATAGTTAAACTCACCTTTTTTATCGGTTGGAATATCAACCAACACGACTTCGCCGACGGGCAGTTCTTTCTTTATATTTAAATCTTTAAATACAATTCCATCTACACAATTTTCCTGATCCGCCCGATAAAACGCTAATTTCAAAGGATTGTTTGCTTTGTATGATATTGTTTGCGGCGTAAAGCCGTTTTTGCTGACGATGATCTTGTAAGCACCTGCGGGAAACTTCGCGTTTGAAAGGTCAATCGGCTTTTCTTCGTTGCCTTTTTTGACTTCAAATATGAATGGAACGATGGTTAATTTGTCTTTGTGTTTGAAGGTGGCAAAAATCTTATAAATTCCTGCTTTTGGAAAAGTTACCATTGCCGAAACATAAGATTCAGCATTTATGCCCGCAAGTTTTTCATCCGTCTGCATTTCTGTATGATTATCGCCGTGCGAATGTTCTTCGCTTTTTACGTTGTCGTTTGACATTGCGTGAACGTGGACGAAATCTTTCAAATCTTTGCTAATGATGACAAAGTGGGCTTTTGCTCCGAGATAATTTTGCAGATCGGTTGCGGGTTTATCAGCGGCGGCATCGAAAACCTGAAATGTGAGCATTAATTCTTTGTTTGAAACCAAGTCGCCGTCCGGTTTCATCGTTACCCGCAAACCTTCGACGGTTTTCTCAAATTTTTGATCGGGAATTATCCCGACATTTTTACGGGCATCGCCAGAAACAGCTAAAGAATAGGAATCAAACAATTTTTTTGAATTTTTCGGTTTATAATCAACAAAAATTTTATACTTTCCGCCATTTGGAAATGTGAATGTATCTTCAAAAACGCCATTCGCATTTTTCGTCGGATGCTGATGATAAAATTGCGATAAATCTTCTGAAACAACATAAAGATGAATTGGTTTTTCGTGAGTTATTTCCAGGTCGGTGAATGTTTCGCCCTTCGGATCTTTGACGAGAAATTTCAGTTCGACGGGCTGACCGCTGACGATTGAATCGGGACTGATCGAGAGTTCGGCTGTATAAATTCCCGTATCTTGTTCGGTTGCTGAATCTTTTGCTTTTGTATTTTCAACTGCTGAATTCGTGCAGCCGAAAATAACAGAAGTTAAAGCAATGATAAGCGTAATCTTAAAGATATTCATAATAATTTCCCTGCGGATAAAGCTAAATTTGTTGATAAATAATAGTGAAACACAAATTAAAAATAGTAAAGCCGCAATGATTAAACTACGGCTTTGGTAGATTGAAAATTAATTAAAATTAATTATTCATCATCATCATCCGAACGAATTCTGCCTTCATCTCTGGCTTGCTGGATGACTTTATCCTGTAAGTTATGCGGAATCGGATCATAGTGCGAAAATTCCATATTATAACTGCCGCGAGCCTGCGTCATCGAGTTTAAACGTCCCTGATAATCAAGCATTTCGGACAAGGGAACCTGAGCTTTAATAATTTGCTGTTTGCCACGCATATCCATTCCGGCAACTCTGCCGCGACGCTGATTTAAATCGCCCATAATGTCGCCCGAAACTTCCTGCGGACAGAAAACCTCGACATCCATAATCGGTTCGAGTATGGTCGGGCGTGCTTTTTCCATCGCGTTGCGGAAAGCCTTTTTGCCTGCGGCTTTAAACGAATGTTCGTCGGAATCTACGTTATGATAACTTCCGTCAATCAGCGTAACCTTAAAATCAACCAGCGGATAACCCGCAATCGCACCGTTTTGAGCGGCTTCCAAGATTCCTTTTTCGACTGCCGGACGGAAATTTTGCGGAATTGATCCGCCGAAGATTTTGTCTTCAAAGACGAAACCTGCGTCGTGTTCGAGCGGTTCAAAAATGACTTTGCAGTCGCCGAATTGTCCGCGTCCGCCCGATTGTTTTTTGTGTCGCCCCTGAACTTCACAACTTGCCGTGATCGTTTCTTTGTAGGGAACTTTCGGCGGGTGGAGATCAACCTCGACGTTATAGCGTTTTCGCAGTTTATCAACCACGGTTTCAATATGCTGTTGTCCCGAACCGCTTAAAATAAATTCTTTTGTCTGGCTGTCGCGGTTAAATTTAAGGCTCAGATCTTCTTCTAAAATTTTATGGATCGCACCGCTGATCTTGTCTTCATCGGCACGGGATTTCGGTTCGATTGCAAAATTTACCGCCGGAGTTCGGTAATGAACTTCCGGGTAAACGATTTGATTATTTTTTTCGCAGAGCGTATCGCCCGTTTGTGTTTCCTTTAATTTGACAACGGCGATGATGTCGCCCGTCTGTGCTTTATCAACCTTTTCCAATTCCTTACCCTGCAAAACGTGCAACGCACCGAGCCTTTCATTTTCATCACGGGTTGAATTAAAGACAGTCGCATCACTTGAAATTTTTCCCGACACCACTTTCATAACATTTATGCGACCGGCAAAAGGATCAGCGATAGTGCGGAAAACAAAAGCGGAAAATGGTTCATCATTTGAATACTTACGTGAGATTTTTTCGCCTTCTTTATTATAATTCGTAAAACCGAATTCTTTTTCGTGAGTTGCCGGATTTGGAGCAAATTCGACAATGTGATCGAGTAAAACCGATAGTCCGACCAGAGTTTCGGAAGAAACTGCATAAACCGGACAGAGTTTCGCTTTGGCGATTGCTTTTGAAAGATTCGGGATGATGTCTTCTTCGGACAAAGTTCCGGCATCAAAATATTTTTCCAATAATTCATCATCCGATTCGGCGACAAGTTCGATGATTCTTTCCCTTGTCGAATCAATCAAGCTGCGACCTTTTTCAGGAATATCAACTTCTTTTGCTTTTCCTTTTTCGTCAAATTCATAAGCTTTCATATGAACGACATCAACTACGCCGCGAAAATTTTCTTCCGAACCGATCGGTAATGTAAAAGAAACTATCGAGCGGGCGAAAACGTCTTTTGCCGTATCAACTGCGTGTCCAAAATCAGCACGTTCTTTATCGAGTTTGTTGATAACCATAAATCTCGGCAGTAAAAATTCATTGGCATAATTCCATGTTCGCTCGGTCTGCACTTCGATTCCATTCACGCCGTCAACCACGACTAAAGCACAATCGGAAACGCGGCATGCCGGACGTGCGTGGGCAACAAAAGCGGCATAACCCGGCGAGTCAATCAAATTTATTTTTGTATCGTTGTAATCAAGGTAAGCAAAATTATTGTTAAGCGTAATTTTTCTTTCGATGGAATCTTCATCGTGATCCGTCATTGTTGTTCCTTCATCAACTTTTCCCCAACGCTGTGTTGCACCGGCGACATACAAAAGTGAACTGACGAGCTGGGTTTTACCTGCATCGCCGTGTCCAATGACAGCTAAATTGCGTAAATTTTCGGTATTATATGCTTTCATCTTTCGGCAAAAATCTCCTTTTTATTAATAGAATTTAGTCAAATATCCAATCCGCTTTATCTTTACAAAATAAAGCGACTGAATTTTCTGATAAACTAAATGTTAATGGATAATTTATAACGGAAAATGAATATTGTCCACAAACGGCGTGTTTTGGTTTGTAATTCATAATGACTTTGTTGCATAAATAAACCTTTATATTTCAACAATTTAACTTTTCAGAACGGGTTAAAAAACGGCGAATTTGCGGTTTTTAATGTTTTTGAAATGTCTAACTCTTGCAAACAAAGAAGTTATTTATGCAACAAAGCCATTGCAAATTATAAATTATTTAGAAGAAATGCTTTTTCAAAAAATTTGAATTTATTCGAAACTGCCGGAAGTCAAAATATTAAATTAATGTCCAAATCTATTACCATTCAGCAAAATATACAGCTTGCTCCTTTGACAACCTTCAAAATCGGCGGAAAGGCTAGATTGTTTATTAAAGCTGAAACTGAAGAGCAGATTATTGAAGCAATCAATTTTGCCGATGAAAATAAATTCGAAGTTTTCATTTTAGGCGGCGGAAGCAATGTTTTAATTGCGGACAAAGTTTTCGATGGATTGGTTGTTCAAGTTGCGAATAAGGGAATTTCGGCAGTCAAAGCAAAAGATAAAACATATTTAGTAACGGCACAGGCGGGCGAAGACTGGGATGAGTTCGTTGAATACTGCGTCGGCAAAAATCTGGCTGGAATAGAGTGTTTAAGCGGCATTCCCGGACTTATCGGCGGAACACCCATTCAAAACGTCGGTGCTTACGGGCAGGAAGTTTCTGAAACAATTACATCCGTTCGGGTTTTCGATAGAAGGTCAAAATCAATTCTTGAACTCACAAACGCCGACTGCGGTTTTGAATATCGCCGCAGTATTTTTAACTCTACACAAAAAAAACGCTTCATTGTTTTGGCTGTAACTTACGCTTTAGAAAAAAACGGCAAACCGAAAATTATCTATAAAGATTTATTAAACCGTTTCGAAAATTCTCAGCCGACTCTCCTAGAAGTCCGCGAAAATGTATGTAAAATAAGGGCGGAAAAAGCGATGCTGGTCAGGCAAGGCGGATTGGATGCTCAATCCGCCGGTTCGTTTTTTAAAAACCCAATTATTGAAAGATCGGATTTTATTGAAATAGAAAAGCACCTCACAAAATTAAAAAAACTCAATAAAGATGAACAGATTCCGAGTTTTGCAATTGATAAAAATAAAATTAAAATTCCCGCCGCCTGGCTGATTGAAAAAACCGGTTTTCACAAAGGTTTCAAACTCGGCAACGCCGGTTTATCAACCAGACACACACTCGCCTTAACCAATCGCGGAAATGCTACGGCAGAGGAAATTCTCCAGCTGAAAAATGGAATCCAAAAAAAAGTATTTGATTTATTTGGAATAAAATTAATTCCCGAACCCGATTTTATCAATTTCTAAACTATTCAAATTGGTATTAGATGATTCCTTTGATTATAATAACGCGAATTCAAAGACTAAAAAATACTTCTAAAATTAATGCCAAAAAGAACAGATATACATAAGATATTGATCATCGGATCGGGACCAATTGTGATCGGACAGGCGTGTGAGTTCGATTATTCGGGAACGCAAGCGTGTCGTGCTTTGCGTGATGAAGGATTTGAAGTAGTGCTTGTAAACTCAAACCCTGCAACAATTATGACCGACCCGGAAATTGCCGATAAAACTTATATCGAACCATTAACGGTTGAAACTGTCGCAGAAATTATTGCTAAAGAAAAGCCCGACGCACTTTTACCAACAGTTGGCGGACAAACGGGCTTGAATTTATCAATTGAATTGTTTGAAAAAGGAATTTTGGAAAAACACGGCGTTCAACTGATCGGTGCAAATGTTGATTCGATCAAAGTCGGCGAAGACCGCGAACTTTTTCAAAAAGCGATGAATGAGATCGGCATCGAATCGGCAAAAGGCGACTTTGCACACACTTGGGACGAGGCAAAGAAAATAGTTAAAGAAACAGGTTATCCGGCGATAATTCGTCCCGCTTATACTTTGGGCGGAACCGGCGGTGGAATTGCTTATAACCCGGAAGAGTTTGAGGAAATCGTTGAACGCGGACTTGATGCTTCGCCTGTTTCGCAGGTTTTAATTGAAGAATCAATTTTGGGCTGGAAGGAATACGAACTCGAAGTGATGCGGGATTTGAATGACAATGTTGTTATTATTTGCTCAATCGAAAACTTCGATCCGATGGGCGTTCACACGGGCGATTCGATCACGGTTGCACCCGCACAAACTCTGACCGATGTTGAATATCAAAAGTTGCGTGATATGTCCATCGCCTGCATCCGCAGAGTTGGTGTCGAAACGGGCGGTTCGAATATTCAATTTGCGGTTAATCCCGAAAACGGCGACATCAGAATTATAGAAATGAATCCGCGTGTGTCAAGAAGTTCGGCACTTGCTTCAAAAGCAACGGGTTTTCCGATTGCGAAAATCGCCGCAAAACTTGCCGTCGGCTACACATTAGACGAAATTCCAAACGACATCACAAAAAAAACTCCCGCCTCTTTTGAGCCGACAATTGATTATGTCGTAACAAAAATCCCGAAATGGGCGTTTGAGAAATTCCCCGGTACGGAAGATGTCCTCGGAACGCAGATGAAATCCGTCGGTGAAGTTATGGCAATCGGGCGGACTTTCAAAGAATCGCTTTTCAAAGGCTTGCGTTCATTGGAAGCAGTTAAACCTTTGCGTTTACAAGATATTCCCGATCACGTTTTGCAGCAAAAACTTTCGCGTCCGAATTCACAGAGATTTTCTTATATAACTTATGCTTTGCAGCACGGTTATTCGGTTAAAGAAGTTCACCGTTTAACCAAAATTGATCCGTGGTTTCTGGAGCAATTAGTTGAGGTTATGCGTTTACAAGCCCGCATCGAAAACCGCAAATTGAACGATGTTCCAACCGAAACTTTAAGAATTGCAAAAGAATTTGCACTATCCGATAGACGAATTGCATTTCTAACCGATTCAACGGAAGACATTGTCCGCAAGAAACGAAAAGATTTGGGAATTTTGCCGGTTTACAAAAGAGTTGATACTTGCGGAGCAGAGTTTGAATCATTCACGCCATATTTATATTCGACTTATGAAGAAGAAAACGAAGCGAATCCGACCGACCGGCGAAAAATTATGATTTTGGGTTCGGGACCAAACAGAATCGGGCAGGGAATCGAGTTTGATTATTGCTGCTGCCACGCTTCATTTGCTTTGTCCGATGCAGATTTTGAAACGATTATGGTTAATTGCAATCCCGAAACCGTTTCAACCGATTATGACACAAGCGACCGTTTATATTTTGAGCCGCTGACGTTTGAAGATGTAATGAATATCGTTGACACGGAAAAACCCGAAGGCGTAATCGTCCAATTCGGCGGACAAACTCCGCTGAATTTAGCGGACAGACTTCACGAAGCGGGCGTGCCGATCATCGGAACTTCGCCCGATTCGATTGACTTGGCGGAAGACCGCAAACGATTTTCGGCATTGTTGGAAGAATTACAAATTCCTCAGCCTGAAAACGGCACGGCTGTTTCGCCCGAAGAAGCAAAAATTATCGCCGAAGAAATCGGCTATCCCGTCATCGTGCGTCCGAGTTTTGTTCTTGGCGGACGGGCAATGGCGATTGTTTATGACGAAGAAACTTTGGATGAATATATGCGAACGGCGGTTGACGCTTCGCCGGAAAAGCCGATTTTGATTGATAAATTTCTGGAACGTGCCGTTGAAATTGACGTTGACGCCCTCGCCGACGAAACCGCTTGCGTGATTGCCGGAATTCAGGAACACATCGAAGAAGCGGGAATCCATTCGGGCGATTCGTCAAGCGTTTTGCCAACACAAAAAGTTGCCGAAGAACATATTGAAACCATTAAACATTACACAAGAAATCTTGCCAAAGCCTTAAAAGTAAAAGGCTTGATGAATCTTCAACTTGCCATCAAAGATGATAGAGTTTTCATCATCGAAGTAAATCCGCGTGCGTCGAGAACCGTTCCGTTTGTCGCCAAAGCAACTGGAGTTCCACTTGCCAAAATCGCATCTTTAGTGATGGCAAACGTCAAAACTCTTGCCGAATTTGATTTGCCCGAACATCTGGAAGTTCCGTATATTTTTGTCAAATCTCCCGTTTTCCCATTCAAAAAATTCGCCGGAGTTGATCCGATTCTCGGACCCGAAATGCACTCGACGGGCGAAGTTATGGGAATCGGTGAAACATTCGGCGAAGCCTACGGCAAAGCGATGGAAGGTGCGGGAATAAATTTGCCGCTTGTAGGAAAAGCGTTTATTTCGATCAACGACGCTGACAAGGGACAAGCCGTAGTTCTCGCCCGCCGTCTTTCAAAAATGGGTTTTTCATTAATCGCAACTTACGGCACGGCAAACCGTTTAAAAGAAGTCGGCTTGGAATGCGAAACGGTTTTCAAAGTCAACGAAGGTCGCCCGAACATCGCCGACTACATCAAACGCGGCGAAATTGCACTTGTTATCAATACACCGCTCGGCAAAACATCACATTATGACGAAAAAGCCATCCGCAAATCCGCCCTGCAATATAATGTTCCGACGGTTACGACAATGACCGGAGCAGAGGCATTAATTGAAGCGATTTCAACAAAATTAAATAAAGAAAAAGTATTTGTGCGAAGTTTGCAGGAGATTCATAAACAAGAAAAAGCAAACACCGTAGAGTAGAAATCTTTATTCTAACCAATTATAATCTGATAGTTTTATAAAGAAACTAATTTTTTTACAACAACTTTTGAAGCATTTGGATTTCCCAAGTTTTTGATATTTTTTCGCATCATTTCCAATCTTTTTTTATCTGCAATCAATTTATCAATTTTATATGAAAGCGTCGGCAGAGTGTTGCATTTTATCGCACAGCCTTTTTCGAGCAAATGGTCGGAGTTGCGTTCTTCTTGTCCGGGAATCGGATTGACGATGACGAAGATCAAGCCTTTTGCTAATGCTTCCGAAGTTGTTAAACCGCCGGGTTTTCCGACGATCAAATCGGAAGCGGACATTAGTTCATCCATTTGTTTGGTGTAGCCGATCGGGTAAAATGTCACGGTTTTATTGTTTGATTTTTTTAGTGCGAAATTATCAATTTCAGCTTTGAGTTTTTTGTTTCGTCCGCAGATGGCAATTATCTGCGAAGGTGTTTTAAGTTCGCTTAGTGCTTCTAGTAATAATTCGATATTGCCGACTCCGAAACCGCCGGCTGAAACGATAATTGTCAATTTATCTTTTTCCAAATTATGCTTTTCACGCATCTCTAATTTATCTTTATTTTCAGCAAAAACGGGATCAATGGGAATTCCCGAAACTGTAATTTTATCCGCAGGAATTCCGATTTTACTCAAGTGAACTTTGGTTTCGTCCAATGCCACAAAATAGTGTTCAAAATTATGACAAAGCCACATTGCGTGGGCATCGAAATCTGTTATGACAATTGCTTGTTTCGTGTCAATTTTGTTTTTTGCACAAAGCCAAGAAATAATTTCGGCGGGCAGGAAATGCGTGCAGACGGCGATGTCCGGTTTTTCTTTTTTGATGAGCTTGATAAATGGCTGTGTATTTAATCTATCGAGGGCGAGCCGACGTTTTTCATTTTCCCAAGGTTTATCCATGGACTCGTAAATCCAGCCGAGGACTTCCGGCATCGTGTTGACCATTTCGATATACGCTTTGCCATAAAGACGGCGGAAAAGCGGATTTGTATATTCGAGAACATCTATATTTTTAATCTCTTCGGCGGCATTTTGGCGTTTGAATTCTTTTTCAATTGCACTCGCCGCAGATAAATGACCTGCTCCGACCGATGCCGATAAAATTAAAACTTTTTTTAACATAATTAGCTTTTCCTTAATTGAAATTTCAAACTTACCCGAAAGATGCAATTATAGTATTCTTTTATTTTTGAATTTCACAAGGTTTGCCTGATAATTTGAACTCTGAAAATAAAAATTTATTTAGTTCCGGCGTAAGTCAGATGTTTTTTGCGACTTTCGCTTTTTTTATGGCAAATGTTTTTGTCAAACAGGTTTCGGATATTCCTGTGATGGAAGTTGTTTTTTTTCGATGTCTGGTGGCGGCAGGTTTTTGTATTTACGGCTTAAAGAAAGCTCGTGCTTCATTTTTCGGCACAAATTATAAACTTCTGATCGCCCGCGGATTTTTCGGAACACTGGCACTTTCACTTTTCTTTTTAACGGTGCAGAACATTCCGCTCGCAACTGCGATGGTAATTCAGTATTTGTCGCCTATCTTTACGGCTGTGATAGCAATATATTTTCTTAAAGAAAGCGTAAAACCGATTCAATGGATTTTTTATGCCGTTGCTTTTGCCGGAGTTTTATTTATCGGACAGGTTGATACGCGGGTTTCATATTTGTTTATTTTTCTCGGCGTGATTTCGGCATTCGGTTCGGGGGCGGCTTATAATATCGTCAGACGTTTAAAAGATTCGGAACATCCTCTGACGATTATTTTATATTTTCAGATGGTCGGAATTGTCGTCGGCGGGATTGCAATTCCATTCGATTGGAAAACTCCGCAGGGTTTTGATTGGATATATTTATTTTTGATCGGAGCTTTTTCTCAACTCGGACAAGTTTTTTTGACAAACGCTTTCAGCCGCGAAAAAGCCGCAAGCGTAGCGATAATCGTCTATACGGGATTGATCTACGGCATAACCGTCGGTTGGATTTATTACGGAGAAAAGCAGACAATTTCATCTTTAGTAGGTATGATTTTAGTTGTCGCAGGCGTAATTGCCAGCGTAATTTACAGCAATCGGCAAAAAGATTTAGAGAATTTGGAAGTTTCGGTTGGATAGTGGAAAATGGAAAACGCAAAGTGGAAAATGGAAAATGATAAATAATTTTTGATGTTATCCGTTATCCGTTATCAATTAATTTATGTATAAAGGAAAAGTTTTAGCAATGATTCTAGCGGGTGGAACGGGCGGGCGTTTGGGGATTTTAACGGACGAAAAAGCCAAACCCGTAATGCCATTCGGCGGATTTTATCGGTTGATTGATTTTCCATTGAGCCATTGTCTGCACAGCGGAATTAAGGACGTTTGGATCA
This sequence comes from Acidobacteriota bacterium, assembly GCA_030859345.1. Classification (GTDB taxonomy): domain Bacteria; phylum Acidobacteriota; class Blastocatellia; order Pyrinomonadales; family Pyrinomonadaceae; genus Aridibacter. Next base: position 27,949 of record JALZKH010000084.1, on the reverse strand, counting down.
TCGAACAATATGAACTTCACACGCTCAATGAACATCTCTCAAACGGCAGACCTTGGGATTTGGACAGAACTTACGGCGGTTTGAGAATTTTGCCGCCGTTTGAAAAAGATGATGAAAACGAAGATAAAAAAGAAAGCGGATTTGCACACGGAAACGCTGATGCTATTGCTAAAAACAGAAATTATATCAAAGAATTTAATCCTGACATTTTAATCGTTTTAAGTACCGATCACATTTATAAACTCGATTTTCGAGACGTTTTGGAAACTCATTTAGACAAAAAAGCTGCTGTAACAATGGTTACGACCAAAGTGCCGGAAAATGAAAATGCTTCGCGTTTTAGTGTTGTCAAAGTCAATAAAAATGGTCTGGTTACAAATTTTGAATACAAACCCAAGACACCGAAAAGTGATTTGATAACGACGGAGGTTTTTGTTTATGATGCGAAAATTCTGCTTGAAACTCTGGACGAACTTGCCGAAGAAAATGAGAAAATCGAAGATTACGGCGACCAGCTTCTGCCGAAATTAGTTAAGGAAGAAAAGGCTTTTGAACACCGCTATAAAGGTTATTGGCGTGATGTCGGCACGATAAAAAGCTATTGGCAAACACAGATTGACCTGCTTGATGAAAATATAGATTTTTCGTTGGACGATGAAGATTGGGCGATTTTAACGCGAGCAAAACAAAGCGTTCCGGCGTTTATTTATAAAAATGCGGATGTAAAAAACAGCCTGATTTCGCAGGGCTGCAAAATTTACGGTCAGGTTGAGCATTCGATTTTAAGTGCAAATGTTACGGTTGAAAAAGGTGCGGAAGTAAAAGATTCGGTTCTTTTGCCGGGTTCGGTTGTCGAAGAAAATTTGAAAATCGAAAAAGTTATTGTTGATTCAAATGCTCACGTAACCAAACATAAAGTCGAAACTTTGGAAAAAATGCGAAAAGAATACAAAAATGATATTTTTATTATCGGAAAATATAAAGTTCAGGCGGAAAGTGAAATCAGTGAATAATTTGCGATTGGTGAGGGATTTGATGTCGCCTTGTTTATATGAATTTTGGATAGTGTCTCGGAATTTATGATGATTAAGAATCCCCTTCAAAATAGATGATAACTGATAGCTGATAGATAATAGGTAAAACTTTAAATAAAATCTATCAGTTATCAACTTTCATCTATTTCTATTAGCGAAAGGGGGAAAAGATAAACATTCTGCCAATCATTAATTCTGAGACACCAACAAATTTTGAGTATGCACAAAGATAATAGTGATAACAAAAAAATAAAAATTCGTGCGATAATTGTAACGATTAGCGATACGCGGGATGAATCGAACGATACATCGGGTGAAATTTTGGCGGAATTATTAACGGAAATCGGTGCTGAAATTATTGACAGAATTATTGTAACGGATGATTTTGAAAATCTCCGGCAGACGCTTTATTCATTGACCGAAAGAGAGGCAAATTTGATTTTGACAACGGGCGGAACGGGTTTTGCAGAACGTGATAATACGCCGGAAGCGACACTTTCAGTTATAGAAAAAGAAACTCCCGGAATTTCGGAAGCGATGCGTTTTGAAACATTAAATAATACGAAATTTGCAATGCTTTCGCGGGGAGTTTCAGGGATCAGAAATGGAACTTTAATCATCAATTTGCCCGGCTCGCCGAAAGGTGTGGCGGAATGTTTTGACGTAATTAAAGAAGTTTTGCCCCACGCCGTAAATCAAATTTTAGGCAATACTAAACACGAAAAGGAGTAAAAAATGAAAAATATAATTGTAAAAATGAGCATAATTATAAACCTTATTTTGCTGCTGAATTTTGCTGTTTTTGCTCAGGAAAAATCTACAGCAAAAGTTGCAACCGAAGCTGAAATAAAAAGCGATATTGCAAAAGTTAAATGTAAAAACAGCGAAAGGCTTGAATCGGTTAAGGAATTATTTAAGGAAAAAGGTGCTAAAGACGAGGAAATCATTGTCGAAGATGACGACGGTGTTAAAAATTTGGTCGTTGTTAAAAAAGGAAAAACCGATGAGACAATAATTATCGGTGCTCATTATGACGAAACGGGCGGCGGTTGCGGAGCGATTGATAACTGGACGGGAATCGTGATAGTTGCCAATCTCTATCAAACTATTAAAGATTTTACGACAAATAAAACTTATAAATTTGTCGCTTTCGACGAAGAAGAGAAAGGCTTGATCGGTTCGAGAATTATGGCAAAAGCCATACCGAAAGAAGAACGCGAAAAATACTGCTCGATGGTAAATTTTGACAGTTTCGGTTTAACATATCCGCAGGCAACGCGGAATAATTCGGACAAAAAATTGATCGAGACCGCTGAAGAATTAGCAAAGCAGATGAAAATGCCGTTTGGAAAAGCCGCTATTGCAAACGCTGACTCCGATTCTACTTCGTTTCAAAATGTCAAAATTCCGGCAATTTCTTTTCACGGACTGAGCGATAAATGGAAGGATTATCTTCATTCACACAGAGATAAGGTTGAAAATGTCAATACCACGAGCGTTTATTTCGGCTATCGTTTCGGGTTGGTTTTTTTGGCAAAACTCGAAGCCGAAAGCTGCGATGCGTTTAGAAAATAAAAAAAGTGTTCGATAATCCAAAATGACATTTAATAAAATCTCAGCGATTTTTATTTTGATAATAACAATTTGTAATTGTTCAATTATTCAAAAAGAAGATGAATTTGCCCGCAATCAACTCATCAAAAAACAATTCGAGCAGGTTGATTGTGATGATAAAGACAGACTTTCGGAAGTTAAAAAATTATTTGCCGAGGTCGGTGCGTCCCCTGATGAAATAAATGTAGAAAAATTTGACGATGTGCAAAATGTGGTTCTGACGCTGAAAGGAAAAACCGATGAAATTGTCGTTGTCGGAGCTCATTATGATAAAACGACTCTCGGCTGCGGTGTGATTGATAATTGGTCGGGAGTTGTTCTGGTTGCAAATCTTTACAAGCATTTTAAGATGCAAAAAAACAATAAAACTTTCAGGTTTGCGGCATTCGGAAAAGAAGAGAAAGGTTTGGTCGGCTCAAAAGCGATGGTCAAAGCAATTCCCGGAAACCAAAAAAAGAATTACTGTGCGATGGTAAATTTCGATAGTTTTGGGTTTACGAGTCTTTGGAGTTTAGAAAGCACTTCGGATAAAAAGTTGATTGAAATAGCCGCGAATGTTGCGGAAAAGAGGAAATTAGAATTTGCCGTAATAAATTATATGGGAGCAAGTTCGGATTCAAAATCGTTTAAAAAAGCAGGTATTCCGGCAATTACGCTTTCGGGATTAGACACAAATTGGCGGGATTATCTGCATCAGGACAAAGACCGGGTTGAAAACATAAATTTTGATAAAATTTATGAAAACTTTCAATTTTCAATAAACTATCTAAAGGAAATTGATAAACAATCCTGTGCTGATTTACGATAAAACTATCGAACCGAACTTTTTATAAAAGCTGTAATGTCCAGTTTTAATTTGTCTAAAGAAACCTTTTCAATATAAACCATATGTCCGGCTTCGTAGTATTTGACGGAAATATTTTTACGCAGTTCGGGATCGAGATTCATATTTGAAAGCGTGTATTCGGTTGCAAAATAGGGCGTTGCCATATCGTAATAACCCGAAGCGACGAAAACTTTCATATACGGATTTTGCTGTAAAGCACTTCGCAGACGGCTGCTTGTTTCCGCATAACCATTATCTTGATTCCAGTTCCAACGTCCGATTCCGCCGCCTAAGATATAGTATTCAAGATCGGTTTTAAAATTTAATTCGCGTCGGACATAATCGTTAAAAGTCGCCGTATAAGGCGAGCGAATTGCCGACATACTCGGATCAAATTCGGGATTATCGCCCGCCGCGTCCTTATTTATTCCCGTAAAACGGCTGTCCAGTCTGCCCGTAACTTTTCTCTGGTCGCGGAGCAGCTCCTTCATAAATTCAGAAAGTTCAATGCGGAAATCGTTTTGGTCTATAAAAGTTTTGCTTAATCCTGAGTAACGGCTGAATTTATCGAGTAAAGTTTGTTTTTCGTTAGCTGAAAGTCGGTCAATTTTCAGCAATGACGGCGTATATTCATTCATCACGAAATTTTCCGATTCACGCAAGACCTGTTCGAGCGGTTTCGACTGCAAATCGGCGGGAAGTCTTTTGTGATACCAAGCCGTTGCCGTGTATGAAGGGAAAATCAATGACAGAGGCAAATCGTTGCTGTCGGCAAATCTTATGCTCTGAAAATTTAAAACGGAAGAAATCAGAGCGATGCCGTTAAAAGCGATTCCACGATCAATCAAATATCCCGAAAGTCCTGCCGCACGGGTTGTTCCGTAACTTTCGCCGACGAGGAAAAGCGGCGAGCTCCAGCGTTCATTGCGTGATAAATAAAGCCTGATAAATTCACCGATGGATTGTATATCGCCCTGTAAGCTGAAAAATTTCGCCGCAGTTTTTTCATCCAACGCCCGCGAAAATCCTGTTCCAATCGGATCAATAAAAACCAAATCCGTTTCCGTCAGCCAAGTCGCTTCATTGTCAACCAACTCATACGGCGGCGGCGGCATAAAGCCATTATCCAGCATCTTCACACGCTTCGGTCCCAAAGCACCGAGATGCAGCCAGACCGACGAAGAACCCGGTCCGCCGTTGAATGAAAACATCAAAGGGCGTTTTTTATTTGCACCTTCGAGCGTGTAAGCCATATAAAAAATCTTCGCTTCCGTTTCCCCCGTTTTTACATCACGAATCGGCAAAAATCCGGTGGTAACTTTGTAGTTTAAACTTCGTCCATTTATACGAACCGACTGCCTTGTCGTTACCGTCGGCTCATCCAATTTTAATTTTTTATCTTCCTGCGGGTCTCCGATTTGGATTGAAATTTTTGGAATCGGAGTTGGCGTTGGAGTCGTATTCGGACTTTGCCGATTATTCTCATCCTGCAAAACCATCGTTTGCGGTGTCGGTGTCGGTGTTGGAGTTAAATTCGGTGTTTGAAAAAGAAATAATACAGATAACAGAATTGAAATAATCATAATTAAAAAAAGTTCATATTTTGCCACGAATAACACGAAAGGAAACGAATCAAGAATTTAAAGATAAAACTTTATTCGTGGTATTCGCATTATTCGCAGCAGAAAGTTCCTATATGTTTTAGCGGGCAATTTCGCTGACAATTTTGCCGTTTATCATTGTGCCGACACAATGTGTTGTATATTCAAACGGATCACCGTCATACATCGCTAAATCCGCATCTTTACCGACTGTTATAGAACCGATGCGTTTGTCCAAACCGAGTATTTTTGCGGCATCAATCGTAATTGTTGAAAGAGCCTGCTCAAAATTCATTCCGTTTGGCAGTAATAATGCCGCTTCAAATAAAACGACGCGGGTTTTTGGAACGTAAGTTTCATAACCGCTTTGCAGAGCGAAGGGAATTCCGGCTTTTTCTAGCTTTGAAGCAGTTTCCAATGAGAGAGATTCCGTATCGCCCCCCGCCCGATACATTGTCGGATGTAAAACAACAGGGAAACCCGAAGCCTTAATTTCATCCAACACGAGATGTGCTTCCGAAACGCCGTCGAGAACAATTTTGACATTAAATTCTTTGGCGATTCGCAAAGCGGTCATAATATCATTAGCTTTTTGTGCGGTTATAAGAAGCGGAATTTCGCGGCGTATAACCCGCTCCATTATGTCATTGCGTAAATCCGTCGAACCGCCCGAACTCGATGTTTGTTTGTTCGGATCATCCTGATATGCCGGCGTTGGAGGATTTTTCAGCATTGAATTCGGATTGCTTAAATTCGGGCTGTTATCACTTTTATTATTGGAATCCGTATTTTGACCGGTTGTAGTATTTGTGGTTTTTTTCGCATCATCGCCTTTGCGAACCGATTCCTGTGCTTTGATAAGAACCGCACGAAGCATTGAAGCTTGTTTGGCACGAGTGCCGGGTGATTTTCCTCCATTTGCTAATGCGTCTCCGCCTAAAGTTACGGCGATCATTGAGGTCGGAATAATTACTACATCTTCCACAGTTTTTCCGACAGTTTTGGAAACCATCATTTGTCCCGAAACGAGTGCAGCGGGTGCGTGTCCGGTGTGAATGGTCGTAACGCCCAAACTGCGAACCCATTCGATTAATTTTTCTTCCGGATTATATGCGTCAATCGCACGCAATTCGGGCTGAATCGGTGAAGAATTTTCGATCTGCATCTGATCGTGCGGCTGATTCAAATATCCTGCCAAACCGATGACCGAATGTGCATCAATCAAACCAGGTGTAACGACTTTTGCTTCATAAACTTTATAACCATTCGGAATTTTTACGGTTGATGCTGAACCGATTGCCGTAATTTTTCCGTTACTGGTCAAGACAATGCCATTTTTAATTGTTTGCCCATCCATCGTATAGATCGTTTCGCCTTTAACTGCGACTTGTGCGGAAACGGTGAGCAATAAGCAGTGAGCAGTAAGCAATAGGAAGGATAAAAATGCTAAATTTTCAATTTTTAATTTTGAACTTTTCATTATTTATGTCCTCCAAAGTCGCTGTCAAAACAATCTATATGAATTAAGCGGTCATTTGTTGCACCGTAGCCGCCGACGGCGATCAGATGATCTTTCGGGTTTGCTCTGTCAAAAACCTTGTTTCCTTCGACAAAAGTTTGTTCAACCTTTGTATAAACACTTAAAGGATCGCCGGAAAGCACGATAAAATCTGCGTCTTTAGCTTTTTCAAGCGAGCCGATTTTATCCTGCATATCGAGCATAATTGCGTTTGCCATCGTCATTCCGTATAGTGCTTTTTCGCGGGACATCCCGGCACGAACTCCGAAACCCGCCGAGCGTAAAAACAAACGGGAATCGGTAATATAATCATCTGTGTGAAACCCGACCAAAGCACCGGATTTTTCGAGTGCGGCGGCGTTTTCCCATTTAATATCCGTAGTTTCGAGTTTTCCGCCGGGCGAGTCAATCAGAATTATCGAAGCGGGAACTTTGGCGGCGGCAATTTCGTCGGCGACTTTCCACGCTTCGGAAACGTGCTGCAGAACGACGCGAAAACCGAATTCTTTTTTCAGCCGCAAAACGGTCATAATATCGTCGTGGCGATGCGTATGAAAATGTATGACTCTTTTGCCTTCAAGAACTTCAACTAATGTTTCCATTCCTAAATCTCTCGGCGGCAATTTTGATCTGTCATTTCCGGCCTTACGGATTTTTTCGCGGTATTCCTGAGCTTTTATAAACTGCTCGCGGACGAGTGCGACGGATTTTGCACGAGTTCCCGGAAAGCCACCCGAACCCCGCAGGCTGTTTGTTCCATTGGCGAATTTTATTCCGCCCATATATTTTTTGTCTTTATCGAAAATTAATAAATCTTCAATTGTGTTGGCATCATCACGGAGTTTTATGTAAAGCGTTTGCCCGCTGTCGAGATGTCCCGAACCGGGCATAATGTTGGCGGTTGTGATTCCACCCGCTTGAGCTCTCTGAATGCTTGATGCACGCGGATTTATTGAGTCAAGCGTCCGAATTTCCGGCTGAATCGGGGCAGAACCGTCCGCTCCGGCAACCTCGCCGATATGACTATGTGAATCAACGAGTCCCGGCATAATTACTTTGCCCTTAACATCAACAATTTTTGTGTCAGCCGTAAAAGACTTATTCGTGGCATCGCCGACATCAATAATTTTTCCATTTTGAATCAGCAAAAAGCCGTTATTTATTGGATTTCCGACAATCGGGATAATTTTTGCACCGACATAAGCCGTCCGCATTTCTTGTCCCTGAGTCGAAAATACAAAAGCCAGTAGAATAAAAAGACTACAAAAGTATTTTTTCATTAATTTTCCTCAAATGTTTTTTCGTAAAAAAAGATGTGTATTGATAAAGTGCTACGAAATCGTGTCTATGTCAAGAATTTAGTAACGATATAGTGTAAATAAATTTTTGAATCATTTACCTAAATAATTCAGACAAGAATTTTAAATCTATAATAATCAACAGCTTACCGGTACTAATATCAAATTTTGAAATTATTTGGCACGGGAGTTGAAAAGACATTATAAAAATATGGTAAAAGTTTACCAGTTCAACAAACCTGATAATTAAAGGAGTATTAACAAATGAAAAAATTATTTATATTTGCCGCATTATTTATTTTTGCAATTACAATGATCGCACCGAATTCTTTTGCACAAACCCGCACGAGAAAGAAACATCGTGGTTTGGCGACAAATGTCGCCATTGTTGCCGGAAGCACAGCCGCCGGAGCTTTGATCGGACGCGGGCGAAATGGAGCAATGATCGGTGCGGGAGCAGGTTTGCTTTACGCAAGCAGCCGCAAGGGAACAAAACGCCGCCACTTAAACAGCAATACACGCCGTTACAGTAAAGTAGCCGGAGGTTCATTGCTCGGAGCAGGTCTCGGTGCCTGGGCTGGCGGGAAAAAAGGTATGATCTTAGGTGCTGCCGCCGGTGGCGGAGCAACTTATCTCTATACGAGAAACGGTCGCCGTTATTACAGACAAAATAATCGAACATATTCTGTCAGAAATAATCGCAGATATTATGTTAGATAAATTTTTTAGATTTCATTTTTTTTTCTAAGCGGCAGTTTTAATTTTCTGCCGCTTTTTCCGTTGTCGGCAAATGAACCGTAAATTTTGTTCCGATATTATTTTCTATATTGTTTGAAACTTCTATTTTTCCATCGTGGGCGGTAATAATTCCGTAGCAAACAGCCAAACCCAAGCCTGTTCCGCTACCCGTTGATTTTGTTGTATAGAAGGGATCAAAGATTTTTTTAAAATCTTCGTCATTTATGCCAACGCCGCTGTCGGATATTTTGGTAACTACGAATTTTTCTTCTCCGTAAGTTTTGATCGAAAGTTCACCGCCACTTGGCATCGCATCGCGTGCGTTTAGAAATAAATTTAAGAAAACCTGTTGTAATTGGTCGGCATCAGCAAAAACATTTGGTAAATTTATTTCAAAATCTTTTTTCAATTTAAGTTTTTGAAATAATTTATCAAAACCGGCAAGCCGCAGACTTGTTTCAATTATTTTATTTATATCAACTGAAGATTTTGCCGCTTGTCGAACTCTCGCAAAATCCATCATATCTTTTGTAACCTGCGTTATTCGCAAAATTTGAGTTTGGATTAGCTTTAATTTTTCAAAATCGTTTTCATTCAGATTTTTGTTTTTTTGGATCATCTGAATTAGCGAAGATATTGATGCCAGCGGATTATTTACCTCGTGAGCGACACCGGCGGAAAGGGTTCCCATTGCAGCAAGTTTTTCGGTACGGATTAATTGCTCGTTTAATTTTTGAAGCTGCTCGATGTCGGAAGCCATTTTGCGGCTCATTTCGTTAAATGACTGGGCAAGCAAACCGATTTCATCGTTGGTTTTTCGCATATTAATTTCAGTTCCGTAATCTCCTTCAGAAACTTTTACCGCCGCCAGAGTTATTCTCTGCAAAGGTCTTGAAATTGTGCGGACGATTAAAAGCAAAAGCAAAAGGTTCGGAATTAATGCGGATATGACGCTGAAAACCAGATATTTTCGCCACGCTTCAAAATCAGAAGCATCCTGAAACGCCCACCAGACAATCGGGATTTGAAAAATTATAAAGCTGACGATGGCAACGGTAGCGATGCTCAGAGCGATCTTGTATGTGATCGGAAAAAGTCTGAATTGATCAAGTGCAGTTTGAAACGAAAAGAGTTTAAAGTTTGAAATCGCATAAGCATAAATTAAAACTCCCGGCAGAACAAAAATCGTACTGTATGGAAGAAATTCAAAATTGCCGAAAAATGGCAAAGCGATATTTGCCAGAGTTTTCAAAACACCCGTAATAAATAAAGCCCATAAAATCGCACCAACTTGCTGACCTTTTTGCGTGCCGCGAAAGTTTTGGTATTTTTTTAATAAAATGTATGCCCCATAACCAAAAACGCAATAGACATAAATGACAAAAGTATAGGCAAGCGGAGCTAGATCAATTATAAATCTACCGTTTTCAAATCCGACTTTGTGCCACAGCAGTCCGAATAAAGCGGCGGGAATCAAAATAATGCCGGGTGCAAAAATAATTGCGGCTTTTTTTTTCGGAATGCTTGAGTTTTCGGGAAAAACCCAGGCAAAAATCACCAAAGCACACTGCATTAAAAGTGCGATTATAAAACTTGCCGAAGCCCAGTAATCCCATTTGAAAAATTCATCAGTAAAATTCCAGAAAATTAAATCCTTACTTGTCCAGAGAGCTAAAATTGCGATAAATGTTGCAAATGTTTGATTTGCACGACTCCTGGGATTTGCTACGAAAACATAAAATCCGAGCAGAACGAGCAGAAAAAGTGAAAATAAATGTAGTAGGACAAGCATTGAATTTTTTTGTTAAATCAAGAAAAAGGTAATCAGTTCGCTAAGATTTTACCAGACAAATTACCATTCACAATCAGCAATTTGAACTTTGTTGGTTTAGTATTTAAATCGCAAAAAATAATTTAATTGACGTTTGAGTAAATAAAATCTATAAATAGTGTAACAATAAACTATGTATTGAATTTTTAGGAATGTCAGGAATTTAAAATTATGAAAAAAATTAACAATCTCAAAATGATCCCTTTTTTAGCAATAGTCATATTTACCGCGACTGCTTTTCAAACATCTATTGCACAGAGTCCACGTGAAACTCTAACAAATTCCGAAGTGTTGGAACTTGTCCGATCAGGTTTTTCTGAAGACTTGATAATTGCTAAGATTAAGGCATCCGATGCAAAGTTTGATACCACAACAGACGGCATCAAACTGCTTAAAAAAAGCGGCGTATCGGATTCATTAATTTTGCAGATGGTTCAAAAAAACTCGACTGCACGTGGAGATTCTGTTAATACAAACAAACCGGTCGAAAATAGTGGAGCAGGGCAAGATGGTAAAACTATACTTTTGCCCGATGCCACGCCTGTTAAATTACGAATCAGCCGAACTATTTCTTCTGCCGACGCTAAAACCGGAGACACTATTGATTTTGAAGTTTTAGAAGATATTAAAATTGGGGACGTGCTGATTATTCCAAAAAACAGCACTGCAATCGGAACTGTAACCCAAGCTAAACCGAAGGGACGTATGGGTAAAGGTGGCAAACTAGATATAAATATAGATTACTTGCGTCTAACTTCGGGTGAAAAAATAGCTCTGCGTGCAGTAAAAGAAACAAAAGGAAGCGGCAGTACCGGTGTTATGACCGGAGCAATTGTAGCTTCAAGCATTTTGTTTTTTCCCGCCGCTCCGTTTTTTCTGTTTATGAAAGGAAAAGATATAACGATTCCGAAAGGAACGGATGTTACCGCATATGTCAATGGAGATGTTAATTTAGATATAAGCAAATTATAATTTTTGAGATATATAATTTTTTAAAATTAAAAAAGTCTGCAAAATATTTTTTGCAGACTTTAATTTACGGCTAAAATTTAAGTTTTAAATATAAATTCACACATTTCAAAATTTATTAATCAATCGTAAATTTCAAATTCACTCCAAAAACATTAACTCTTTTCAAAGTATTGCCGATATTATTTTGCAGAAGATAATAAAATTCTCCCGAAGATTTGCTTGTAAATTTCTTGCCGATTCCAGCGGAAAACTCGTTTCTTGTCCACCTTTTTGCACTAAAATCATAATACGGCTCATTAGCTACAAAAGGCGTAATTATTTCTTCGCCATCGCTATTATTTATCGGATATTTAAACTTTGTCTTGTTGCGATAACGCGTGGAATTGTCTCTGCCGAATCTGAGGCGGTGTTCAACGCGGTTGCGATTGCTTAGCGAAAATTTTGACCATTGTTTTTCACCTTCAAAATCAAGACGGATTCGGTGTTCGATGGATTTTTTATTTTTAGTCGGTTGTTCGGCAATGTAATAATAACTCGGTGTTAATTTGAAATACTTATTGAGTTGGACATCAAAACCAACACCGATTCTTTCGCTGACAAAATGCCGCACATCCTGCCCGATTCGTAAAGTTCCCATAAAATAAGGCGAAATAAGTTTTTTATCGTCTTTTTTAATGGATTTGAAATAAACTTTTGTTTCATTCCAGACTTGAATATCGCCTTCGTTGGGTTCTTGCGTATAAACGCTCGTCTGGGTTGCGAGTAAAACCACAAATAATAATATGGATTTTTTCATAACTTAATAGATTTTAATTCACATCGTGTTACAAAAATGTTACGGCTTAATGAAATTGTTACAAAAAGTTCATTAAGCCGTAATCTAAAAGTTAAGTTTTGGTTAATTGTTATTTAGAAACCCAGAATATAAGTTGAAATTATTATCGTAATTCCGAAAGCTATAGGCAGGAAATGTTTATTTTCAATTTTATCGCCGCGTTTTAATAATCTGTGGAAAATTGTAAAAGCCGGTAGAGCAACGCTGCCGACTAATCCGCCGATCATTGCTCCGAAAATAGCACCGAATACAAAAATGAAGAATCCGCCCGCCCCGCCTGAGATAATTCCCCACAAAAACCCTAAAAACGGAAGAGCCAGAAGCATTCGATGCCACGAAAATTTTTCCAGTTCAAATGTGATTTTACCGATAAGTTTGCCGCTGAAATAACCGGCGGCGGCTGTAACAATATTTACAATAGTCAGCAAAAATATAATCCAAAATTCATTATTGCCCGGACTTCCTGCTTCAAAGAAAAACTTTGCAAAAAAAGCGGCAGGCGGAAAAGTTCCAAGTAATAAGCCGAAATAAGAATAGGCTTTCTCGACGGAAAGAGGAGCAGTCATCAAATCGGCTTCGAGTTTTTCCTTGTCCGAACTGAATAATTCATCCTGTCGGTCATATTCGGCATTGAGAATAAATAATTCGTTTAGTCTTTCTTGCGTGAGTTGTTCATCGCTGTTAAGGTTGTCAAAGTCAAAGGAATTTTTTGAGCGGTATTTTGTTTCTGTTCTTGTGGTTTCCATAAATCTTCCTCCAAATGTATAACGTGAGATTCCTCAAAACTATGTGATAATTCACGGATTAGCTTCTTTATTTCAATCAAACACTTTTCATCATTTAAAAGTTTAACAAATTCAAGTGAATGAATGCCAAGTTTTTTATGTTCAAAACTCGATTGAAAAAGAATTTTCAGCAAAGAGAGAAAATCTTCACGTGCTTGGGTTTGATGAGATTTTAGTTTTCTGCGGTTGCGTCTATTTAAACAAAGAGCGGAAATTTCGGGATTTTTATTGTTGTTAAACTTAAATATTTCTTTTTCATTAGGGGCGGGTTTTCGATTATTTCTGCTGATTGCAAACGTCAAACCTGAATATCTTGCAACCGTTTCGCGTAATTCAAATAAAGATATATTTTTAGAATCTTTCGGCAAAAAGTTTTCAAAATATTTCTGCAATTCAAATAATTTTATTTCCCCGGTTGCATTAAACTGATTGTTATTTAACTTATTTGTAACCTTCCTTTGCAATAATCTGATTGCAAAGGGAATCCAGAAAAATGTTATTAAAAAAGATTTGAGATAGACATTATTTTCCGCTTGCCGTTTGTTGATGAAATAATAAACACCGAATGGTGAGCCGCAGGCTAGGTAAATAATAAAAAGGTCTAGTAAATTCATCAATAAATATAAGGGCAAATGATATGCCATCTGCCAAATAATTTTGGAAATTGTAGGTTTTTCTTTTATTCATTCGGAAAAACGGCAAATAATAATAAAAATCAGGGAACAAATGTTTTACTAAAATCGTTAAAGTATTTAGCAAACCGCAAAAAAAAGTTTAATTTATTTTGCAGAATGCAAAAAATAATTCGAGAAAAATTAATTCTGCAAGAAAGATATCCAAAACTGTTCATATACTGGCATGCGGATTGCAAGAAGGAAGAAAGTAAGTTTAGGGAATAAAATAATTCCAAAAAGCAATAATAAATATATATAGAATTTTATACAGATAAGTAAGGAAAGCAATAATGACTACTAAGGCTAAAATTAAAATAGTAAAGAAAAAGGATATTTCACCTGTTAAAAAGGCTGAAATAGACGAGTCGAAAGAAAATAAAGAAATAGGACGCAAAATGGTTTCAAATGTTTCAAATTGGGTAAATGATTTTCAGAAACGTAAGCGTGATGAAACAAAACAAGCCTTTGAAACGCTGTTTTCGAAGACACCGCAAACGGACGGTGTGTAATAATTTGAAACAAACAACGTATTAAATCGTTATAAATTTTTTCTGAACAAACTTTAAACGAATTTTGGATAACTTAATTTAATTAGGTTATCCTTTTTATTTTTCACAAGTTGCAAAATTAAAACCCATTTGTGCTATTATTCAAAAAATTTGAGTTATGAAAGATTAAGTTCTTTGGACTTTAAAAATAAATATGAAGGATAAAGTAGTAATAATAACCGGTGCAAGTTCGGGAATCGGACGGGCATCAGCCGTAAAATTTGCAAATTCAGGTTCGAAAGTTATTGCCGTGGGTAGAAATGAAAAAGAACTAAGTTCATTGCGGGGCGAATTGCAAAATTCGGAAACTGAAATTAAGCCGCATCTGGCGGATTTGACAGAAATAAGTCAGATAGAAAGATTGATCACTCAAACGGAGGAGAACTTTGGGCAAATTGACGTTTTGGTAAATTCAGCCGGAATTATTGCATCCGGTTCGATTGAAGATACGACCTTGGACGGTTGGGATAAAATGTTGGATGTTAATTTGCGTTCCGTTTTTTATTTAATGCAGAAATGTGTTCCGCATCTGGAAAAAACAAAGGGAAATATTGTAAATGTTTCGAGCGTAACCGGGACGAGGGCTTTTCCGAATGTTTTGGCGTATTGCGTTTCAAAAGCCGGAGTTGACCAACTAACCCGTTGTGCCGCTTTGGAATTAGCACCAAAAAAAATTCGTGTAAATGCGGTAAATCCAGGAGTTGTCGAAACAAATCTGCATAAACGAAGCGGAATGGCGGAAGAAGAATATGAGAATTTTTTGGAAAATTCACAAATGACGCACCCTTTGGGAAGAGCCGGAAAGCCGGATGAAGTAGCCGAATTGATATATTTTCTGGCATCGGAAAATGCTGCGTGGATTACGGGGGCAACCTATGAAATAGACGGCGGACGGGCTCAAACTTGTGCGAGATAGTTTCCTATTTTTTCAAATTCCTTGTATAAATTAAAATTAATGAAGTTCCAATTACTTCCAAGCACGTTTGATGAAAACGGAAAAGCAAGCCAACGTCAGCATTTATCGTGCTTTATTATCGATGACTTCGTAGCGATTGATGCCGGAAGTTTGGGGATGGCAGCTAATTCCATTCAAAAAAAACAGATCAGAGATGTAATTTTAACTCACGCACACATTGACCATATTGCCGGATTACCTTTATTTATTGACGATTTATTTGCAACTATTAAAAAACCCTTAAATATACACGCTTCCGAAAAAGTAATTGAAATTTTGGAAAAAAATATATTTAATTGGGAAATTTATCCGAAGTTTTCCGAATTGGAAAACGACAATGGAATTGTTGTAAAGTATTGTCCTTTTGAAATAGGCGTAGAATTTGAAGTTGAACATTTAAAAGTTAAAGCCATTGGTGTAAATCACAAAGTTCCGGCTGTAGGTTTTGTGATTTCTGACGGGAATTCAAAACTTGCAATCACGGGCGATACGGCTGAAATGGATGAATTTTGGAGAGTTGTTAATAACGAAAATAATCTCAATGCACTTCTTATCGAATGTGCGTTCCCGGACAATTTAATGGAATTGGCTGAAATTTCGCATCATTTAACTCCGCAAAAACTGAAAAAAGAGTTAAAAAAATTTAAACAACAAGGCTGTCCGGTTTATGTAAAAAACTTAAAACCTATGTATCACAAGGAAATTATTAAGGAACTGGAGTCTTTAAAAATTAATAATCTACAAATTCTTGAAGTTAACAAAGTTTATAAATTCTAAATTATTTTGATGAAGACATAATTTTATGTTAAATTAACCTAAAATTGACATTTTTCTTTATTTTAAAATTATAAATTTATTTAGAGCTGGAGTTTAGGAGAAATTAGTTGAATCAATTACAGCATAAAGGCATTAATAAAACAGATAATTTGAAAAAAAACTATAAAAAGCCAAGTATTTTTTCAAGTCTTCTGATGCTTCCAACTGCCAGTTTTTATTTTTTAACCGTTGCAATTGCGTTGGTTTTGTTTTTTATAGTTTGGGGTGTTTTAGAAGAATTCGGTGATAAATCGCCTTGGATATATGCGGGCATTTTCTCAAGTATAATTCTCCTTAGTGCAGTTATTGCACGCGAATCGGTTTTTCGTAAACAGAAATTTTTTTCGTCAGCTGCCGTTGGATATGAAGACAGATATAATAAAGCATCTCAGCTTCACAGAAAAAAAAGAAGTTCGCCAGGTTTTAGTTTGCAACAAAATGCTTCAATTTTGAAACAAATAGAAAAATATTCGAAAGCAGCGAGAATTAACAAAAGTTTGCCGGAAAAACATCTGGAAGTATTTAATTTTTGTGAAGAATATTTAACAACAACCGCTAAAGAGTTAAAAAAGGCAGAGATTGGCTCAACCAAATGGGGAGCAATAAAAAACGGCAGAAGAAAAGTTAAAGTTCTTCACAAACATCATTTGATTTCGTGGGCGGCGATTGAATCGAGACGTTTAACGAAAGCGGCAAAAATCAGCGGTTCGATGGCAGGGAAAATTGAAACGGGTCAAAAAGCGACGTTGGTTTTAGAATCGGCTCTCGATTTTTATCCTGAGAACACAAAGCTGCTGGAATCAATCGAAGTCGTCAATGATTTTGTTAGTTCAATAAAAATTTCTCATTGGATCGAGCAGGCAGAAAAAGCCGAGTTTAAAGGCAATTACAAGAGAGCGGAAAGTAATTATCAAGATGCACTTTTTTATCTTGCAAGAGAAGATGTAACGGGTTTAGATAAACAGGAAGTAGCTGAAATGATTAATATGAAAATTAAAGGATTGAAAAAACTTAAATCCAAAAATTAAAAAGGACGGTTTAAGAAAATGATTAGTCAAAAATGCCCAAAATGCTCAAGCTACCGTGTCAAACACGGTTATCGAAAAACCCCTTTTTTTTCTAAATTAATATGCCGATATAATTTACATTGTGAATCGTGCAACTGGGAATTCAAAGGGTTTGCAGTTCCCGGAACAGTTTCATCGAAACCTTCCAAGAAAAGAAAAAAGGTTAAAATTTAAGGTTAGTAGTGGTGTAATTAATGCAGACTTTAAAATTTAATATCCTCTTATTTATTCTGTTGATGATAATTTATCCGGTTTCTATTTCTGCACAGATAGAGCATTTGGATTTCTCTAAAGATATAAAAACTGAAAAAACCGATTCACCAATCAAAGAAAATCAAGATAATAATAAAATAACAGACTCAAATGCTCTGATTCATTCAGGTGATCTGATTGACGTTGACATTCTCGGAAGCACCGAATTTGATTGGCGTGGAAAGGTTACTCCCGAAGGTTATATTTCGGGTTTGCAATTTGTAGAAAATATCTACGCTCTCTGCCGCACGGAAACTGTTTTGGCAGATGAAATAGCAAAACTATATACAAAATTCCTAAGAAACCCCAAAGTTAAAGTTCGCATTCTGGACCGTTCGGATCGTCCTGTTTCATCGCTTCGGGGAGCAGTAAAAATTCCACAGCGTTTTCAATTAAATCGCCCGATTTATTTGAATGAATTGATTATCTTATCCGGCGGATTTACCGACGGGACAAATGGCAATATACAAATTCTGCGTCGTACAGCCAACAGTTGTTCAAAACCTCAAAATGAAAAATTAATTACCGAAGGCTCGGAAAAAACTACTGAAGGAAAATTTATAAAGGTCAGCCAAGATGACGGATTGGAAATTATAAACATCAAAGTTTCCAATCTTTTGGATGGTCAAAAGGAATCCAATCCTGAAATTTTATATGGCGATATTATAACGGTTTCAGGGGCTGAACCCGTCTATGTTATTGGTGGAGTCAATAATCCGGGTCAAATTTTATTTCGTTCTGGATTAACTGTTTCGAGAGCTGTTTCTATTGCCGGCGGATTAACCAAAAAAGCTGATTCGGAAAAGGTCAAAGTTTTTCGCCGTGATGGAATAAGTAATAAAATTATAGAGATCAACCTGGATTCGATTAAAGTGAATGAAAAAGAAGATGTATTGCTTGAACCTTATGATATAGTCGATGTCGGCGGAAAAGGTGATGATCGGAAATATCCTCCGATTATTGAATTTGGAAATTCCGATAAAACAAATAATTCAAAATTACCTTTGCGTGTGATTGACTAAATAAATAAGATATATTTTCGTTTACAAACATTGCAGGAGATATTTATACAAAAATGGTAGAAAAAGTAAGTAAATACGGCAGAAGAACAAAAGCACTTTTCTGGTGTTTCACAGTTGCGGTCATTATCGGCATATTAATTTATTTGGAACAAATAGCACTTTTGTATGTACTGGCAACCGTCGGACTTGTGGCTTTACTATTTGTTGTTGGTTTTTCGGATCTGGAGAATGTCGGAAAAAACAATCTTGAAATAAAGTAATAATCAACATCTTTTGAAATGCTGAATAGTGTTTGATGAATAAGCATAGTCAAAGTCTTAAAATCTTTGTAACTCTGATAATCTTTACAGTGTCGGCATTTTCTTACACGCCTCAATTTGCGGATCCGCAAAAAAAAATCCCCGTTCATTGGAATAAAAAAATAATAGAAATCTCTATTTCAGAATCATTAATCAATAAATCTTCAAACATTAAATCTGATGAAAATATTCTCGAAGTCATAAATCGAAGTCTAAACCAATGGCAGAATGCCGCCGATATAGAATTTCGTTTTACAATTTCCGATAAGCAAAGCGTTAGTCCTTCAGGAAAATTCGGTGATGGCATTTCATTAATTACAATCGCTCAAACGCCGGAAAATATTTTGCTGTTCGGTGAAAAAGCAAATGATGTTTCGGCAATAACCAAAGTTTTCTTTGACCGAAAAGGTAATATTTCCGAAGCCGACATAGTTTTAAATCCGATACAATTTTTTTCAACCGACGGAACAATCGGAACTTTCGATCTGGAAGCAACTCTAACGCACGAGATCGGGCATTTACTTGGGTTGGAACATTCCAGAATCATCGGTTCAACAATGCACATCCATCAGGGAAAAAACGGAATTTATAATCTTCCGGGTTTTAATTCCAGAACTATTGCGGATGACGACCGGGCGGGTATTATTTCAGTTTATGGAAAAAGATTTGACAATGAAAAATGCTGCGGTGCAATTGAAGGAAAGCTGGAAATAGAAAATAAAGAATCCGTTAATGAGTTTCATATTTGGGCGGAAGAAATAAATACGGGAAAAGTTATTGCCGGAATTTCGGCAAATTCCAAAGGTGAATTTTTTCTAAACGGTTTGAATGAGGGAACATACAATCTATTTGCACAACCAATCAAGGATGATTATTTACTTTCAAATGTTTCATTAGGAACGGTGTTCGTAAACAATGCGGAAATAAACACTTTAAATAGAAAAATAAAATTGGAATTTAAGAATTTTGATGTCCAATATATCGGTTTTAACGGACAACTTTCAACACTTGCAGTTCCCGTTAATCAGGGGAAAACTTTCCTAATTTATATCGGCGGTAAAAACTTTAACCGAAAGGATTTTGAAATAAGTTTTAATTCGCCTTTTTTTAGTATAAATAGACAAACCTATATCGAACACGAATTTGAGAAAGAAATTACTGCTATTAGTTTTGAAGTTACTGTGGCAGAAAATGCCGAGGCTGGAGAATATAGTATTCAAATTAAAAATAATAAGGAAAAAACCGCTTTTTTAGTTGGTGGAATTTCAATTGGAAATGTTGTGAATAATTGGGATATAGGATTTTCTATTTCAAGGTAACGACAATTTCATAATTTTAAAATAATTTTCAAATTACTTGCAATAAAATTGAATTTGTGCATAATCTATAAGTGTTCACCTCCCCGGTGAACACTTGGTCACGAGGGGTGAGGACTTGTGACCTATTGGGCGACGGTGTGGGAGACGTTGCCCTATTATTTTTTAAAGCAATAAATATTCAAAAAAAACAATTATTTTTAAATTTTACATTGACGTAATATTTATTAGGTGTAAGATTCTATTTTGAAGTGTAAATACACAAAACAACTCGTTTAGATGAACACATTTTCAAAAAGATATTAAACAACAATTACCGCTGACATATATTGGTTCGGCGGTTTTTTTACGTTTATTAAAAATGGTTAAAACAAAAAAAAGAAAACTAAAGGAATGGCTTCTCAAAGGTGTTTTAGAATCCGAATCGGATCATATAAAACAGGAAGTTGCCGAAGAAACACACCCCTGGTGGAAGGTTATGTGTTTGACCGGGGTTGATTATTTTTCAACGCTCGGCTATCAGCCGGGTATTGCATTTGTTGCAGCGGGGGTATTATCGCCATTTGCGACTTTGGTTCTTGTGTTGCTGACTCTGTTCGGGGCTTTGCCGATGTATCATCGGGTGGCTGAGGAAAGTCCCCACGGCGATGGTTCTATTTCGATGCTCGAAAAACTTCTATCTCGTTGGAAAGGGAAGTTGTTTGTTCTTGTTTTATTGGGATTTGTAGCAACAAGTTTTATTATTACAATTACGCTTTCGGCGGCGGATGCAACTGCACATATTATTGAAAATCCGTTTGTCCTGAGTCATTTACCGTTTTTAGATCACGCAGTTATTGTTACTTTGATGCTTATCGGTCTTTTAGGCGTGGTTTTTCTAAAAGGTTTTAATGAAGCCATCGGAATTGCCGTTGTAATAGTTATAGTTTTTCTAACATTGAACGTGGTCGTTATAATTTATGGGCTATTTCAGATTTTCGTAGTTCATCCTGAAACTTTGAGCAATTGGAGCAGACTGATCTGGCTTCATCCTGATGTTAATGGGAGTGCCGCGGCGATGATTATTGCTTCTCTGGTTTTATTTCCAAAACTTGCACTGGGTTTATCCGGCTTTGAAACCGGAGTCGTCGTAATGCCTCTGGTTGAAAGTGAAAATGATCTTACAAAAGAAGATGTTAAATCCATACATATTTCAAAATTGGGCGATATGACTCTGACACCCGATGCTGAAAGCTATATAGAGGGTCGGATCAAAAATGGTAAAAAATTATTGACAGGTGCGGCTTTAATTATGAGCGTGATGTTGGTTGGAAGCAGCATCGTTACATCAATGTTAATTCCCGCCGAAGCCTTTCAAGATGGCGGTGCCGCAAGCGGACGTGCATTATCTTATTTAGCACACAGTCATTTGGGAGAAATTTTTGGTACGCTTTACGATATTAGTACGATTATGATTCTATGGTTTGCCGGAGCAAGTGCGATGGCGGGACTTCTAAACATTGTGCCGAGATATTTGCCGCGTTATGGAATGGCTCCATATTGGGCACGGGCAACCAGACCCTTAGTTATCGTTTTTACATTGATTTCCTTTATCGTAACGATAGTTTTCAAAGCCGACATAGAATCTCAAGGCGGAGCTTATGCAACAGGGGTTTTGACGCTGATGGCTTCGGCTGCGGTTGCTGTAACAATCTCTGCCTGGAGAAAAAATGAGAAGAAATGGATAGGTTTTCTTATTATTACACTCGTTTTTATCTATACAACAATCATCACAATAATCTGGCAACCGGAGGGACTTCAAATAGCTATACTTTTTGTTATAGCCATTGTCATAACTTCATTTGTTTCGAGAGTTATGCGAGCCACCGAAGTTCGTATAACAGGTATTGATTTTGATGAAAATGCACAAAAAATAATTAATGACTTGTCTCACGGTGAAATTAGAATTGTTGCTAACCGGCGTGAAACGGGCGATGTTAATGAATATCTCTTCAAAGAAGGCGAAAAAAGAATTGATAATCATATACCTTCACTAGACCCGGTTGTTTTTTTTGAAATTGATTTGGGTGATGCCTCGGATTTTGGCGGTAAGTTAATGGTTCACGGTTTTGATGTTGATGGTTATAAGATTTTGCGAACCGAATCGCCTGCCGTTCCAAATGCAATCGCGGGGTTATTGCTTCATTTGAGAGATATAACAGGAAAAATTCCGCACGTATATTTTGGTTGGAGCGAAGGAAATCCTTTGAAGTATTTAGTTAGATATATTTTATTCGGCGAGGGCGATACTGCACCTGTTACAAGAGAGATTTTGCGACAGGCAGAACATGATCCGAAAAAACGCCCTAATGTTCACGTTGGCGGCTAATTATTTGAAAATTATTCCGGGACTTTGCCGAGAGTGTCGGGATTCATTGCCAGAAAACAGGAACGGCAATAGACGGGACGACCTTGTGATGGATAAAAGGGAACAGTCGTAATGATACCGCATTTGGCACAATCTACGATAACTTCAATTTTTTGCTTGACACCGGAATTTTGAGCGGCAGTAATTGCGGAAAGACGTTCATTTTTGGCTTGTTTGCAAAGTTTACAACGCTTTGGCGGATTTACCAGCCCCTTATCACGAAAGAAAATTTGTTCACCGCCGGACCATATAAAAGTTTCTCCACAATCAACACATTCAATATTTATGTCTTCAAACTCATCCTCATCTGAAAAAGTTTCTTCTTTAAACTCCTGTAGTTTATCCCACTTTATTTCTGACATACATTATTTTTCCCTTTATCGTTGTATAAAATACGGTGAGGTCAAACTAAATTAATTTATTTTTAAAGTAACTTAACTGTTTTTAGAAACAAACAAATTGTATAGTTATTTTTTAAAAGTTATACGTAATAAACAATAGAGTCAAGTTTCTACTGAAATTATTATCCAATAGAAATCAGATTAAAAACTTAAAAGATACTTATGAAAATACTTGTTATCGGTTCAGGCGGGCGGGAACACGCAATAATTTGGGCATTTAAACAAAGTGAAACGGAAACTAAGATTTTTTGTGCAGATGGAAATGCGGGAATTGCTGAAATTGCAGATTGTATTGATATATCTCCGACAGATATTGATGCCCTTGCTAATTTTGCCGAACAAGAACAGATTGATCTGACTTTTGTCGGTGGTGAAACTTCTTTGGCTTTAGGAATCGTTAATGAATTTGAAAAACGCGGATTAAAAGTTATAGGAGCAACGCAAGCCGCCGCACAACTGGAATCAAGCAAAGTATTTGCCAAAGATTTTATGAACCGTCATAAAATTCCGACAGCCAAATATGCATCTGCAAATTCGGCTGAGGAAGCATTTGAAATTTTGAAAAGGGGAGATTTCGGAGATGAAAATTCTCCTGTTGTGATAAAAGCCGATGGACTTGCTGCCGGAAAAGGTGTAGTAGTTGCAAAGAACAAAAATGAAGCAATCAAAGCTATATATTCAATGGTTTCAGGCGAACTTATTGCCGCCGATGCTGCCCGTAAAATCGTTTTGGAAGAATGTCTGATTGGCAAAGAAGTTTCACTTTTAATGTTCACTGACGGAAAAAATTTCGCTTTAATGCCGCCGACACGAGATCACAAAAGAATCGGTGAAGGCGACACGGGAGCAAATACAGGCGGAATGGGAACAATCACTGATACAAGTTTATTAACGGCGGCAGAAATTCAATTAATTAAAGATGAAATTATCAAACCGACCCTTGAAGGTGCGGCGGCGGAAGGTTTTCCATTTAAAGGGATTTTATTTTTGGGGTTGATGCTGACTGATTCAGGAATAAAAGTTCTTGAATACAATGTTCGATTTGGCGATCCCGAAACTCAGGCGATTTTGGTCAATCTGGAAACTGATTTAATCGAAATTTGTGAATCGATAAGCAATCAAACTTTAAATAAATTAATAATTAATTGGAAGGAGGGAAGTTCAGCTTGTGTAATTTTAGCGGCGGAAAATTATCCAAAATCACCCGAAAAAGGTGATGTCATAAACGGTTTGAAAGAAGTTGGAAAGCAGGAAAATGTCTTTGTCTTTCACGCTGGAACTTCTAAAAATGTAGATGGAAATTTCATAACAAACGGCGGCAGAGTTTTAGGCGTAACCGCAACCGCCAGCAATCTTTCGAATGCTTTGCATCGTGCTTACAAAGCCGTCAATGAAATTGATTGGAAGGGTATGCAATATCGAAGGGACATCGGGAAATAATTGAAATTAGAAGCGTTAAAATAAAAATATGTCTATATACGAAAATTTAGAGCCGACTGATTTTGATGAAATAAATACATACGAACTCGCTTCACGTCCGAGCAAAATTACCGTCAAAGATTTTGCCGAACCGGTTTTGGAAGATGATTCTTTGAAAGAATTTTTAAAAAAGTTTCCAAATATTCTTGCCGTTAAATCTATCAGGAAAATTGCCGAAAACATTGTTCGGGCAAAAAAATTAAACAAACCGATAATCTGGGGAATTGGCGGTCACGTAATCAAAACAGGACTTTCCCCGATTTTGATTGACTTAATGAAACACGGTTTTTTAACTGCAATCGCTACAAATGGTTCGGTTCTCGTTCACGATTTGGAAATTGCACTCGTTGGTTTTACAAGCGAAGATGTTGATGAAGCACTCGGAAAAGGCAATTTCGGTGCAGCAAAGGAAACTGGCGAAATATTGAATGAAGCAGCAAGAAAAGGTCAAAAAGATAAAATCGGTTTGGGCGAAGCGATATGTAGAGAAGTTTCGCAAATAAATCCTGAATTCGAAGATTATTCAATACTTTGCCAAAGTTATAAAAACAAAATTCCCTTAACTTCACACTTAACAATCGGTGCGGATATCGGACATTTTCACGCAACGGCAGACGGTTCTGCCCTCGGCGAAACATCCCACACGGATTTCAAATTATTCTGCTCTTTAATCAGGGAAATGAATGGTGGCGGAGTTTATTTAAATTATGGTTCGGCGGTAACTCTGCCCGAAATTTTCTTGAAGGCGATAACCGTGAATAGAAATTTGGGTTTTGAGATTAGCGATATTACAACGGCAAATTTTGACTTTATTCAACACTATCGCCCGAATACAAACGTCATTCGCCGACCAACTGCTAACGGTGCAGGACGGGGATTTTCGATCACGGGACACCACGAATTGACATTACCTCTTTTAACTGCCTTTATTATTTCTAACTCAGATTAAAAAAATCTTAATTTATTGTATTTGCCGAGAGTCTTTATTTAATTTTAAGCAAATTCAATTTCCAGCTTGACAAAAATCATCTTAAATTTTAAGTTTCTATTTATTGAAAACGATTTTCATTTTCAATAAATAGAATATATTTCTATCAAATTTAAAACTA
The DNA here is from genome assembly GCA_030859345.1 of Acidobacteriota bacterium. Classification (GTDB taxonomy): domain Bacteria; phylum Acidobacteriota; class Blastocatellia; order Pyrinomonadales; family Pyrinomonadaceae; genus Aridibacter. Next base: position 2,551 of record JALZKH010000084.1, on the reverse strand, counting down.
CCAGGAACAAATCAAAGAAATAAGTCAGATGAATAACTTTATTATATCGCTATTATTTATAATTTTATTAACACTAACTGCGAATACTCAGACGCTTACGGGAATTGTCAAAGACAAAAATGATGATTTTATTATTAGTGGAAATATTTATCTAAAAAATCAACGAACAAAAAACGAGTTGGAAACTTCGATCAATAAAAGAGGGGAGTTTAGATTTAATAATCTGAAAAGTGGAATATACAAGTTAAGTGTAAATGCTTACGGTTTTTCCGAATACTCACAAAATCTTGAAATCAGAGAAGACGAATCTGTTGAAGTAATTTTAGAGCCAGAGAACATCGCAGAGGTCGTTTCAATTACTTCAAATAATTTAGCAGGCAGTTCCGAAGCATTGGAAAGAACGGCAGGTTCAATTCAAATAATTGGAAAAAGGGAACTGGAATTATCTCGGGTATTTAATTTTGCCGAGGCATTGCGAAAAGTTTCGGGAGTCAGCATCAGAAGTGAAGAAGGTTTCGGACTCAGACCAAATATTTCGATTCGCGGATCGGACCCAACACGCTCACGCAAGGTTTTGCTTTTAGAAGACGGAGTTCCGCTTTCTTATGCACCTTACGGCGATAATTCATCTTATTATCATCCGCCGATTGAAAGATTTGATTCCATCGAAGTTTTAAAAGGTTCTGGGCAAATTGCTTATGGACCTGTAACGGTTGCAGGAGTTGTCAATTATCTGACTCCGAATCCAACAGTAAAACCTAATTTTTCATTAAAATTAATTGGCGGCAATCGCGATTATTTCAACGGAAGTGTTGGTTTTAGCGGAACTTTTGGAAAAACCGGTATTTTATTAAATTACACACGCAAGCAGGGAGAGGGATCGCGGGAAAATATTCGTGCGGGATTAAATGATTTTAGTACAAAAGTTGTTCAGACGATTAATGATAAAAATGTTATTACCATCAAATACAGTCATTTTGATGAAAGTTCACGGATTACATACACAGGTTTAACCGAAGCGGAATTTGCCGCAAATCCTCGTCAAAATCCGTTTCGGAATGATGATCTGGAATTTTTCCGTGAAGGTTTGTCCGTTGCTCATACGGCAGTTTTCAATTCTAAATCTTCGTTAACGACAAATTTTTACACTAGCTATTTTTCAAGAGATTGGTGGCGGCAATCTTCTAATTCAAATCAAAGACCGAATCGCTTGAATTCAGATCCTGATTGTCTGAGTTTGGCAGATTTGAATACGACCTGCGGCAATCAGGGAACACCCAGGGATTTTCGCACAATCGGCGTTGAACCGAAATTTAATTTGCAGTTTGATTTAGGTAAAGTCCGCAACGATTTTAACGCGGGATTCCGGGTTCATTACGAAACACAAAATCGTCGGGCTTGGAACGGTTTTACACCAAATGCACGGGAAGAAGGAAGTCAGATAACCGAGAGAAACTTGAGAAACAGTTTTGCCGTTTCGGGCTTTGTACAAAATCGTTTTATATGGAAAGATTTTGCATTCACACCGGGTTTGCGTATCGAAAACGTCAAATATGAGCGAACAAATCTATTAAACGGAGCAAATGCAAAAACTGAATTGACGCAATTAATTCCTGGTTTTGGGATCGCCTACAATCCGTTTAACAACACGACAATTTTTGCAGGAGTTCATCGCGGATTTGCTCCTCCAAGCACTTCGGATATTTTGACCAACAGCGGCGGCGTTGTAAATTTGGATGCCGAACTCAGTTGGAATTATGAATTTGGAATAAGAACCCGTCCGACGGATGCAGTTTCTTTAGAGGCGACATATTTTCGCAATGATTATGAAAACCAGATAATACCTTCATCAGTTGCGGGTGGTGTCGGTTCGACCGTTACAAATGCGGGCGAAACTTTGCAGCAAGGTTTCGAATTAAATTCACGCCTTGATTTAAACCGCATATTTAAAACCGATTACAATATCTATTTTCAAACTGCCTACACATTTTTAGGGACGGCAAAATTTGATAGCTTAAGATTCAGCAATATTTCAGGATTTGAAGATATTTTGATAACCGGAAATCGGCTGCCATACACTCCAAAACACCTCGCTACATCTTCGATTGGTTTTGCATACCAAAATTTCAATGGATTTGTAGAAAATGTTTATATCAGCAAGCAATTTACCGATGATTTAAATACTTCCGACCCGATTCCTAATGGACAGAGAGGTTTGATCGGCAGTCAAACATATTTTAATGCAACTGCGAATTACCGGGTTGAAAAATGGGATTCGACATTTTTTGTTACGGCGAAAAATCTTTTTGATCGTCTGTTTATCGTTGACAGAACCAGAGGAATTTATCCGAGCAGTCCACGATTGATTCAATTTGGTTGGAAATGGGATTTTACCAAGTAAGATAATTAACTACTTGTTATTAGTAACTCACCTTACGCGATATTTGAAAAAAGTGTAAATTATCTTTCATTATGAAACAAATGTTAGATATTTATTCAGATTACTTGCTGGCATCATTTTCTCAGACTTCGGCGACCGGATTATCGCGTT